>JAYWEH010000256.1:0-44226 GCA_043780025.1 Deltaproteobacteria bacterium
GAATCGTCGTCGCCCTCGACCACGACGATTCTCAAACCTCGGAGGGACGTCCCACCGCCACGCGAGTTCGCTGACGGGGGTCGCTCAACCCCTGCCGGCTCCGCGCCTGCGGGGCGGTACTGCGCACCACTGTTGCGCGCCGGGACCCCCAGGCGCGAGGAAACCACTTTTTGTCCCGAGAATCCCGCATTCGTTAGATCCATCGCGATCGGACCTGCAATTGGTGTACCGACGGGGCGTGGCGTCGGGAAAAAGCTGGCCAACGACCAGTATTTAGCGATCCTGCTGGGGCACACCGGTCGCTGGTCCTCATTCCTCTAGAAGATGGGAGCGGGCGATTGGACCCGGATATTGGTAGCGTGCGAGCGCCTGATGTCCAACAGCGTCCCGAGTGCGGAAGACCTTCTCGACTTCGTCAACACCACCGATGTGGGTCTGCATTGGGTCAGCGCCGACGGCACGATTCGCTGGGCAAACCCGGCCGACTACGAGCCGCTGGGTTATTCTGCCGATGAGTACATCGGCCACAACATCACGGAGTTTCACGCGGACCCGGAGGTCATCGACGACATTCTTCGTCGGCTCTCATCTGGCCAGCGGCTGCGCGACTACGAAGCCCGTCTTCGATGCAAGGATGGGTCCACACGCAAGGTGCTCATCACCTCCAGTGCGAAGTTCGACGAGACGAAGAACTTCCTGCATACGCGCTGCTTCACCATCGATGCGACGACGCGGCGGCCCGAAGGGGCGGCGGAGCTCCGCATCGAGGCGCTATGCCGGGAGGTCGAGCGACTGAGCGTCCTCGCTTCAGAGGGGCGCGGACTCATCGACTCCATCCTGGAAGTAAGTCCCTATGGCATCATCGTCAGCGACGCGGAGGGTAAACTGATCCTTCAGAATAGAGCCGCCGAGACGATCTGGGCCGGCAGTGCCACCGCTGACGACATCGCGGGTTGGGGGAAGTACCGAGGGTTTCACCCCGATGGTCGTCCTTACGAGGGGGGCGACTGGGCCATGGCACGCTGCCTCATCGCGGGAGAGACGGTGCAGCCCGAGGAGACCCGGGTCCAGCGATTCGATGGCAGCCACGGCGTGCTCCTCGGCGGCTCCGCGCCCATCCGTGGCCCCGCAGGTGAGCTTCAGGGCGCGGTCGCGATCTTCGCGGACGTCACCCAGATCAAGCAGACCGAGGAAGCACTACGACTCACCTCTCAGCTGCACTTGACGACGCTGAAGAGCATCGGAGATGCGGTCATCGCTACCGATTCGGAGGGCAGGATCACCTTCCTCAACCCCATCGCCGAGCGGCTCACCGAGTGGAGCCTCGACGAGGCCAGAGGCACCCCGCTCAGCGAAGTGTTCCGCATCGTCAACGAGCACACCCGCCTCGCCGTGGAGAGCCCGGTCGACAAGGTCCTGCGTGAAGGCAAGGTCGTCGGGCTCGCCAGTCATACGGTGCTGCTCGGAAAGCAGGGCGCGGAGGTCGCCATCGACGACAGCGGCGCCCCCATCTTCGACGACCGGGGCCAACTGGCTGGGGTGGTGCTCGTCTTTCGGGACGTGACCGAGAAACGTCGCGAGGAGGACCGGCGCCGCTTCTTGACGGACGCCAGCGCCCTGCTCGCCTCCTCGCTCGAATACGTCCCGACCCTCACGAGCGTCGCTCGGCTCGCCGTGCCGATCATCGCTGACTGGTGCGCCGTGGACATCGTCGAGCGAGGGGGCCATGTTGCGCGTCTCGCTGTGGCGCACGTGGATGCAGCCAAGGTGCGCTTCGCCGAAGAGCTGGAGACTCGGTATCCGTCGGACCCCAGTTCACCGTACGGTGTCCACGCGGTTCTGCGCACGGGCAAGTCGATTTTGATGCCGGAAATTCCTCGAGCTTTGCTCACGGATTCGGCGGCGGATGACGAGCACCTACGCCTGATCCTGGAACTCGGCCTCAAATCGGCCATGATCGTCCCGCTCGTGGCGCGCGGCAGGACGCTCGGCGCAATCACCTTCGTTGCCGCCGAATCCAATCGAAAATTTGGACCGCTCGATCTGTCTTTCGCGGAAGAGCTGGCACGGGTCGCCGCTTTCGCCGTCGATAACGCGAGCCTGTATCGCGAGGCGCAGCAGGCGAACCGATCGAAGGACGAGTTTCTGGCGACGGTTTCTCACGAGCTGCGCACACCGCTCAACGCCATGCTCGGTTGGGCGACACTGCTGCAATCGCCCGGCATGCCGGAAGAAAAGCGGGCGCAGGGCCTGGCCACCATCGAACGCAACGCCAAGGCTCAGTCGCAGCTCATCGAGGACCTTCTCGATGTCTCCCGCATCATCTCCGGCAACCTCCGCCTCGAGCTCGGGTCCGTCAATCTCGTTACCATCGTGCAGGCCGCCGTAGAAACCGTGCGCCCGGCCGCGCTCGCAAAGGGCGTTCGCCTCGACATCATACTCGAACCATCAGCGGGCGCAGCCACAGGCGACGCTGCGCGGCTGCAGCAGGTCTTGTGGAACCTGCTCTCGAACGGCGTCAAGTTTACCCAAAAGGGAGGCACGGTGTCGGTTCGGCTCGAACGGCTGGAATCTCAAGTCGAAGTACAGGTCATCGACACGGGGATGGGGATCGAGCCGGAGTTCTTGCCACACGTCTTCGAACGGTTCAGGCAGGCGAACCCCACGAGCACGCGTACACAAGGCGGGCTCGGCCTCGGCCTCGCGATCGTCCGCCATCTGGTCGAACTGCACGGGGGCACCGTTCGGGTCGAGAGCGCGGGGGCCAAGCGGGGCTCGGCATTCAAGATCCGGTTGCCTTTGGCCGCCGTCAGGCCTGCGAACTTGCTCCAGGCGGACGCGGCGAGAGCTGCCCCCACCTCGCAGGAAGCACCCTCCCTCAAAGGTCTTCGGGTCCTGGTCGTGGACGACGAGGAGGACGCCCGAACCCTGCTCGCCGAAGTATTGCGTGGCCACGACGCCGAGGTGATCACGGCAGGTTCGGTGGAGGAGGCGCTTGCCGAGATCCAGACCAGCCCCCCAAACATCCTGGTGAGCGATATCGGGATGCCGGGCGAGGACGGATACTCTCTGATTCGAAAGGTGCGAGCGCTGACGAAGGATGGGCGGATGATCCCTGCTGCTGCGTTGACAGCGTTCGCCCGGAGCGAGGATCGAACGCGCGCCATGATGGCGGGATTCCAGGCTCACGTCGCAAAACCCGTCGAACCGGCAGAGCTGGTGATTGTCGTGGCGTCGCTGGCGGGGCGGACGGGTTGATCAGCTTGGATCGATCATCTTGGACGCCGCGCATGGTGCCGATGTAGGCAGCCTTCGTTCGCCTCCCGTCTAGCGGAGCGTCGTGGTAAAGCTCGGTTCAGAGCGATTCGGGAGATCGCGGTCCACCATGAAGCAGTCGAATTGCAGCCGAAGCAGGTTCAGCGCTGGGGTCGTCGCTCTCGCCCGTTTTGGTTTGGCCGCGGCCAGCAGCGCGTGCTCGGTTGACGACCGCGCGCCCGACGTCGCCAATGGCCTCGGCGGAGACACCGCCGCGGCGGCAGACAGTGGCGCGGGCGGAGGCGGCGTCAGCACCAGTGGCGGCGAGGGGGGCTCGCAGGGCGGAACGCCGTCGCAAGCCGGCGGAGCCGCGGGTAGCGGCGACGCGGGCAGTAGCGGAGCTACCGGCGGCTTGCCCACCATCGCAACCGCCCAGGCAAAACCCACCGGCATTGCGCTCACCGAAACCGACGTCTACTGGGCCAACTGGGGCGACGGAACGAATGGTCAGATCGTGCACTGCCCGAAAGAAGGCTGTGGCGACAATGAGCCGGAGGTCGTCATCTCCGGGCTCCCGAGGCTGCGCTCGATCGCCATCAGCGGTTCGACGCTGTACTGGATCGACCGCGGAACTCCCCCGGAGGCCATATCCGCCCAGGCCTACAAGTGCGATCTTGGCGCCTGCGACGCGGGGGCGCCCCTCGCCTTCCCGTTCACGGCTCCGTTCTCCCAGATCACGGCCGATGCCGACCGCGTCTATCTCGCGAGCTATCAGGATCTGCGCAGTTGTCCCGTCGCTGGTTGCAGGACGGACAATCTTCTCCTGCTCAGGTCGGGCCGAGCTGTCGGCGTGGCGCTGGGCCCGTCCGAGCTCTTCGCTGCGGGCTTCAACAGCGTGAGCTCGTGTCCGCTGTCTGGGTGCCCCGCGGATGACCCCATCATCGCAGATCTGCCCGATCTGTTTGCGGTCGCCCTCGACGCGGACCGCACCTACTGGTCGCAGTTGCCTTTGGGGAACCCCCTTGCCGATCCCACCGATCCGGATGCCATCGGTGGAGTGATCAAGGCATGCCCTCGCTCCGGCTGCGATCCTGCAGCGGCGACCGTGATGGCGTCGGGGCCGATCTTGCCCTTCGGGTTGGCTGTCGACGAGACCAGCCTGTACTACACGGACTATCGCAACGGCCTCGTGGTGCGAGCTCCCAAGGACACGATCGCCGCCGACTGTAGCAGCACTCACTATTTGGGTTGCGGCGACTGCGGAGGGATTTCACGTTGCGATGGGACCTGCACCGTGGAGGCCCCAGAGAACCTGGGCGACTCCTGCGGCTGCGGAGGTGTCATCGAGTGCAATGGAGGCTGCAGCTGTCACCGGGTCCAGATCGAGGTGGTGGGGATCGACGGCGCATCCGGCAGAGTCACCGGCTTTAACACCAGCAACATAGCCTTCGATTGCGCCGATTCATGCAGCCTCGACGCTCCTGGCAATTCGATGGGCTTGAGCGCCGTGCCGGCGCCGGGCCACCACTTTGCCGGTTGGAAGGGCGCCTGCGCCGCCAACGGCTTGGTGCCGAGCTGCAATCTCGAACTGACTGGCGAGGTTGATGTGAACGTCAGCGCCGAGTTCAGCCCAGCCAACGTGATTTTTTGGACCTCGAGCTCCTACACGCTGGCTGAGCTCGCCGTGCTGGGCTCGGGATCGAGCACGCTCAACGCCACCGCGGTCCTGGCCGGCGCAGACGCCGCTTGCGCAGAGGTCGCTCTGTCGGGGGGGTCCGTCGTCCCCGCGACGGGCACGTACAAAGCGTGGATTGCGAGCAACGCACAGAGCGCGCCGCAGCGCCTGGCGACGGCCATCACTCCGCGCGGTTGGGTCGGGGTGAACGGTGATCCGGTCATCGACGAAATCTCGTCTGAACTCCTTAACAGCTTCTATCCCGTGTTTCACAACGAGCAGGGGACGCGCGGTGACGCGCCAGTTCTCAGCGGCGCGGGAGCAGCTTGCAACAACTGGACTAGCGCGGCAGTGGCCACCACGCTCGGCTCGGCCGATAGCGGATCCGCGTATTGGATGCGCTCGGAGCGAACGGACTCCTGTGCGGGCAGCTTTCGGCTCTTATGCTTGCAGATCGACTACCAGGTCGCAATCGCGCCGCCCCTGCCAGACCCCGACTTCATGAAATTCGCGTTCCTGATCGAGGCGGATGCCAGCCTCTTCAGCGGAGGGTTGGTCGGGATGGACGCCGCGTGCGATAGCGCCGGTGATTCGTTCTGGCCGGCGACCTATCGGGCGTTCGTCGCGACCTCGGCTGGCTCGGCCGCCTCCAGGTTCACCGCTGCCGGCGAATTCCCCTTCGTTCGTCCCGACGGCGTCGCCGTCACCAACGTGGATTCAGACCTCTTCAGCGCCACGCCTAATTTGCTCGCTCCGATTTCCGTCCGGCTCCCTGGGCCCGTGTACACTCCCGGCGGCATCGCGTTCACCGGCGCAGTAACCCCCGAGGCGGCAGTCCTCCAAAATTGCAGCGACTGGACGAGCGGGGCACCCGCGATGTCAGTGGCAGGCAGGGCGTCTTCGACGTCAGCCACTTTCTTCAACCAGGACACCTACTTCTGCCCGAGTACGTTCGGCCACCTGTATTGCCTCCAGGACTGAGTTCCCGAGCCCTCCCCGTCAGCCGCACGCGCAACCTCGATCCCCAGCGTGGCGCTGGGACCAGGCTGTAAGCCGCGGAAACAGCGCGAGTGCATGAGCGTCGTCCTTGTCAGCGAAATAGCGATCGCCTTCCAAGGCCAAGGGCTTTGCCACTTGCTCGTCCTCGGCTGACGGCTCGCGACCGTGTACATCGAGCACCGCGACGGCGACGGTTGCTCGCTCTTTGCCTTGTCGGTCCGCACCGGCGAGCATTTCCCGAGCTTTCGCCCCTGAGCTATACCAGAATTGCGCATCACCAAGCAGCTGCGGGACACAGAATGAGCATTACCGGCAGGGTTTGACCTTTACCGTCACCGGCGCGCGGGTCATATCAATGAGGCGAGGTTTGGCTCGCGAAGAGGTCGCTCATGTCAGAAGCTAATTCGCTCCCCTTCCGCACGACTGTCGTGCGCACGATTTTTGGCTTTGGGTTGTGCGCCGCGTTCGGCGGGCTCGGTGCGTGTGGCACGGAAAAATCGAACGATGGCGCCGAGGCCAGCCGCGCCTCGCAAGCGTCGAGTGACTCCAATGAGACCTCGATCAACGGCCAGTCCGGCACAGAGTATGAAAATCCGGGTGGCGTCGATCGCCCTGCCTGCCCCTGCGGGGGTACGTTAGCCAATCCACTGCGCGCAACCGTGCTGGAAGTCGTGGGGCACATCGAAGGGGCGGATTTTCGCCCGGTTCGCCTCGGAACCGTTCGCCTACGGGTGGAAGAGCTGCTCGGCAGCACCACGGGCCTGGAGATTGGAAGCGAGATCACGTCCGCCTGGTTCGGTGAGCTCCCCTGTTATTATGGCTGCGCCTCGATCGCCGCGGGTGACGAAGTCCTGGCGTTCTACCGATTCCCCGAGCCCTGTATCGACACCACGGGCGACGACTGCCCCAACGGCAGCACGCTTGCAGGCAGCATTGCGCTGACGCCGTGGGCCGATACGGTGGTGCTGGCCCAACTGGCCAATGGCGACCTGACCCTGCCCGTCGAGGACGTCTCGCTAGTGGAGAGCCCGGAGTGCGACGCGCAGCTCGGAAACGTCCACAATAGGCTCAGCCCCGAGGACGAGAGTGCCCCCGCGTGTTTTGAGTTGGCGTCAGGAGCGCCCTGAAACGGGCGCTGCTTCATTCTCGCGGCCCCCAGCGCACGAGCTGAAGGTTCACGAGCGCGGCCACCTCGTCCTCGCTCGTGTTCGCGACAATCATGCGGATCTCACGGAACGTCGCACGCAAGAGCGCGTCGATCCGCTCCATGTCGGCGCTTGATGCCGACAGCACATTGTAGCTGAACACATCGTCCGGGCGCGGCACCCTGACGCGCTCGGCGGCGACGCCTGCCCAGTGCTCGCGCAGTTTGCCGATGGCGCGGGTATCGACGGTCAACGCCTGCGCCGGCTGGTAGCGCGCCCCTCGCCGCGCGATGATACCGGCCGCGTCGAGTTTGCCCAGGCAGCGCTGGACGACCTCGAGCGAGAGCTCGAGTGCGTCTGCCACGAACTCGCTCGAGTGCGCGGGCAGCTCGCGGTAGCCCCGGCTCTCAATGACGCGCAGGATCGCTTCTGTCCATGGCTCCTCATGTGCGACGCTGCGGGCTGCCTGGCGGCGCTCCCAGTCTCGATGCGCCGAGGGGACACCCTCGATCGGAACGAGCTCTGCGACGAGATCCGTTGCGCGCCCGGTTATCGCGTCGAGGACGCGAAGAAAATCGGGCAAGCGCGGCTGCGTTTGACCCCTGAGCCAGCGCGAGACCTGATGGCGAGAGAGCTTGGCTCGCGCTGCAATGTCCTGGGCCGATGCAGAGCCTCGCAAGGCGGAGAGCCACGCAGCGACGTCCAACGTACCATCAGCCAGGCGAGCCGGAATGCTGGGATGAAAGCGCGCAAATGCCGCCACGACGTCACCCGTCACCTTCTCGTAAGCTCGAAGCATCTCGAGCGCCGTGGGAAACCGGCGGCCCGCCTCCCAATCTGCGACGGGATTGCCCTTGTATCCGAGCCGACGCGCAAACGCGACTTGAGACCTTTGTCCACGCAACGCCCGCAGCAACTCGCGCGCTATCCGCTCCATGCCTCAGAATAGCAATTTCGGCGCAGCACACCTAATTGGAGGATGTATAGCTGTGCCCGCCGTCGAGGGACGCGGGAGGAGCGGTGCTGCATCGACGCGAGCCCGTTTACCCGCGCCGAGCGGCCTCGATCTTGGCGACGTCGATCTTCTGCATGGTCATCATTGCCTCGAAGGCGCGCTTTGCCTCAGCGCCACCGATGGCCAGCGCGTCAGTGAGCACGCGCGGGGTGATCTGCCAGGAGAGGCCCCAGCGGTCTTTACACCAGCCACAATCGCTTTCTTTGCCGCCGTTGCCGACGATCGCGTTCCAATAGCGATCCGTTTCCTCCTGATTGTCGGTGGCAATCTGGAAGGAGAACGCCTCGGTCTGCTTGAAATGCGGACCTCCGTTGAGACCGAGGCAGGGGATGCCGAAAACGGTGAATTCGACCGTCAATACGTCGCTTTCCTTGCCGCCCGGAAAGTCACCCGGCGCCTTGTGAACGGCGGTTACCTTACTGTTCGGGAAATTCGCTGCGTAAAATCGCGCCGCCTCCTCCGCATCCTTGTCGAACCAGAGGCAGATCGTGTTTTTCGGCGTCGTCATGGTGTGATCCTTTCGATCAGTGCCCACCAACGCTAGCGAATTCCGTGCCAAAACGCGCCGAGCTAGCGCGCGGCACGCGCACCCAACACGACGAGGGCGAAGTCTTGCGGGCCGTGCGCCACGTTCGAAGCGACGACGCTGACGCGCCAGGTGCCAGCCGTCGGGGACTTCACCTGCACGACCTCGACATTGTTCGTACTGTCCAGGACGAGCTCGCCGCCTGCCGCCGCGCCTGCCGACGTGAACTTTCGCCCATTCGGACCGCTCAGGATCAGATTCAGATCGTTCACGAGAGCAGGGCCGGGATAGTCGCTATAGGCCAGCGTGACGCGGAGCCCCCTCGACTTCGGCGCCACGCGCACCGGAACCTCGAACAGCTCGCCCGTGTGGAGGCCCCTCGAAATATCGAAGAAGAGCGTCGACCGGGCGAGCACGACATCCAGATCGACCCGGCCAAAGCCCTGATGGGGATCGGCAACGACTCGAGCTGCGGCGGTGCCCGGCAGGCGCCGCGCCCCCGCAACCAACGTTGCCTTGACGAGCGCGGCGGACACCTTTCTCAACCGGCGCTGCCGTCGCAAGTATTCGCGGACGAGCGCGGCGGCACCGGCCACGAGGGGGGTGGCCATGCTGGTGCCACCCATGAATAAATACTGGTGGCTCTCTGGAAATGGTGCCCAGCCCGTGTTGTTCGTCGCGATCATGTTGGAGCGCGTCGAGAGGATGAACGTACCCGGCGCTACGACCTCGGGCTTCAAACGGCCGTCAGCCGTTGGACCCCGGCTGCTGAACGCCGCGACCTGCCGGCGATCATTGGCCATGGGATCCCTGGCGTATGGCGCGACGGGATAGTCATCTTCCCACCAGGACGGACTCCCGTAGGTCTCGGCTGCGAATTGGGGGCGTTCGCTCTCGCTCGCGCCAACGGTGATACAGTTTTTCGCGGTGGCCGGCGATGCCACGCTCTTCAAGTTGATGGACCCGTCACCGTCGCGATCCGTGCCGTCGTTACCCGCCGCCACCAGCACGCAAAAATCCTTGCGCTTCCACACGAAGCGATCGAGCTGTTCGCATTGCTCGTCGTAGTCTCCCGCGTCGCCGCCGCCCCAGGAGTTCGAGTGAATGCGCGCGCCTTTGCGGTAGGCGTACGCGAAGAGCGGCGTCAGATCGGCGGGGATGCCGTACAGGCCGTAGCGCTCCCGCTCAGACGGCGGGATGTGCGGCCGCCACCACATCTCTTGCTCGATGGCCTGGAACACCAGTCGCGCGCGGTACGCCAAACCTCGAATGGGGGCGCCAGCCAGGCGCGCGCTCGCCGCTCCGTTGCCGACGGCGGATCCCGCGACGTGTGTACCGTGACCGTCGTACAGGTCCGCAGGGCCGTCGTCGGCGCCCGCGTTGAACACATCTTTTCGGTACTCTTTGGCGATCGGATAGCTCTTCAGCGCCACGATCCGCCCTGCAAAATCAGCGTGGACCGTGTCGAGCTCTCCCGTATCCAGCCCGGTATCGCAGATCGCCACGATTTCCCCGCGCCCGCTGAGCCCACGCGAGGCGCGCGTGCTGACCCTCGCACCCATGAACGCCGTCGCGACGTCATTGCTGATCCGCTTGAGCGCGCGCGGGCGGATCGTCTTGACACCGTGGATTGACGAGAGCGCCTGGAGCTGCTCGCGGGGACGGCCGGCACGCGCTCGCACCACGAGCGTTCGAGCCGTCGCCTCCGACGTGAGCACCTCGAAGCCCAGGCGCTGCGCGGAACGGGCAATCGCCACGGCGAGCTTGGTATCGAAAATCTGGACCGTGTACACGCCCTCGCGCAGGCGTGTTCGCGGAAGCGTCTCGGTGCCAGCCCCGCGCGGCGCCCGGAGCCGCGCCGAAAGCCGCGCCTGGTGTGGCAGGTGGCCCACCCAGCGCACGAAGGGCAGCGCTGCCAAGGCCTCCGCCTGCTTCTGATCAGCACGAACGATGTAGGAAAAACCCCGATACGGTTCTCGCAGCTGCGCGCCGGTTCGCGCGAGCCGCGCGAGCCACTGCCGCTTCACGGGTCCAACGAACTGAACCACGTAGTGGTGTGGCCCTGCCACCCAGGCGCGGCCCGCTCGTTTTCCTCGCTTTCGCGCCGGCGCGCGCCGAGCCACCAGGCTCGGTAGCACGTATTGAGCGCTGATATCCTCGGAGGGAAACCGCCGCTTTAGCGCGCTGCCCTGGCCGCGGCGAGGCTCGACAATCGCGAAAGCGCCATAGCGCGCGAGCACGGTACCGTAGGCCGCGAGCTCGTCTTGCTCGCCGCCCTGCGCAAAGACCTTGAAAACGCGACTCAGCTGGGCCTCCGATCGACCA
Organism: Deltaproteobacteria bacterium; assembly: GCA_043780025.1. Taxonomy (GTDB): domain Bacteria; phylum Myxococcota_A; class Polyangia; order Polyangiales; family Polyangiaceae; genus SZUA-265. The sequence continues at coordinate 10,941 of JAYWEH010000256.1, forward strand.
GAAGACGACCCCAGGACGGCACGGCGGCTGCCCTGTCGCAAAAAAAGGTCCGATCCGGCAGCTCCTTGCACGCATTGCCATGGGTGATGCTGACTCAGCCGCGGGGGCGCAGGACGGTCAGGCCGCGCGGACCCGCGACGACGATGCGCAGGCCTGGAAACTTCGGCAGGTAGCCGAGCGAGGGCGCGTCTCGGCGAGAGCCCTCGAGCAGCTGCAGCGTCACCTGATTTTGCGGCAAGTCATACTCGGCTCGATAGCTGGCATCGCCCGCGCGGACCGTGAGCGGGTAGTCGCTCTCGATGGTGCTCCTCGACTCATACGGCAATTCGGGTGCGAGAAAGTCGCTCGAGGAAAGGAGTGCCAGGTCGTCTCCGCTCTGCACGCCCAGCGCAACGACGCGCGCGCGCAACCAGTCCTCGAGCGGGGTCACCAGCACCGCTGCCCCCGCGGGCTGGGCGCGGGCCGCCAGCCAGGCCGCGATCGCCGTCTGCACCAGCCGCCCGCGCGTCGTCGCCACCGCGTCGCGGAACACGCTCCCGCGCAGCAATAACTCGAGCAACGCCGTGTGCGCGAGCTCACCCTCCGGCGTCGCCTCGCGCGTCGACAAGACTCGTTTGGCGTAGACGCGCTCCAGGGTCGTGACGATGCGCTTGTTTTCGACGCGCACCGCAGCGATTCGCTCACTGCCTAAACCTGCCCGCCCGAGCGCGGCGATGGGCACGACCATGGCACACGTCACGAGCACCCGCGCGCTCCGCCCGGCGCCAAAAGCCCGCGTGTCGAGCGCCAGGATCGCTTCGATTTCGCGCACGTGCTGGGCTGCGCTTTCGCGAGCCAATTGCAATTCGGTGCCGCCGTTGCCAAAGAACAGCTCGCGCCCGCGTACCCGGGCGACGTACGCCACGCGTGGGTCTGCCGCGAGGGCAGCGCGCAGCAACGCTTCGCGCGCAATGGCTCGCTCGGAGAATGCTACGGCTGCCTCACCGCTCAGCCCCTCGGCTCGGCGTAAGCGCGTGCGCGCCGCGCGTGCTTCCTGCACGACCCAGGCCGATGCGCCGTGCTCCGAAGCTCGCCGCGCCCGTACGGCGCGAATCGCCGCGGTCGCATCGCAGCCCGCCAAACGAAAATCATCCTCGAGCCCGATCTCGGAAGGCGATCGCGACGACTCGAACAGAGGACGGCCCACCGAGAGCACCGCGACCAGGTCGATCATGTCGTCGAGGCAGCCCTGATGCCGGGCCTCGATCAGGAGCCGCGCGTGCTTCGCGTCGATGGGCAACGCGAACAGGTCCTGCCCACAGGCGCTCAGCGTTGCATCTCCCTCTAGCGCGCCCCAGGCGCGCAGATCGACCCGCGCCGCTTCCAGGGCATAAGGTTTGGGCGCGTCGAGCAGCGGCAGTGCCTCCACGCGCTGGCCCCAGGCGGCCGCCGTCAGCACCAACGGCACCAAGGACCCGCGATGAATCTCCGGTAAGGTCGCGGGCTGGAGCTTCGCGGCCGCATTCCACAGGCGGTAACACACGCCCGGAGCGGTGCGCCCCGCACGCCCCGCGCGCTGCGCCGCGCTGTCTTCGGCGATCGGCGTCAGCGTGAGCGAGCCACGCCCGTCCTGGTAGAGCGTCTGTCGCACAAGGCCTGTGTCGATGACCACGCCCACGCCGGGGATCGTCAGGGAGGTCTCGGCCACGTTCGTGGCGAGGATGAGCTTGCGCCGTGGCGTGGGCTGGAATGCCCGCTCTTGTTCCTCGAGCGTGAGACCGCCATGCAAGGGGACCACGCTGAAGGTAGCGCGCAGCGCCTGGGCGCAATCCTCGATTTCCACCTTGCCCGGCAGAAACACCAACAGGTCGCCAGGGTCGTCGGCAGCGGCTCTCACGGCCTGTGCCACGCGCGCGACAAGATCGGCCGTATCCGGCAGGAGCTCGCGTCCAGGCAGGTAGCGTATCTCGACCGGAAACGCACGCCCAGGGGCGCTCAGGTGCACCCCACCCACGTGACGACGGACGCGCTCGGCATCGAGCGTGGCAGACAGAATGACGAGTCCGTTGTTGCGCTCACCCAGCAACAGGGCAAGCAAGAGATCGATCTCCAGGCTGCGCTCGTGAAACTCGTCGAGGATCACGCTGCCGACCCCGTCGAGCAGCGCCCGATTGCGCAGCACCATGCCCGGGGTAGCAAAAACGATGCGCGTCTGCTGATCCGCGACGTGCTCGTCGCGCACGACGTAGCCTACCGCTCCGCCCAGGCGCGAGCCTTCGAGCTCCGCCACGCGTGCCGCGAGGCTACGGCAGGCGAGCCGGCGTGGCTCGACCACCAGCACTTTGCCCTCGCACCACCGGGGCACCTCCGTGCTCTTGCCCGAGCCCGTGGGCGATGTGATCACCACCGGTCCGCGGCGGTGTGCCAGGACGAACTCGGAGCGAATGGCCGTGATGGGGAGGTCCGAGGACAACGGGCCCCAGCCTAATCCCTCCCCCGACGGATACTACTGGTCATCGTGGCCGTGGCGCCCGTGAGCTGTCGGCAGCTGGACCTTGCGCAGCGCTCATGAGCAGGAGCTCCTGGCTGGGCCGTGGTGAAAGAGCGAAACCCTGCTCGGTGCCCCCCGAACAGGCCTCCTTGGGCGCCCGCCATCACGCTTGCGCTGATGCCGGCGGCAACGATCGTTTGTTCGGTGGGACAGCGGGGGAGCTTTGTGGCCAAGATTTGGCCATATCGTAAACCAGTCTGGACAGAGCGCGCGAGAGCGGCGACAAACCGTAGATGGCCAGGCCTTTGGGGACTCACCTATTGGCGCTGATGTGCGCCTGTCACGGGGGGGACCCCATCGCATTGCCCCCCGCGCCCGTTGCTACCGACAGCGTGGGTCCCGGCGAGCCGTTGCCGGGACCCGTGCAATTTCTCGGACTCGGTATCGGTTACACCTGCGCTCTATTGACGGGGGGAGTCATCAAGTGTTGGGGCTCGGATCTCCACGGCGTGCTGGGCCAGGACACCGTATCGCGCGATATCTCTGATCCGAGCGAAATCGCGCCGATCGATTTCGGCGATGCACGGGCAGTCGTTCAACTGTCCGTGGGCTGGCATCACGCCTGTGTGCTCTTTGACGATGGCCATGCCCGCTGCTGGGGTTGCAACGAGAGCGGACAGCTGGGACGCGGAAACACGGAGGACTACGGTGATCATCCGGAAGAGACGCTCAATGCGCTCCCGGACCTCCCCCTCGAAAACGTCCTTCAAATTTCGGCTGGCGTGTCGAACACCTGCGTTCTAATTCGCTCGGGAGCCGGCCCGGGAGGGACGCTGCACTGCTTCGGGACCGGCCGTGACGGTGCGATTGGCGATTCGCTCTCGGGGGGCTTCGGTGATGACGAGGAGCTCTCCGTGCTGCGCCCGGTCGCGGTCCTCGAAGAGGCTACGTCGGTCGCAGCGGGTGATGGCGTGAGCTGCGCCCGGCTAGTGAGCGGTTCCGTGCAGTGCTGGGGGAGCAATGTGTTCGGGACGTTGGGCATTGGGACGTCAACCTGTACGCTCGCCAGTGAGATGGGGTGCGGTGCGCGTTTTGCCGGCGCGATCGATGACCCGGTGAAAAACCTGGAGCGCCGGCGCGTCGTGGACGTTCAGCTCAATCAAGCGCACGCTTGCGTCATCGACAATAACGGCGAGCTCTTGTGTTGGGGCCGAAACGATCAGTCTCGTGCCGGGTACCCGGACGCCATTTTCGGAACGGTGATCGGTGTCCCACCGAGCCCGGTGAGCTTGGGCGCCGGGGTCAAAGTCCTCGGCGTCGGGCTCGGAATTCGCCACGGCTGTGCCCTCGATGCTCGAGGCCAAGTGCGGTGTTGGGGTGAGGCGGGGCCATGGTTGGGTTACGGAATGCCGAAGCAGGAAGGTGTGTCGGGGGTGGGCGGCGTGCAACATCCAGCGGCTCAATACGAGCAGATGGAGAATTTTGGCACTGTCGACCTTGGGGACACGGATGACGTGCCGGGCCTCGACCGGGTGCTGCGCCTGTTCTCGGGGGGGCAGCACAATTGCGCGATCCTCGCCTCCGGTGCAGTACGCTGCTGGGGCAACAACGAATACGGTGAGCTGGGCTATGGCGACTACGCCCAGCTCGGCAACATCGGCGATGGAGGCGACACACCTGCCGAGGCTTACGAGCGGCTCGAGCGCTACGACGTCTGTATCTCGGGGCCTCCGAACGTCACCACGCGCTGCGCCAATTGAGCACCGCGCCCGAGGCGACTATCGTTGGTGTCGGCGCGCGCCGCGACAGCAGGTCCCAGGTACCGGCTCCGAGCGCCAGAGCGCCCACGCTTGCTGCGACGATCGTGACAACGTCGACCCGCTCGATGGACTCGAGGAGCTCGTTGTTGGTTCTGGCTTGCTGCCACACGCTCAAATCACTCGCCAGCGCCTGGTCGCGATCGGGAAGCTCGTCCAGCGCTTGACGCGCCTGCTTCCAGTGAGCGTGACGCGAGTCGTTCCAGAGATACAGACCGGAGGCGACGCCCAGCAATGCGACGCCAGACGCACCGAGCAGGAGCCCCCAGGTTCTGTCTTCCGAGGGGGCGGGAGTGGGTTGGGCTGGCGCTACCATCGGAGGGACGGACAGCGCTGCCACGCCTGTCGCCGATTCTCTGGTGATGGGAGCAATGTTTGGAGGCGGCAAGCGCGCGGAGGCGGACAGCTCCGGCAAGGGCGGCTGGACCACGGGTGACGGCTGGGGCGCAAGGGAGGAGCTACCGCTTTCCTGGGGCTCCGTGCCGAGCGCCGCGTGCTTGCCAGTCTCGTGTTCACCGGGGCCGCCGCCAGCGGCGAGCCGCCGGCGGAGCGCTGCCATCTGCTCGCTGGCCAGTTTTCGCCGTTCGGAACTCAGAGCGTCCGCGCCCTCTCGCAGGAAGCGCTCGAGGTAGCTGATGGCCGATTCCAGGTTCCCGAGTTGCGCGTCGGCCTGCGCGACGTTGTAGAGTACCAGGTAGTGGGGATACGCCTGGTATGCCTCGAGGAACGCGGCTTTAGCGTCGGCGTAGCGGCTCTCCAAAGCTAGCGATAGGCCACGCTCGAACGCGGCCCGAGCAGCTTCTCGATCGCTGGAAGCGCCGAGGGTTCCGGCCTGGCTCGCCCCGCCGTTGTCTGCCCCGCCCGTCTGAGCCACGGCGGAACGCACATTGAGCAGCGCGCCCACCAACACGAAAAGCTTGGCTGTCCGCATCGTGGCTCGTGCCACTCAGCTCACCTCGTAAGGGCTGTTCGTGGACGCAAGGCTCGTGGCGGTGCCCATCATCGTGCTCCTGCCGGGGCCGGTGGATTGCTGGTGCGCCTGCATTGAAGGGCAGTTTATCCGGAGGCTCGAGGGTCCGCAGCGAGCAACCGCCTCTCGACACCAGGGGCCCCGCCACCTGGCCGGCTTCTTGCGTGTCAAAGCTCGCAGACGCTCACCTCCGCCCACGGGCCTTCACAGGTTCCGACAGGAGCGCTGCCATCGCAGCACCCCGGGTAAGCCGTGCAAAATGTGGCCAGGGCATCCGATGGGAGCCCACACTCGGTGGCCGTACGGATGCAGTCGGGGTGGGCAGATGACACGGTGCAGGCGGGTTCGCTGTCTGACAGGCAATATCTGAAAGTGCCTCCATCCTGCCGGCAGTCTGGTGGCTCGCCGTAGGCATCCCTCAGACGGAGCTCCAGGTCGAAGCGGCCCGCATCTTGCGCCTGACCGTCAATCACCAGGTAGTAGAGCCGGGGGGCCAAAACGAACTCTGTGCTTCGGAAGTCGCAAAAGGTCGGTCGTGGCGCCCCCGTCTCACCGGACGAGACCAACACATAATACAGCACTCCACTCCTATCTGTTCCGTCGATCTCGAGTCGTTGCGGCGCCGTGCGCTGGCGCAGGTCGAGGCGGTAAAAGAGGTCTGGTGCGCCCCGATCCTCCTCACAAACGGACGAGTCATCGTTAGCGCAGGCCGTGTTACCCTGGATGCGCTGGGTGGCGAGCGCCGGATCTAACTCCAGCGCGGTCTCCGGTCGATCGTTGGTCGTCGTGGCACAGCTGCCGTCGCTCACGCGAAGCCGAACGCCGAACGCCAAGTTGGCGTCTTCCGGCCTCACGTGCAGGGCGAGCCTGTAGATCCCGGGCGCCAGGCGACGTGACCAGCTTTCCCCGCAGGTCACGATTTCCGTGCAGGCATCGCTCCCCATCGCAAACAGCGAGGCGAAAACATAGAGGCCCTCGAGCCCTCCGCCATCGACGTCCAGCAAGACCTCCGACGGGCGCCCCGTCAGATCGAGCTCGTAAAAGACATCGAACGATCCCAGACCAGCGCAGCGCACGTTGACCTGTGGCGTGGCACCCGCCAGGTTCTGAATGAGGCTCAGTGGCTCGATCGCGCCATCTAGGGCCAGAGGAGTCGCGCAATCATCGTTGGGCGGCGCTGCGCGGTCGAGCTCGCCCACTAGGCTGGCCACGCTGATCAGACCCCGATCGGTATCGCTGCTGCCTGTCACGACCAATTGGTAGCGGCCGGGCTCGAGCTCGGCGCTGATGCGACGGGACTGCCCATCGAAGTAGAACGGCTCTGCGCACGACAGCACCACGGGGTCCACGCTCGGACCGCGCGTCAAAGCGGCTTCGAAGCTGAAGCTCGCGTCCACAATCAAATGGACTCGAGTGAGCTCCGTCGCTTCACTCAGGTCGAGCTCGAAAAAAGCGCTCGGGCCAGTGAGCTCCGCAGCGCAGGCGACAGGATGAGACAGCGGTTGCTGGCACGCGTTCGAAGCGGTGACCCGGCCAGCTCCTGTAGAAGAGAGCGGAACCGCATTGTCGGCGTGCGCACCTGGTATGAAGCGCGGCTCGGCGACGCAGCCCAGCTCCGGGTGACAGACGCCGCTCCGACAGGCATCGGAAAGCTCGGCACACGGCGGCGGCGCGAGCGGCACACATTCGCCGGCGCGGCACTCGGACGCGCCACAAGGATTTCCCTCGAGGCAGGGCGCACCCTCGTTGGCGGCGCCGACGCGGCACACACCGATGGGGCCGTCGCAGCGTGCCTCTTGGCAAACGCCGGCCAGCGCCCTGCACTCGACGTCGGAGCACGCCGCGCCATCGGTCATGCTCCCCTCGCGTGCAGCCGGAACAGCCATTGTGCTCTCGCCCCCGCAAGCCGAGAGCAGCAGCAGCAACCGCGACCACCTGCACCTCGTCGGGCGCGTCATCGGTACGGATCCAGGCAACTGTACGAGGAGGGCGCGAACTCGGGGCACAGATAATTGCAAGCAGCGTAGGCTTCCGCGCAGCCGCTCGTGTCGCCAACTGCTCCGCAGCAGGCCGCGTTCCTTTCGCAGACGCAGCGCTGTGTCTCGCTCGCCAGGCCGCAAAGGCTGATGAGCTCCGGGCAATCGGTGCTTCCCCACTGGAAGCAGCACAACTGCAAATAGTCACGAAAAACACACTCTGCAATCGTTGTCGTCACGCAGGAGCTGGGCACCGTTCGATCCAGCTCCACCAGCAAACGGTAGCTGCCCGCGCCGCGGATAGAGCTCTCCACTCCGATAAAATAGAGATCCGGCGCCAGGTTCAGGTCGTAGTGGGGCGGCCCTTCCCACTCCCCGCTACCAAAGTCGACGCAATACAAACCCCGGCCGCAACCGCCCGCGCCGTCGTCTGCCAGCAGATACATCAAGGGCATGATGCGGAGCCCGTCCATCAACAGGGTCAGGCGAGTGCGCGTCGGGGCGGTTTCCGCTCTGAGATCCAGCCTGTAGAACTGGTCCGGCGTTGACGCTTCGCTGCAATCGCTCAGGGTCACGTGGTCCGAGTTGCAAAGCGTCGACCCCTCGAGCACATAAGCGCCAGGGCCAGTCTCCAGCTCGATGGCGTCTTCGCACGTATCGCCCACCGGGCCCGAACTACACGCCGCCCTATCCAGGCGCACCGTGAGCGCATTCAGCTCTGGGCCGGGCTCGGTCCGGACGTCGCTCTGCAGCTCGATGATGTAGCGGCCAGGCTCGAGCAGAGCCGTGACCTCGGCACCCCCGCGCACGCTTTCACTGCGCAGAAAATCGCCAGCGACCGTCTCACCGCAGCCCGAGGTCTGTGGGTTCTCACGATGGACGATGATGGCATCCCCACTCGTGGCCACGAGGTCCCAACGAGCGAGCCGGACCACGACAGGCGCAGCTTCGCCGTTCAGATCGAGAGAATAATAGCGTACCTCCTCGTCGCCAGGCATGTGACCCAGCGTCGTGCAGTGCGCATCGACGAACAGCGTCTGCAGGTCCCCGCTCGGCAACGGCAACGCGGTCTCGCAGCTCAGGTTCAGCGGCGGTTCACTGCAGGCGCCTCTTCCTGGGTCCAGCTCTACCTGCAACTGAAAGTCGCCGTGGCTCGCGCCGTCCTTGCCATCCACCACGAGCCAATACACACCGGGCTCGAGCCGCGCGGCGAGGGCGGAGCTGGGGGCGCCGAGGGCGCTCGCGCGGTCACAGTCTAGGCTCAGCGTGTCTGCGCAGGGCCCACGCCGCAGATCGAGCACTGCATCGAAGCTGGCGTCCAAAATGGCGCGCACGTCGATGGCTCGGGTAGCGGCTTGCAAATCCAGCTGGTACCAGAGCTCAGGACCTCCCGTCGCACCATCACACCCGCCCAGTCGGCTCTGGCTCGTATCACCGCCGCTCGCGGTGGAACCGGAAAGCCGAATCAGCTCTCGGCCGCTCACATCGCTTGGCTGGATCACGGCTGCGCTCGAGCAGCCGGCGCTCTCGGTGGGGCCGTGGGGTACGCTGACCGTCGTGGCAGCTCCCGCGTCCGACTGACCGCCGGCTCCGTTTCCGGCGGATGCGGAGGTGTCCGTGTCGGCGCTCTGCCTCGGCAGGTAAGTGGTATCCGAGGCGCAGCTCGACAGCAGGCAAACCAGGCCGGATCGAAGCAAAAAGCGCGCGTGGCTACGCTCGAGGTCGCCGATCATCGATACTCGTTCAATCATCACCCGGACAGGTGAGTACGCGATCGAAGCCAGCGCAGAACGTTCCGCATTCTTCCAAAAGCCGCCTGCACTGGTAGCTCGTGTTACGCCCGCCGCAGCAGTCCGGGTCCGCTGCACACAGGCAGCTGAGCGCCTCCGGCCGGAGCCCGCAGCTCGTGAAGATGAGCCAGCACTCAGCATCGTTTCCCGAACAGCAGTCGACGTTCTCGGCACGAGCGCAGGTCGCGACGCGTTCATCGATGCAGTCGGCAACGGGTGGTGGCGCGCCCGTCTCGATCTCCAGCGTCAGGTCCACGGGGCCGTGCTGGTCCCGAAAACCGTCCAATGCGAGATAGTAGCTGTCGGGGGCCAACCAGAGGTCGAAGTTTCCACAGCTGAGCTCATTTCCGCAGGTACCCCCGCCGTCGGCCATGAGTAACAGTTTGTCAAAGGCAACATCACCTCGCACGGCGTTGGCCCGAACGCGCACTTTCCCCTCAAACTCGCGCAGGTCGAGCCGATAAAATATATCGGGGCTCGGTGCGAGGGCGTTGCAGTTGGTCGTGAGAGTGTCATCGCCGCAGCCTGGCCACGCGCGGAGGGTCTGCGCTCCCAGCTTCGGGTCGATGACCTGAGCGGCTTGACAGGTATCGTTCGCGGGGACGCACGACGCCGCGCTGATCTCGACACTGAGCCCGAAATCCCCGTAGCCTTCGTAACTCTCGACGCCGAGGAAGTAAAACCCGGGCTCCAGGTTTGCCCACAGCTCAGCCTGTACGCTTCGAGAGTCGTCGTCGCCGCAGATCAGGGGCTCAGCACATTCGCCCAGCACGTCACGCGTCACGAAGAGGACTGTGTCGTGGTTCGTCGGAGCGATCTGAGTCGTGGCGTGCAAGAGCGCAGGCTGGGTGCGGCCACTGAGATCGATGCTGTAGAACACCTCTACCGGTCGGTCCGCGAAGTATGCCCCGCATTCCCAGTTCGCGTGGGCCTGGTCCGATGCACATTGCGTGGTACCAAAGAACGTTTGTGCGGGACGATCCGGATCGATGACGATGGCCTCGTTGCAGCGATCGTTCGGCGGCGGCGCTCCGCAACGCCCCGTCGGCGAAGCTAGCTCGACGACGAGTTCGAATGCTCCGCTCGAATCGCCACGCTCTGCGTCCACGACGACGCGGTAGAGCTTGGGCTCGAGCGTGGCGGCGATGAAAGCGTCCTCGGCGCCTGGCGCGTGGTCTTCGTTGCAAGCCACCAAAAACGGGTCGTCTTGCCGCCCCGTCTCGATGGCGAGCGAAACATCGAAGCCCGCACGCACGTGGAGGTACGCGCTGACCGGACCGGAAAAAGCGCGCAAGTCCAGCTCGTAGGTCTGGTCCGGACCGAGCCCGGCACAATTGGCTCTCGAGCGCGCGTTCTCCGCCCTGCTCGTATCGCCGCGGATCACACGCCGCTGCCGATAGGGATCATTCGGAAAGAAGGCTAGTGCTGCCGCCCCGCAGCTCCCTGCTGGACATGGGCTCATCACCTCGATGAGTGGGGCGTCCGTCGGACGCGATTCGGTGGGGGGTGCAATGTCCACCGCGTCGTTCGTGGGAGCGCCTGCGTTGGGCTCCGTTCCATCCCGGGCGGGATTTCTGTCGCCGCCAAACGTCACGGTGTAATCGTGCTCGCCACAGGCGGTGATACTGGTGAGGAGAATCCATCGCAGCGCGTTCCTCCCCATTCGGGCCCAGCTTTAAATAGCGCCCGCCGGCCGTCAAGGCGGCCCGCCGAATCGTCGCATGTTGGCTGGCCGGTTATGTTTGATCATGTGCTTCGCCGGCGCCACGATCGTGCTGATCCACCGCTTTCAGAGTGTATTCATACGCGGGCGCCTGGGGGCCAATAAACCATTGGACGCGGACGAGTCGCCGCTGGCGCTATTGAGCGGCAGCCGTCGAGCGAGCACGGTCCGCCATGAGGGATGTCGACAGGCGACCGTTCGCGGCATTCTGACTGCTAGGCCGGCCAGCTCTGGGAGCGTCTCGAATTGCAGGGGGAGCTCTGACGCAACGTCGAAGCGGGTCGTTGTACGCATCTTGCGACGCTTCTCCAAAGCGTCTGCAGCGCGGGGGCTAGGCAGCTGACGATCGATTCGGCGCGGCCCCTCCCACCGTAAGTCGGTCCGCTTTCGTCTCAGCACTCCAACCGGTAACCTCGCGGCCATGGCTCAAGCTAGGAAGTCCAAACCAAAAGCTGTGCCCGAGCCCATGCTATCGCGCGCCGAGCTCGCCGCCGAAGTGCGCCGGCTCGTAGCGGCAGGCTCAGGGCTGACGCCTGGAGAGTTGCTCAAGCAACTGCCGAAATCGGCGCGGACGGAGGCACCTAGCGTTGCACGCGAGCTCGTCGACCAGGGCAGCCTGTTTCGCTGGGCAAAGGGCAAGCAGGAGCGCTTTTTTGCTCGAGATCCGATCGCAACGCTCGATCGCGAGATTCCAAAGATCTTGCGAGCGGGCCCATTCGATACTGCTCGGCTCAAACGCGAGGTCGACCTGCAACTGCGAGGCCACGGTGCGTTACTCGCGGAATGGCTGAAAGGCGCACCGAGCCGCGGCTTGATCTTCGCGCAATCGCCCAAAGGGTCGGCGAAGACCAAGACATTCGGATGCGAGCCGGACCTCGACTTGTTGCTGAATAAGGTCGTGGCCGAACTAAAGAAGAGCTTGCCAGCTCTCGACGGCATGAACGTTCCTCGCCAGAGAGTGGCTGCGTTCTTGGGGGCCACACTTGGTGTACGCGAAGCAGCCTTCCCCAACGCGGGAGCCACGTCACCCGCCGCGCGTCCCGAAAACGGCGAGGTCGACCGGCGTCCGTTCCTGGACGCGCTTCGATTGCTCGCTGCAGAAAACCCCGCCGGGGCCCTGTTGCCGGTGCGAGAACTGCGCGCTCGTGCTGGCCTCGACAAGACTCGCTTTGACGCGACGGCGCTCGCCCTCTCGAAGGAAGGACTCGTCGTCTTGCATCACCACGACCATGCGATGGGACTGCCAGAAGCCGAGCGCGATGCGCTCGTTCGCGATGCGCGGGGCGTGCACTACGTTGGTGTCGCACTCAGGAGGCCGGCATGACCGATCTTTCGAGGCTAACAAATCCCTTTCGTGACAACGTCGTGCAAGATGCCTGGCAAAGCCCTGCCGACGTCGAAGAGATCCACGACACCGCATTTCGCGCTTGCCTTGCCGGCATCGAGTCTGCGGCATCCGGAGTGCCCGACTCGCTGTTCATCTATGGGCCGGCAGGGTCGGGCAAGACGCATTTGCTCACGCGGGTGCAACGACACTTGGCGTTGACCGCGAGCCGCGCGCCGGACCGCGTGCTGCGTTGTGTGTTCGTTTTCGTGCGGCTCCAAACTGCGCCTCAGATGCTCTGGCAACACATCCGCCGACGGCTCGCGACGGACTTGATGCGACGAGACCAAGGCATCACACAACTCGAACGGCTGTTTGCGCATCAGTGGAGCACCCGCAGCGGAGTGCCGCCGCGTCTCAAAGTCCTGGAGCTCAGAGTCCTCAGCCGCGAGTACCAGGACGAACTGTCCCGGCACGTGTCCGTGGTAGCGACGAACCTCTCTTTGCCGAGAGACCTCGGCGTCGTTGTCGAGCACCTGCTTTGCAATCGTTCCGTGCGCGACGCCTCCGCCTGGCTCGCGGGCGAGAGCCTGCCCGAAGCGGCATTGACGGCGCTCGGTCTCGGGCCCGACACGATCGACGACCGCGAAGAAGCCGCTCGCGAGGTGGTGACAGCGCTGTGCCGGCTGGCTGGAGAAACCCTTCCAATCGTCTTTTGCTTCGACCAAGTGGAAGCGCTGCAACGGGCGAGTGACGATCGCGAGGCCTTCTTCAGGTTCGGCCGCATGGCGGCGGACTTGCACGATGCCGACCCCAACGTGTTTCTCGTGACGTGCCTGCAAAGTGCGGCGCTGGAGACGCTCCGAGGTGCCGTGCGGCAAGCGGACTTCGAGCGCATTGCAAAACGCCATGTGGCTCTGGAACCACTGAACGTGCCTCAGGTGCGAAAGCTCGTGCGCTCGCGCTTGGACTGCGTGGCTGAGCTCAAGACGCTGCGCTCCGAGCATCCGAGCGAGTCCTACTTCCCACTGTCCGCGCCGTTTGTAGACCAACTCGCGGCGGAACCGGCGGATTGCGTCCCGCGGCGGGTGCTGTCTCGCGCAGCTCAGCGCTTCGAACAGCTGCAACACGGGCGCGTCGCGCACGTGGTGGACACGCCCGAGTTCTTGGCGACCCAGCTGTTCGAGCGCCAGCAAGCTGCAAAAGCCGAGCTCAGCGCGCTCGACACGCCACGAGTCGTATTGCACGGGCTACAGCTGATCGCCCGCCTGCGCGGGCAAACCATTGCCGATCGCGACACGGAGGGCGCTGACCTGGTGCTCGAAGGCAAAGGCAAGGTGGCGCTCTCCGTACGCAACGAAACGGACGGGCGCGTGCTCGGGCCAAAACTTCGCAAGCTGCTGGAGCACACGCCGCGCAAAGACGGCGCTCGGGTTGTCATCGTGCGCGACCCGCGCTTGACGATTGCAAAGACGGCGGTTCGAACACGACAATACTTGGATCAGCTTCAGACTCGCGGCGCCAGCATCGTCGAACCGACGGTGGCGGCGCTGTCGGCGCTCGAAGCGCTCACGTCGCTGCTTTCGGACGCCAAATCCGGCGACCTCGCCAATGATGGAGAGTCTGTATCCGACGGTTCGGTGCTGGAATGGCTGCGTGGGCTCGCAGGTGATTTGAGCCTCGAGCCCATCGAGGAATTGATGGACGCCATCGAGGGGGATGCGCCTCAGCCACCTCAAAGCGCCAAAGAGCAGGATCTCGCGGACCTCATGGCCAGCGAGCACGTCATGGAACTCGAGGCCGCGTCCCGAAAGCTCAGCTACGGTGCAGACGACCTCCTGATCATTGCTCGCCGCAACTCGGAGCGCTTTCTAGTCTTGGATGGGCCTCCACTCGTATTGCTCGACGTGGCCGGGACCAGTCCAGAGGTAGGGGAACGGGATGAGTGTTGAGGTATCCGTAAAGGACGTGCGCGCGGCGCTGCTTCGCGCCAAGAGGCCCAGCGACCTCGGCGCCGGTGAAGCGGCGACCCTGCTCCTGGGTCGAGTATTTCACGAGGTTTTTGCAGACCTGGTCAGCAAGGACCCACACCTGAGCGGTTTGCGCCTGATCGTCGAGGCCGGCGGTGAGCGGGAGCAGCGCGTCGCCCAGCTTTCGGAGCACACTTGGCGCACGCTCGTGGCGCCTCGGCTCCGGCGCCATGCGCCCGCTCTGCAGACATCGAGCCGGGAAGTGATTGTAACCTGGCGAGCACTCTCGGACCTCTGCGGCTGGCTCGTGGACATCACCACCGAGCTCCTAGCGCAGAGCCCGGATGCCCAGCGCACCTGGGAGCGGCTCGCGGACTTGCTCCATTCGGAGGTTCCTCTCACTTGCGAGCTGCACGAGCCTGGCTGGAGAGAACCGGTACGGCTCATCGGCATTGCTGACTCGATCCTGCGCGCGCCGCATCAGGCCGGGTATTGTGCGATTGAGCTCAAACTAGGCAAAGGAGTGCCCGCCGTCGATCTCGGTCAGGCGGCCCTTTATCACCTCATCCTGGCTCGCTCCAGCGGCGGGGCCACCAACAGCGCGTTGGCCCTGATGCGCTTCGCGCCAGAGTTGGAAGAGCACGTGGTGACCTCGGCCGACCTCGCTGGCGCACAGCGCCAGTTGCTCGACTTGGTGGCAGAGCTCGCGGGAGTGAAGGCTCACCCACCGCTGACGCCCAACGTGCAGATCTCTGTAGGCCCGCCGCCGAGCGAGAAAGCGCGCCCGGCGCCTGGAGAAGAGCCAGCCGACCAGCGTTTGGCAGAGCTAGGCAAACGTTTGACCCGTGCCTACCGCGAACAGGGAGTGGGCCTCGAGCTCACCGAGGCGCCAGTCTTGGGGCCACGCTTCATCCGCTATGCCGTGCGCCTTTCCACGGGCGTGCGTGTAGAAGCGCTGCGCCGACGCACGACTGAGGTGCAGCACCGCCTCGAGCTGCGCGCCGAGCCGCTCATTACGCGGGAAGCAGGCCGATTGTACGTCGACATCGAGCGCCCGGATCCCCAGAGCGTGCAGTTCGAGCACATCCTGTCGCAGTTGGCCGAAACCGACCCGCTGTGTGGCTCGGCAAAGGTTCCAGTGGGTGTAGACCCCGGAGGCAAGCTGCACCGCGTCGACCTCGGCAGCCCCGGTCGCTCGCACATGCTTTGCGCAGGCACGTCGGGCAGCGGCAAGAGCGAATGGCTGCGCATGATGATCGCAGGCCTGTTGTGCTCCAACACTCCCGAAACCCTGCGCCTGGTGACCCTGGATCCCAAGTGCGCCGCATTCGCCGAGCTCGAGCATTCGAGCTTCCTATGGAAGCGAGATGCGTGGTGGGTGCCCGGCCCAGGGCGCCTCGCCAGTGAGCTGTTCCAAGATTTGATCGAGGAAATGGATCGCCGGTACCAACTCACGAGGGCGTCAGGTACGGACAACCTGCGCGAACACGTGCAGAAGACCGGGACTCCCCTCCCCCGCATCATCTGCATCTGCGACGAATACTTCGCGCTGGTTGCCCAGAACCGAGACGAGCGAAGGGAAATCGAAGCCGCCATCGCTCTGCTCGGTGCCAAGGCGCGCGCCGCTGGCATTCACCTCGTATTGGCGACCCAGCAGCCGAGCCGCGCCATCATCACTGGCGTGATTCAGGCGAACCTGGCGTGCCGGGTAGCGCTCACTCTGCAGAATCAGATTGAGTCGAACATGATCCTGAGCTGTGGCGGAGCGGAACGCCTCACGGGATGTGGCGACTTGTTGTACAAGGATTTTGGGGACCCCATCCGACTGCAAGCGCCGTTTTTGCCGGCAGAGGAGCGGGCAAGGTTGTTTCGGGTTTGATGGAGGCTCATTCCCCGCCGAGCTTCACCATCGGCCAGAGCGCGGCCAGCTCGAGCTCGATGGCCGCGACCTGTTGCTCGAGCCGCGGTGGCGATGTCGTAGTTGCGCGGACCGATGACGCAGAGGGAGTTGAGGCGGGCGTTGGGGAGGGAGAATTTACCGCGGGTTGCGGGGCAGAGAGGTTGAGGGTCTTTCAAACTTACGCTACGCGCAAGAGACGTACGCCGAGTGCCTTGGAGGCCTTGGACAAGGTCGCCAGGGTGACGCTCGTATCGTTCGGGTCGAGCAAACGATAGACGACCGTGCGACTGGTCTTCATGGCCTTGGCGAGATCGGTCTGAGTCATGCTCTTGCGCGCCATGGCCTTTTCGATTTTGGCGGCGAGCAACTTCTTCTGCAGAAGTAGGTCGAACTCCTCCTTCTCACCGAGCTCCTCGAATAGAGATTCGAGCGTCGATCCGATTCGTGCCTTGTTCATGCTTTCCTCTCCTCGTCCCGCATTCGTCGCCGAGCCAGATCCAGCTCAGCTTTCGGGGTCTTCTGACTCTTCTTTTGGAAGCCGTGCAGGAGCACCATCGTCGAGCCGTCCAGACAGAACAGGACGCGATAGATGTTGCCATCGACGCTGGTTCTGACCTCGTACAGGCCAGCCCCAAACCCATCGACGAGCGGCTTGGCAACGGGCCAGGACATCTGTACGCGGGCGGCGTCGGTACCCACAGCATGACGCACTTCCTTGGACAATGACTTCAACCACTCGCGAACCGGCTCGCTCCCCGCCGGCGTTTGGTAGAACCAGCACGAGAGCACCGGATTCTTGCGAGCAGCCACTCCATATTGTACCTAAAAAAGTACACGACGCAAGGGTGCGAATCGACTGGTGCGCTAACGCAGCGGTATCCGTGACGCGGTGAGGCCGATATGCCCGTAACCGCAACGGTCCATCACGCTCCGGGCAGCGGCAGGAGCGACTGGCTGCGCATGATGATCGCGGGCCTGTTGTGCTCCAACACTCCCGAAACTCTGCGCCTCGTGACTCTGGATCCCAAAGGCGCCGCATTCGCCGAGCTCGAGCACTCGAGCTTCCTCGCCGGTACCAACTCACGAGGGCGTCAGGTACGGACAACCTGCGCGAACACGTGCAGAAGACCGGGACTTCCCTCCCCCGCATCATCTGCGTCTGCAACGAATACTTCGCGCTGGTGGCCCAGAATCGAGACGAGCGAAGGGAAATCGAAGCCGCCATCGCTCTGCTCGGCGCCCAGGCGCGCGCCGCCGGCATTCACCTCGTATTGGCGACCCAGCAGCCGAGCCGCGCCATCATCACCGGCGTGATTCAGGCGAACCTGGCGTGCCGGGTGGCGCTGACCCTACAGAACCAGATCGAGTCGAACATGATCCTGAGCTGTGGTGGAGCGGAACGCCTCACGGGGTGTGGAGACCGCCGAGCTTCACCATCGGCCAGAGCGCGGCCAGCTCGAGCTCGATGGCCGCGAATGGTTCGGCTCTCACGACTGCATTGCCACCAAAGGTGGCAATCAACCGATAGCTCGATCCATCCAGTTCGAGCACCTCGAGCGTTTGTTCTGCCGGGCTGACGAGCCACACGTGGCTCACTCCTTCGCGGGCGTAGATCGGCACCTTCAGCACGCGATCGACCCGAACCGTCGACGGCGCCTCGCAGACCCAGTCCGGAGCTAGCTCATAGTAGGCCGTCTGCGGTTGCTCGGGCATGCGCTCGCGCCGCCACCCCGCGAGATCGGGCACCAACACCTCTTCGCGCAGGTGCAGCTCGGGCTCGAACAAGATCCACCAGCCACCCGGGCCGCCGCGCCCGCGATGAAAGGCGCCCCCGATGTCCATGCCGAGGACGGAAGCCGCGGCCGCGTGCGGTGGTGCCGGCCTCGGCTGGGTGTAGAGCTGGCCCCCAATCAGCTCGGCCACGACGTGTTCCGGAGCATCCAAGACGTCCTGATAGGTGGCTGGCCTCGGCGCCGGCTGCGACATGCTCGCTACCTTAGCACCGTCATGCTCGAGAGGCCCGAGCAGCGAGCGGACGGCCCAAAGGCCCGGGGTTTAGTCGAACCATCGATTCCGCGCCCGGCGTGAGTGGGTGGAGGCCGCGCCGCTGCCATGCGCTTGCGCCAGTGCCGGGCGTCGCTCGGCCGCGGTGGGCGTGGGCGGCATCGACGGCCTGTTGGGGCACTGACTGCTCACGATCGACGCTGTCAGCCTCCAGCTTGGATTGGACCACGAGCGTCATACATCGAAAGGCGATGGGAACATGGGTACCTCTGTCAGAGTAACTTGCGAATGCGGCGTCGAACGAGACGTTCTCATTGGTGGCGGCATGCAAACCTTCATGACGCCCTGCTATTTCCCGGGTTTGTGCAGGAGCTGTCGCTCGCTCGTGACGACCAACATCCTGGAAGCGCTGCCCCACCTGTGAGACGCCCGGCGTCATCCCATATGGTTCGACGGGCATCGCGCACTCTCCTGGAACGCGAGTCGTGGTCGATTGGCACGTCGAACATCACGGTAAGCGCGAGCTGACCGACTGCAGCTACGAGTGCCCCCAGTGCGGCAACGTGTCTTTGCGGTTCAGCGAGGGCGATCTGCTTTGCGATTGAGGCTGAGTTCTGAGTGGATTTAGGACGCGACACCTTGCGGGCCCTGCTCGCGCCGCCGTTGTTCCCGACAGAGGCCGCGCATGTTCCAGAGATTGCACCCAGCCCGCAAAACGGGCGCCGAACCCTTCACTGCGGGCGAAACGCCTCTCGGCTTCGCCGTGCTCGATTTCTGGCAATGGTCCAATTCCAACCTCGTGGGTAATGCCTTGCGAGGGCACATCGCAGAATTCCTCGTGGCCCGAGCGCTCGGCGTCGGCAGCGAAGTTCGGAGCGAATGGGATTCCTACGATCTGGCCATGAAGTCCGGCCTTCGCATCGAGGTCAAGTCCTCGGCATACCTGCAGTCGTGGGCTCAGCGCATCGAGTCTTCGATATCATTCGACATTCGCGAGACGGTGGCGTGGGATGCTGACACTAACACGTTTGCGCCCGAGAGCGCTCGGCGCCGCCAAGCCGACGTCTACGTATTCGCCTTGCTCGCGCACCGCGAGAAGGCGTCCTTGAACCCGCTCGATGTCAGCCAATGGAAGTTCTATCTGCGGGAGTCCGTGGTTCTGAACCAGCACGTCAAGAAGCAGCGCCGGGCTCGGGTCGTGGAGAGCCTTGCGAGTGCGAATTTACCTGGTGCTTCGCCGGCGGAGCTCAAGGAGCTGCTGAGGCGGATCACAGCGCGCTGGTTTCTCGTGCGGGATAGTCACTCGAAGGAGGCGAACCTGTTGCTCAAGCCGCGGTGGGCGATGTCGTATCTGCGCGGGCCGATGACGCAGCGGGAGTTGAGGCGGGCGTTGGGGCGGGAGACCTTGCCGAAGGTGGCTGCGGGGCAGAGAGGGTGAGGGATGGCTCGTTCACTCCACGTTCGGGTTATCACCGAGAGGCACTGGCGGCTCGGTAGTGACCGCGATGAGCATCACTTCCGCGTCGTCGAACCGGTACCACAACCACAGGTTCCGGCCTTTGACCCTTCGGACCCATGCCCGCCCAACTGGCCTGAGCATGGCCTCGAAATCGGAGGCACCCGGTAGTTCCTCCGCTGCCGCCAAGGCACGGACACTACGCGCGACAGCCTGCGCGCGCTCGGTCCCCGGACTGATGAGGCGGCCAACCTGGCGAGCGTACCACGTGGTTACTCGAGTTCGGCGCGCCACGCTTCATCGCCCGACCCATCCATCCAGCGAATGAAGGCCTCTGACGCCTCTGGCGAAAGCAGCTCGAGCTGGTTTGCTGCCTGCATCGCTCCGCCAATCTCGATCTCGTCGTCCGGGTGGGGCCTCCAGAGCCCGGGAGGTAAGCTAGGCACGGGATGGGAAGACATACCCAAACGATAGCGCCGGCCGTACGTTTTGGCCAAGCTCCGCACTAAGCTGGTCACGCCGCCCCGTCTATTCGCCCCCGACGCCTGGGGTTACCAGGACTTAGCTAGAGCGGGAGAAGAGATTCGAACTCTCGACGTCAACCTTGGCAAAGTCGAGAGACCTCGTTCCCCAGCGTTTCGCCCCGCTCCGCAACCCCAAGTAAACCCATAACAATTTGACCGAAGGCGTTACCGAGCGTTCCAACACGTTTCGCCTGAAGTGGGGAGGAAAGTGGGGAGGATCGAGCCCCTGGTGGGGAGGGAAGTGGTGAGGGTTCGAATCCAGGTGGGGAGGGTTCGAATCCAGGTGAGCAGGGTTTTGAATCTAGCGTCTACCTGAACGGCCCGGGGTTCAGTTCTGGTGCTGCTACCAATGGAATGGATTGGCTTCCTGTCCTCGGCGACCAGCTTGCGTTGGATTTTCACTGGCCCAATCGAACAGCCCGCGCCTCGCCCAGAGTGACAACCGACGCCGATTCCTTTGAGCGCAGGGCGTTTTGGAGCTGGCCGTCATTGGTGCGATTCGAACGACGAGCAGCGAATAAGAATCTCCTCAGAGGCCGTGCCGCTCGGACGGGCGCAATGGGATTCACGTGGTCGTGCCATTCCTTCCGGAGCACGGCTGGGGTTCGTGGCTTCAGGTGGTGTGGAGCCAGCCGGCCGCCGCGCGCGGCAGCGAGCATGTTTTCCTCGCGCAGTGGAAATCCCAATAAGAAGGAACGCTCACACAGCTCCGCAAGACGACGACGAAGTGGTACAATGCGATGCAAGAATCTCGACTGCATGGCGGCCCCGTTCTTCGCAAAGGAATCGCTCGATGCGTGCACGACATAGCATTTGGCTTGCGTGGTTTGGCGCGACGGCCACGTTCGCCGCGTGCTTAGAAAAGCGAGTCGAGTATCACTCGGATTCACAGGCTGAATTCCAAGCTTACGATCAGAATGGTCGTCTCGTATTCGAAGCCGGTCAGGGCATGACTCCCGAGTTCGACAACCCCCGGAAGCTCTTTGACTGTTTCGCAAATGGTCAAGGCGTCCGCTGTGGCGGGCAAGTCTATGGCAAGGAGCTCATGAGAGCCTCGCACGGCATCGTCCGCGGGGGCCGGAATCAGTACCTCGTGTATCAATGCACCGTGCTCGACAGCCTGGAGCGGTACGAGCTCAAACCTTTGCTCCAGGACTGCCGCGTCGTGGTGGATCAGCAGAAGGCCCAGGCGGCGAAAGAGGTCTATGAGCAGCTGTGGATTCCCCGCGACTGGCAGTTCGACGACTGAGATCGCCACTCCCAAACTATCGATAATGTACAATTATCACTACTTACGGAATGCGCTAAAAGTGCGGTCGATCCTCGCAACGATTCGAAGCGCATAGCCGATTGGTCTCCAATTTTGCCCGGCCCGACGCGCGCCGAACGAGCTCATTCCGAAAGCTGTTCATCCGAACCAAGGCGA
The DNA here is from genome assembly GCA_043780025.1 of Deltaproteobacteria bacterium. Taxonomy (GTDB): domain Bacteria; phylum Myxococcota_A; class Polyangia; order Polyangiales; family Polyangiaceae; genus SZUA-265. The sequence continues at coordinate 32,291 of JAYWEH010000256.1, forward strand.
GTGTTGCTCGGCCTGAACACCGTGTCGATTGCCTCGTCGCGTTTGAGCTCGAGACACAGCGCTTCGATTTTGTCCGATAAGGGAAAGTCCGACGCTTTGGCGACGCGAACGGGCCAGAGTCCCCCCAGCCGAATACGACCCTCCTTGAAAACGAGCATCCCGCTTTCCGTCACCGGGTGTGCGATGGCCGCAAAACACATGACGAGCCCCCACGCCCCAAACGACGCTCCAATCACATTGATCATGGCGCACTCGCCCGTGACCTCGAATTCGGGGGCCGGAAACGCCATCCTCAAGTCGGCAAACTCTTTTCGCGAAAAGAAATGTAGTGCGGAGAAGCGGGGCCTTTGATCGATGATTTCAGCACTACTGACTTCAACGTGCTCCAGGTTCACACGTGCGGCTACAACTCCGGCGTGCTCCAGTTCCAACATCTCCGCTATGTCGCCAAGGACGAGATCTATCACGGTCATCTCGAGCCGCCGGGAGGGATCGTCGGTCGTCAGAGTCATCGATGCCCCGTGCTGTTGCATTAGCCGCGCCACTTTGGCGGCTAGCGCGATCACCGAGACCGAATGAGGAGTATCTGGCGCCCAACTCACAGACGCTCTAACGGCGGGCTGTCCGTCGTTGCTCGATGGCATCATCGGTATCACCACGCTCAGGGGACCGAGTGAGATGCGGACCCGCGCTTCGTTCGCGGGAAACCCCGGAAGTACCGCCGTGGAATAGATCGCAACCGGCGCACTAATCCAATCAGCACGATCTCGTACTTCAATGACCAGCGTTCCACGCCGAGGATTGGGGCTCCAGGTTATCGTCCCATCTCGGGCCGAGGTGACCATTCTCTTGATGCCAAAACGGTTGTCGAACAGCTTTAGCTCGTCAAAACGGACTGGGGTTTCGTGACCGAGTGCAATGTTGGTCCATTCTTCAATGAATTCCGTTCGTGGCTGCGAAGGGAGGGTGATTTCAGCGACGTGCGGAAATTCGCCATAGCCGCAGCTCTCGATCGTTTGTCGCTTCGCCCTTTGGTATTCCCACGGGTCGCGGCCGATGGCGCTCAATACCCGCGCTCGCAATTCTGCGCCGTGGAGTTTGGACAGGCGATCGCAGTCTCGGTACCGGATGCGCTTTCGTGTCGTGTTGAACGCTTGCGAGGCTGAGCGAAGTGCAAACAGAGCGTCCGTGATCCACGGTTCATCGATATGAACGAGGTAGATTGCGTCCACTTCGCCCTCGTCAGCAATCTCGAACACCAGCACAAACCAGGGAGACGGGTCGGTGACCATCCGCTGCCAATTTGACAGCTTGATGCCGATCGATCGCCGACGTTGTTGTGTTGCCTTGACTTGTACAAACGCTCGGTGGGATGGGGCCTCTAGGTCCGGCGCTGGTGCTGACGGTCCGTCGGTGGCCTGGATCTCCACCACGTAGTCAAAGCCGAGTATGTCGCGTGTTGCTGCATTCGCGACGAATCCGCCTTGCGCTGCCATTCGTTTTAGCTCGGCTTCTCCAAGTTCGCCGAGCGCTTCCGACGTCATTCGTGTAGGCGCCATGCTCTCCCGGGTGACAATGGCCGCTGGCGGGCGCGCCGACGGCCCGCGAATTCCAGCTTGCCCGCGGCCAATTCCATTGCCGGATAATGATGCAGCAAGTAGTGCTCGGAATCCACGGCTCGATACAACGATCGAATTGTCGCGAGTGCGCGGGGGCGCGGTTGCCGTCTTCCCTGCTGCCTCGGTGCGATGAAGAGCTGGACGACCACCGTCGCAAACCTCCGTGGCGTCGTCCACTTGGCTTGATTCCCGGTCAATAGGCATCGTATCAACGTGGCATATCCTGTTTGACATTGTTGACGCCGTAGTCCACATATGAAATAAACGCCTAAAATACCAGTGAATGTAGGTGGACGACAATGAGCGATCTAGAAAAAGACACCGTCCACCTCGTTCGCCTCGCTCTCGACGGCAAAGTGGACGACGTGGTCGCCCTCTCGCGACGGATGCTGCGTGCGGTTGCCGCGCGCAGGCCGGATCTCGCGCCCATAGCGAAGAGCGTGATGGAGGCTGCTGCGGCCGGCCCTACCCGAGGTGTTCAGCAGACGCTGCCAGTGGACCTCGACAGCCGCCTGGAGCTGCTTCGTCGCGAGCAGATGCCCCAGCTTGTCACGGAGCCGACCTGGCCCGTACCGGTGCGCGAGCAGTTAACGGCGGTGGTTCAGGAACGTGAGCAGGAGGAAAAGCTCGCGGACGCGGGCATCGCCCCGACCCGCTCGCTCCTCTTCGTGGGACCGCCAGGCGTGGGTAAGACCCTAGCGGCTCGATGGCTCGCGGCGCACACGAAGCGGCCGCTGCTAACCCTCGACCTCGCGGCCGTGATGAGCAGCTTCCTCGGGCGCACGGGCAACAACATCCGCGTGGTGCTCGATTTCGCGCGGCGCATGCCGTCGGTCCTGTTGCTCGACGAGTTTGACGCCATCGCAAAGAGGCGCGATGATGCCACCGAAGTGGGCGAGCTGAAAAGGCTCGTGACGGTGCTCCTTCAGGCCGTCGATGACTGGCCCACGAGCGGCATCCTCGTCGCCGCGACCAACCACCCCGAGCTCCTCGACGCGGCTGTGTGGCGCCGCTTCGATCGCGTTGTTGAGTTCCCGCACCCGAAGGAGGATGAGATCGCCGCCGTCATCCGGCAGCTCGTCGGCTCCGACGATGCTCTGCAGGACAGCATCGGACTCCTCTCTGCTCTGCTTGAGGGGCGCTCGTTCTCCGACGTCGTCCGAATCGTGACCGCCGCACGCAGGTCGGCGGTCGTGTGCGGGACGTCGACGACGGCTGCCATCGAGCGCGTGGTCTCGGATCTGGCCGAGAAGGCAGACCTCGAGACGAAGTTGCGCGTGGCCGCGTGGCTAAGCGCCACGGGCAAGTCCCAGCGCGAGGTTTCGACCCGCACCGGGCTCTCCCGGGACACGCTGCGCAAACACCTCGGCGCCGCGTCCGCTTCGGCGTCGAAACCCGCGAAGCGCTCGAATTTTGGAATTCGTCGAGAGGAGCGAAACTGATGGCACGCGAACATAACTTCCTGCTTGGTCAAGGCGAGCGTCTTGTCTCGAAAGTTCAGGTGCCGAAGGCGGGCGGCGAGAAGAACGTCCCCTACGACCTCGGCGCTGCGAAGACGAGGATCGCCCAGCGGCTCGCGAAGGTAATCGCACACATCACGCAGCTTCCCGACGACGCTTGCCCACGCGGCGAAGCCGTCGCCGTCGTGACCCTCCATCCTCGATTCCTGTCGAAGAGCGACTACCCGAGTGATCTGCTGTCGGCCGTCGGCCTCCGCGCCGTCGGAAGCCGGTCGCGCACCATCACGCCAGAGAAGTGGGGCGTCGAGAGGCACGGTGAGGACGCTGTCACCGAGGAGATCTTCGTCGCGGGTGCGAAGACCGCCTTCGACCGCTGGGCAACATCAGTGAAGCGCTGGACCGAGAGCACGAGGGGCGCCACGTCTTTGAGCCACATCGAGGACCTCAACGCCTTCGACGCGAAGTCGAAGCTGCGCGGCATCCCCGAGGGGAAGGGCGTTCTCCTCGAGGTCGTGCTGCACAACTCGGGCGTCGACTCGATCGTCCTCGACTTTATCAAGTACGCGAAGGCCCACAATGCGGAGCCACTGATTGCACTACGACGCGATGTCCAGGGGCTGACGTTCCTCCCTGTCCGCGTCGACCCGAAGCAAGCCGAGGACATCGCGCGCTTCTCCTTTGTGCGCGTAGCGCGCGGGATGCCGACGCTGCGCCCGTTCCGTCCGTCGATCCTTCGCGGCGCCCAGGGCTTCGAGGTACAGCTGCCGAAGAACGCTTCGGTCGACGGTTCCTCGAGGGCGGCCATCTTCGACGGCGGCATCCCTCGGACGGCCAGGAAAGCATTGTCGCCTTGGGCAACCTTGGTGGAGCCCGCCGAGCTTGGGCCGTCCGTGTCGGCGTTCGAAGAGCACGGCCTCGGAGTCACGACCGCGTTCCTCTTCGGCCCTCTCGCGCCCGGGCAAGCGCTAGCGCCGCCGCTTTGCGCGGTCGATCACGTGCGCGTGCTCGATGACAATACAGGCACCGCCAACGCCCCAGACTATTTCGACGTTCTCGACCGCATCGTCGGACACCTCGACAAGAACCCTGGGCTCTACTCGTACGTGAACATAAGCCTCGGGCCGTCGCTCGCGGTGGACGACGACGAGGTCACGCTGTGGACCGCCGCGCTCGACAAGCGCTTCGCGCACGGCAAGTGCGTCGCGACCGTCGCGGCCGGCAACGATGGCGAACTCGAGGAAGCCACAGGCCTCAACCGTATCCAGCCGCCCGCCGACGGTGTGAACGTGCTCTCTGTCGGCGCCGCTGACCGGCGCGGTGGCGGTTGGCAGCGCGCGGCTTACTCATGTGTGGGTCCTGGCCGGAGCCCAGGCATCGTGAAGCCCGACGGTCTTGCGTTCGGCGGATCGGCCATCGAGCCGTTTGGCGTGCTCACCCCGCGGCTTCGCGGCGGGCAGCTCCACGGCACCAGCTTCGCGGCCCCGTTCGCGCTTCGCTCTGCGGCCTCGATCGGCGCACAGTTGGGGACGCGGCTGGGGCCCCTCGCAATCCGTGCGCTCCTCATCCACCGCGCGCACACGGAGGACCATCACGAGCTGAAACACGTTGGGTGGGGTCGATTCGAAACGGACCCGCTTCAGCTCGTAACCTGCGACGACGACGAGACGCTGGTTGTCTTCCAAGGCGAGTTGCCAGTCGGTGAACACCTCCGCGCCCCGATCCCGATCAGCAATGTCACATTGCTGGGCGACGTTCTGGTCGCGGCCAGCCTCGTGATCGCTCCCGAGGTCGATCCCGAGCACCCCGGCACGTACACGCGCTCTGGACTCGAAGTCGCGTTCCGCCCTCACAGCGCCAAGTTCACGAAGCCGAAGGACGGTGGCAAGCAGGCGAAGCACGCGAAGACCCGGTCGTTCTTCTCGCCGGCTAATCTCTATGGCCCGTCGGAGTCGGTGCTGCGCGAGGACGGTCACAAGTGGGAGCCGTGCCTGCACCACGAGGAGCGGCTCCGTTCCTCGTCGCTTTCGGATCCGTGCTTCGACATCTACTACCACCACCGCGAGAGCGGCATGAAGGTCGCAGACCCACAGCCGATCCCCTACGCGTTCGTCGTGAGCCTCAAGGCACCGAAGGTGAAGGACCTCTACAACCGAGTCGTCCGCGCCTACGCGAACCAGCTCGTCCCGCTCCGGCCGCAGACGCGCATCCAGCTCCGGACATAGCTCGCTCGAGCTCCCCGGCGCCGTCGAACGGATCTTCTATGAGAAATCGAAGAACGGGGCGTCGGTCGTATGGGTGGCAGTTAACGCCTCGCGTGACCGATTGATGACCAGCATCGCTCAAGCACGATCACGAGTTCCTCAAGGCTGGTGGCCGTCCGCGGGCAGCTGTATTTGTAATGGGGTTTGTCGTACCGCTTGCCACGAGCTACGATCGCGAGGAATGCCGATGCGAGGGATCTAAGGTCTTCCGTGGTATCCGGCCTAACGGTGAAGGACAGGGCTTCGTTATCGCGCAGTGTAATGCGGCGCGCGCGGGCCCACCCCGTCACGGAAGGTCCCTGAGGCACAGCGTTCGTCAAGGTGACGCACACCTCGCGAGCACCAACGACATCAACAATGATCAGGCACGAATTGCCGTAGACCTTCGGATCGCCATCCCCCCTCCTGCGATAATCGACAATGAAGCGCGAGGCCTTGTCGATGTTCTTGAAGCGCAAGTCGGCAAAGCCACCGTAGGTGTCGAAGAGTGCCTCTTTCAAGCCATGCGCGGTCAAGATCCGAGTCTCTTTTGCCACTACGGCTAAGTCGCCAATTCAGGTAAATGGTCACGGGGTCGGGGTCGGGATCCGTTCAAGGCATCGCTCAATCGGGGGTCACTCCCCAGGCTAGGTGTGGCGGGGGCGTTGACAGTGCCCATCACCAAGGAGCAGGTCTTGAACGTCGCTCTCGTCTAGGACCCTGCCATGGTCGATCTCCGAGTACTACGCCTAGAGCAAACCAGTCTCTCGCCGTGCACCGGCCCAAGCATTCGGTGGATTTGTCACGTCGGTGACGGGAAGCGCTCTCATTTGCGACATCACCGCCCGATGCCCACCGTCAGGCATGGAGCGCAGTACGATTCGCGCACTTCCCTTCTACCGCCTGTGGCAGGTGGGCGAGCAATAGGCGCAGCCGTCGGCACTCGGATAGAATCTCTTTGCGGCGGTCACCGCGGACTGGCAGTTTGCGTGATCGCCAAGAGCCTTGCGGTTGGACTGTTCCGGACCGCGGACGCAGTTCGAGATGTGCACCTCGTGCTCCCCGGTGCGTTGGGCGTTGGTGTTGACGATGTATGTGGCCAAGCGTCCCCCTTTTCCAGGTCAGACGCAGCACACTCGTCGATGTCGCGACAAAAGGCACTTCTCCATTTTTGGATCGACCACGCACCGTGGATACGAGGGCAATCCAATTGCTCTGCGGTCTGAGCAAGTTCGACTGATGGAATACGCTAGACCGCGCAATCATCTCGCCGGGTGCGCGGTTCAGTTGACCGAGCAGATCCCGTGTGTCGTCGAGTTGACCACGCCACGGCGTGTCGTCACGCCTGGCATGCGCGGTGCTATGAGCAAAGCGTCGTTGACGTGGGACGCCGCAGGTCGGAAACTCGAAATCGTCGCTGTCGTGAAGGCCCATTTCTTCGGTGACGAAGAACTATGGCTAAGTAATTCTAGAGTGCGGATCTTCGATCGCGAACGAGCCCTGCGCGATTGCTTCGCTCTACCGAGGCGTTTCGGCGGCCTTACTGAAGGGTTGGCATTCTCGATGAGCGCCTCCGCCAGCTCGATCTGAAGCGCCTCGTTGCGCACCCCACCAATACGGCAAGGCCGCCACCGCTCGACGCCTCGGCTACGCGCTCGACGAAGCCGGAGCGGCGTCGGATTTCGTCGAAGCGCTGCGCGCGGTGCCCATGCAAGGCCAACGGCCGCTCGATCCAACACGACCTTCCGTTGGTCCGTTGGCGAGCGAAACCGCCGCTGGGGCCTCATCGACAACTTGAGTGCCGCGAGCAAATCGACCTGAAGCCCTGCGGAGAGACAGATCCAATACTTGCCAAAGGCAACGTCTAGCGTTACTTTCTGCCTGTAACGCATCCAGCCCATGCCCTCAGCTACGGACTTCGTTCTGGAACTGGCCGCACGCGGTCGGTACCACTTCATCACGGATGACGCGGTCACCGCTCTTGGCGGTTCGGTCGTCGCCGTACGCGCGGCTCTACGTCGCCTAAAGGCTAAGCGCGAAATCGCTGATCCTTACCGAGGGTTCCACGTCATCCTGTCACCTGAGTACCGGCGACTCGGTTGTCTGCCCGCGGAGCAGTTCATACCCCAACTGATGCACCACCTCGGCGAACCCTACTACGCCGCGTTACTCAGCGCGGCTGAGTTACACGGAGCCGCGCACCAGCGCCCCCAGGCTTTCCAGGTCATGGTGAAAACGAATCGGCGGCCCATCGAATGCGGTCAAGTGCGCGTTCAATTCGTCGCACGAAAGGACTTGCACCGCACGCCCACGGTCCAAACGAACACGCCACGCGGCCCGCTGCTCGTAGCCTCACCGGAGGCAACCGCGCTGGAACTCGTGGGCTATGCGGATCAGTGCGGAGGGCTCGACAATGTCGCCTCCATCCTCGCCGAACTCGTCGAAACGCTCGACTCGCAAAAGCTAATCGCCGCCGCTCAGCAGTGTCCAATCGCCTGGGTGCAGCGACTCGGGTACCTCCTCGACCTCACCGAGCACCGGAAGCTGGGAGACGTCTTGGCTCCACTCGTGAAGGACCTCGCGCATGTCTTTGCACCGCTCGTGCGGGCTCGGCCGAACGCTGGAGCCACGCGCCTGGAGAGGTGGAAGCTCGCCGTGAATGCGAGCGTGGATCCCGATCAATGATCCCGAAGGACTTCATCACCGAGTGGCGTAGTCACGCCCCGTGGGTTGTTGATCGACAGGTGGAGCAAGATCTCGTCATTTCCCGAGCGCTGGTCGAGCTGTTTTCACGCCGCGCCATTGCAGACGTCCTGGCATTCCGCGGCGGCACCGCACTCCACAAGCTACATTTCCCGAGCTCTGCCCGATACTCCGAGGATATCGACCTCGTTCAAACGTCGCCGGGTGGCATCGGTCGAGCGCTCGACGAAATCCACGAGGCGCTCGACCCTTGGCTCGGAAAGCCGCAATGGAAGCAAACCGAGGGGCGCGTGACGATGAATTACCGCTTCAACTCCGAGGATCTGCCTTCCGTCCGGTTGAAGCTCAAGGTGGAGATCAACACCCGTGAGCATTTCACCGTCTACGGACTGAAAGACCAGCGCTTCGAGGTCCGGTCACGCTGGTTTTCCGGGACGGCCGATCTCCGCACCTACGAACTCGACGAGCTACTCGGCACCAAGTTCCGGGCGCTCTATCAGCGCAAGAAGGGCCGCGACCTGTTCGACCTCGGATTTGCGCTGCAGTCTGGGCGTGTCTCGCCGGATCGCATCGTCAAAGCATTTCAACGGTACATGCACGAGGAGGGCGCGCGCATCACGCGCGCTATGTTCGAGCAGAACCTCATGGCGAAGAAGAAGGATGCAAATTTTACCGCCGACATCAGCCCACTGCTTGCAAGTGGCCAGGCCTGGCGCTTCGAGGACGCATTTGATCGCGTATGGTCCGAGCTGGTGAGCAGACTCCCCGGCGACCCGTGGAGGTCGCGCTGATGCCCTGACCCACTGCCGGTGCTCGAACGCGTCACGACGCTTGGGACGCGGAGAGCCGCGCCCCCTTCTACTGCGGCGCGCTATTTCTGAGGGTTGTTCCCCGCTGCCTCCCGAGGGATTCCCCGTTGTGCTCGGTGCGTTCACAGGACGCCCTCGGCCGCCACTGCCCTTGCCACCGCCGCCACCAGAGCCCTTGCTGCCACCTTCGCCTTTGCCCATCACTGCCACCGCCCTCCTGGCTGCCGCCACCACCTTTGCCCCTATTCGACCCGGGCCCGACGTTCCTTTCCCTACTGCCCGCCGGTGGCGCTTCGACATTCCCGCAATCCATCGCGCCTCTCGCTTCGAGACTCTGAAAGCCCACGACGGTGTGCAGAGCATTTCGGCCGGGCTCGGCCTAGGGCAGTCCTTCTCGATCCAGGCTCGTGCAGTACACCTTGGCGCCGGTCCACCCGGAGCTCGGAGCGTGCACGGCATGCCCTGTTGATGAGCATCAGTAACCGCGGAAATTCGGTGAAGTTCACCGGTGAGGATCGCGCGTGATGATGACCCTCAACGTGAAGTTCACGGAGCCAACCGCCTTGCCGTCCTCGACCCTCGATGCCCTCAGCCAATCGATCGCCGTGCCCGCGGCAAACGTTCTCAGCGACCCAATGCCCGTCAGAAGCACAGCCGTTCGCCATTTGACGGCTCGCTCGTTGCCAGGCGACGTGACCGCGAGAGCGAGTTTGGGCCTGTGCCTGCCGGCGAACTCGGTTCAATGACGCCGATTAGAACTTCCACGGTCCGTCCTGGGAGGCGCCATCGAGGGGGAGCCCAACTATGGCTCTCTCGCATCGTCAATGCAGTCGTTTCCCTGATCGCGTGGACACGCGATGCGCACGTGGAAGTGATCGACATGGGTCGGGTGGGCGTGGAGCACCTGCATGGCACGCGGAACGTGCCGCGAGAACTCGGGACTCTGCTGGCCGTAATCGAGCAGCAGCTCCCGGAGCTCGGCCGATACGAAAACATGCGACACGGGCACGCGCAGCTCGCTGAGCCAAACGCGGAGCAACAGCCAGTTGCGATAGGCATCGAAATAGCGTTCTGGGTTGGAAAGGCCCCTTCCTTGAGCATCAAACGACTCAAAGTCCTGGAGCACGACGGGCCGCCCCTGGGCGTCAGCCGCACAGAACGCCACGTCCGCGTCGCGTCCAACCTGGTGAGAGCTGTGGCCGGGCAGTGGCCCACCAGCGGGGCTCGATAGGTCCCCGATCAAGGCTACTGATCCGGGCACAACGGCGGCGGCGCGTGCCGCGTGGTTCACGAGCTGCACCAGCACCGGGTGTCCCCAAACATTTTGCTCTGACCCCGACTTGATCTGCAGGTATGGACGCGCCTCGAGCTGGCGGCCATGTTGGAGCACCCCAGCATTCGGGCGTCCTACGCAACGCGTCGGTGGACGATTCGGTTCATTCCGGGCCTTCGCGCTATCGGTAGCACCGCCAGCAGAGAGCGCCGCAAGTAGAGCGATCATTGGGCGCACGCTCATTGCTGTGCTCGATTGGAGCTGCCCATCCCGGGTTTCGGTCGCTTACTTCGCGACCGCTTGCGCTTGGCCTGCACTGGCACCTGCTTCTCGTCCGCCGATGCCGTAGCGCGGCATACCTTGCAGCTCCAGAAAGGCCCCCACACACCCTTGAGTCGGCGCATGTGCCCGGTGCAGCCCTGGCGGGGACAGGCTCGTCTGGGCGCCACTGAGGGCGCCTCCTGAGCCTTGCCCAGCGCCACCAGCTTTTGGAGCTGAGCCGTGACGGCACCCAAGAAGTGCTCCAACTCGAGGCTCCCGGCTTGGATGGCCTGCATTCCGGTCTCCCAGAGCGCGGTCATGTCGGGCGTCGTGGCCACGCCCGGCAGGGCGTCGATGAGGGCGCGGCCGACCGGCGTGGACCGAAGCGCTTTCTTCTCCCGCTTGAGGTACTTTCGCTCGAGTAGAAGCTCGAGAATGGCAGCGCGCGTGGCTGGCGTGCCGATTCCGTCGGCGTCCTGCAAGATTTGGCGTGCGCGGGGATCGGTGACGTATTTCGCGACGTTGCACATGGCCTGAATGAGGCTCGCGTCGGTAAAGGCGCTGGGTGGTCGGGTTTGCTTCTCAGCGACACGTGCGGAGACGCACGAGACGATCTGCCCCCGCTCGAGAGCGGGCAGGACGGAGTTCTCGCGATCCCCATCGACGCTTTCCGCGACCTCCTGTCTCGGCGCCTGCCGCAAGGCCTGCCATCCGAGGGCGACCACCTCCCTGCCCTTCGTGAGAAACGTTTCACCCGCGAGCCGCAGCTCGGCCTTCGTGCTTTGGTACTCGTAGTCAGGCATGAACTGCTGGATGTACCGGCGGGCGATCATTTCGTAGAGGGCGATTTCTGAACCTTCGAGCCGCGCGCGGCCCCGCGCATACGCCGTGGGGATGATGGCGTGATGTGCCGTAATCTTCGCATCATTCCACGCTCGGCTACGGACCTTGGAATCGACCAACTCTCGAACTTTGCCGAAGCCATCGAGCTGCAGTGCCGCAGCCTCGAGCACGCGGGCCGCGTCGCCAAACTGCGCTTCCGGCAGGTAGCCGCAATCGGAACGTGGGTAGGTGATGAGCTGCTTCTCGTAAAGGCCCTGTGCAAGTTCCAAAACTCGCGAGGCGCTCAGGCCCAAGCCCTTGCCGGCATCGATTTGAAGCTGCGGGAGCGAGTACGGCAGCGGCGCACCCTCGGCATGGTGTTTCTGTTCGTGCACGATGACTGTGGCCGCTTGCCCAGCCACCTTGGCGCCGACGGCCTCGGCGACGGACTTCGACAGCAGGCGACCTTCGCTGTCGCTTTCCGTTTGCCATTCCCTTCCTACTGCCCAAGTCCCCCAAAAGGTCTCACCGCTTGCCGTGGCGAAGGTGGCCTCGACACCGAAATGGCGCTGCGGTTTGAACGCTTCAATCTCGCGGTCCCGGCGGACCACGAGCCCAAGGACAGGCGTCTGGACGCGACCCACCGACAGCACTCCATCGTAGCCGGTCTCGCGGGCTCGCAGCGTGTACAACCGAGTCATATTCATTCCATAGAGCCAGTCGGCGCGTTGGCGCGCGAGGGCGGCGCG
>JAYWEH010000257.1:0-4789 GCA_043780025.1 Deltaproteobacteria bacterium
CCCCTCACATTCGCTGCTCGGTCTCTCCATCGTCGACCAACCACGATGGGAGCATCAGAGGTGACCCAGTGGGCATCGATCCGCGCGCGTTCGACTGAGGACTCTCGACTCGGCCGGCGCAACCGGGGAGCCTTGCCGCGGACACCCGATCTCGGTCGCGCCGTGTATACTGGCGCTGCCTTGGTTCAGCGCATCGTCTCCTTCGGTCGTCGTCACGTCAAAGCTCTGCTCCAAGTTCTCGGCGTGCTTGCGCTCTGGCTGGGCGTCTCGGCGTACCAGACGCGAAATCACCTCCCGGCTGGCGCTGCCGCGGCACCGGCGTTCACGCTGGCCGATCTCTCGGGCCAAAGCGTTTCGCTGACCGAGTACCGTGGGCGCAAGATCGTGCTGCACTTCTTCGCCACCTGGTGCGGCGTCTGCAAAGCGGAGTTGCCGTCGGTGCGGGCGGTGCAGCGCGGGCTCGACGAAGACGAAGTTCTGCTCGCGATCGTGGCAGATGGCGAAGACAGCGAGCAGGTGCGTCGCTTCGCGACCGAGCACGAGCTGATGTACCCGATCCTGCTTGCGACCGACGAGGTGCTGCGTGCCTACGCGGTCGACCGCTTTCCGACAAACTACTATTTGAACGGCGACGGCAGCGTGAACGCGTCGACGACGGGGCTCTCGACCTGGCTCGGGATGAAAGCCCGCCTGTTTTCTGCGAGCAACTGAGCCACCAAGGAAACATGATGACATTCGCCCGATACCCCAGCTTGCTGGGAAAACCCATAATTGTAACCGGTGGCGCGTCGGGCATTGGCGAGGCTACGGTGCGCGCTTTCGCCGAGCAGGGTTCGCGTGTCGGTTTCGTCGACCTGGATGCCGAGCGCGGCGCGGCGCTCGCAGCAGAGCTCAACCGAGCGGGGCATAGCGTGCAGTTCGCCCGTTGCGATCTGCGCGAGGTGAGCGAGCTCGACGTCGCTTTTGCCGCCCTCTCGAGAGCGCACGGTCCGGCACGCGTGCTCGTCAACAATGCGGCGCGGGATGACCGCCACCGCTGGCAAGACGTGGATCCGGCGTACTTTGATGAACGGGTCGCCACCAACTTGCGGCACATGTTCTTCGCGATCCGGGCCGTGGCCCCGGGCATGAGCGCAGCGGGTGGAGGCGCTATCGTCAATCTCGGCTCCGATAGCTGGCATCGCGCCATTGGAGGCCTGCCCGTCTATGCCACGTGCAAGGCCGCGGTGCATGGCCTCACCCGCTCCTTTGCCCGTGAGTTGGGACCGCACCGGGTTCGGGTGAACACCGTGGTTCCCGGCTGGACGATGACGGAGCGTCAAAAACAACTGTGGGTGACGGAGGAAGGTCTGGCAAGCCACAAGGCGCAACAGTGTTTGCCGGACATGGTGCAACCCGAAGACGTGGCGCGCATGATCCTCTTTCTCGCTTCGGACGACGCCCCCAGCTGCACCGCGCACAATTTCATGGTCGACGCCGGCGTCATCTAGCCGGGCGGACGATGGCTGCGCGGAAGACGAAGACACCGATCCGGAACCTCCTGAAGAAGAAGGCAGTCAAGAAGCGCCCGGCCAAACAGGCCCCAGCCAACACAGGCTTTGCCAAGAAGGCCATGTCCAACAAGGCGCCGCCGAAGGGGGGCGAGCTGAAGAAGCCCCGCGATTTCGTTCGCGAGCGTCTACCCCCTGTACCTCGAGAAAGCGGAGAAGAAGAAGGGGCGGACGAAGGGGGAGGTCGACGAGGTCATCCGTGACGCGCTGAGAACAGCGTCTCCGCGGCTTGGCCCGCGCACCCGAGCATCTAGGCTGAGTTTAGGCGGGCTAATTCACACCACCGACACCATTTTCGTCGTTTCTTCCCGGCCTCGCCTCGAATAATGAGGAGGGTTGAGGAGGTGTTTCATGCGAGCAAGGCGATCGTGGCGGCGCGGAGTCCTGGTAGCGCTGGCGGCTTTGGGTGCCGGGGGTTGGGCGTCGGCAGGGTGCAGCGATACGGAACGAGTGCACGTGGTGGGTGAGCTGAACGAACGCGAGGGGGAGCAGGGGCAACTCGCGCTCGGGCTCACGGCGCGCGGCGCCTCCGGCGCTTTGTACCGTTTGCGTGAAGCGGTGTTTCAGGCCTTTCAGACTGACGGCCTGGGGTTTTCGTCAGCCGTGTTGTTCAGCGAAAACGATCCCACGGCGACGCGGCTCGAGACCACGCTGCCCGTCGGTGGATTTCAGATCGATCTGTTCAACGGTTGGTTTCTCGAGAAGGTGGAAGGCAATTCGGTCTCGCGCGTGCAAGCCACGCTGCTTTCCTCCTCACACCAGTTTTTCGACATCAGGTCCAACGAGGAGACGTTCGTCACCTATCGCTTCGAGACTAACGGCGAGATCGTCGAGTTCGGCAATGGCCGCTTGATCGTGCAGATCGAGGTGGATGAAACCACGACCGTTCCGCCGCCGCCGGTCGACGCCGGTCCTGCCGATCCGGTGTTCGGTGAGCCATTGGTGCTGGTGGACGGCCTGGGAGAGAGCTCCGCGCACGGCATTCATGGGGCTTTTTTCACGGTCACGTCCCCCGTGGGATCGAGCATCGAAGTCAACAGCTCGACGGGCTCGTTCTGCGTGTCCGGCAACCTCGGGCAAGTGACGGACAACGATTTTGCAAACCAATGGGGCGCCCTGATCGGCGTCTCGTTCGTGTCGGAGCCAACCCCGGAGGGCAGTCTGCCCGCACCGTGGGACCGCGACGGCGGGCGTGCGATTGGTTTTGCTTTCGACGTGACCGGGATCCTGCCGCCGCTGCGCTTTGGCGCGTTGAATGCGGGCGATCCACCTGATGTGATCAACTGCCGTCCGCTCGAGCCGGGCGAGGGCACGTTCGTGGTGCCCTTCGCTGCGCTCGACCTCAACTGCTGGGAGGGCGTGGACAATCCCTTCGTGGCGGGGAACTTGAGCGAATTGTTTTGGACGCTACCGGCGGATCCGGGGTCGAGCCATGCGTTCGACTTTTGCCTGAGCAACGTGCGGCCGATCCTGCAGCCATGAAGGAGCCTGCGCGCGTCTTTAGCCTGCGTCTTGCTCGCCGGCGTCCGGCGGCGCCGAGCCAGCCTCGGCGCCGGCGTCCGCAGCGGGATTGACGGCCGCAGGTCGGATGACGCTCGAGATCTGCAGCAGCTCGGTGGGGGTGAACGTCATGTAGTCGGTCTGGGGCCGCACCAGATCGACCAGATGGGCAGAGTTCATGGCGGTGATGTTGCGATCAGCGCAGGTGTCGCGCTCGTGCTCGAGACAGGCCACGTGTCCGAGTTCGTGCATGACGTTCACGATAGCCGTGCCCTCCGGGTCAGCGCCCCCCGCAGGCATCATTGCGATTGCTGCCGGATAGAGCCAGACGACACAGCCAAAACGCTGGCCGTCGGCCAGGCGACGAAAACATTGCGTGGTGCCGGTGATGCCGGGGTCGGGCCCGAAGGGCGCTCGGATGATCTGCACGATGTCGGGGATGAAATCGGGAGCGCTCTCCTCGGGCTGCGTGTAGCGAAGGGGAGTGAGGGCCTCGATCCGATCCATGGCGGCTCGCACCTCGGGCCAGAGCGTAACGAGCTCCGGATCGATGCTCAGCTCTACCTCGTTGCCGACGATGGTGCAGCCCGGTACGAGGGCCTTGTCACCCAGGTTGGTAGGACACGTGCTGGTGATCACGTCGGGGCAGCTACCGTCGGACTCTATGCGAGTGCTGCGGGTCTCCATGCACGTGCCGTCGGGGGGGGAGGCGCCAGCGTCCGGTGCTGCAGCATCGCCCTCTGCTGCTGCGGCCGGCGCTGCCACGTCGAGAGCCTCCCTGTCCTGCGGACGGCACGACATCACGTGGAGTGCGATGACACAGGCGCCGGTCACTCCCAGAGAAGCCCGGATTTGGCGGATGACGGAGGGGGCGTTTCGCATGTGCGCGGCGACCTCGCCTGCGTCTAGCAGTTCGCCACCGCGCGAGCTGCCCAATTGCGCGGAGCAGTGGCGGATGTCCAGTGAAAGCAAGACCCGATCGTTGCCCAACTCCCCCTGGCCGATGAGCCGTCCCTGTCTTTCGCCTAACCCCGCGCTGCTGCAGGTCCTCAGTCGTGTCCAGATCGCCGTACCATCCGCCTTCATCGTAGTCGGGTTCGGCGAGCAATTCGAAACCGTCAGGCAGTCACCCTTTTTGTAGCCCGTCGCCCGGTAGCCCTTCAGCCGTTTGTCGAACATTCACCGGGATTACGCGCAGCACTTCAGGTGGGGCCAGAGCCGTCCTGCGCTGCCCGGCGCATCGGGGCGCGCAAATGCGTCAGTCCATTGCAATGAAGTCGGCCCCGACAGCCTGGTTCATGGCCGTAGACACGTTCAGGAAGGTGAGCCAGGGTGCAGTGATATCGTCGTAGACTTTGGTGGCAGCGCGTACCGTGTAATACATCGTAATGCCCACTTTGGCGACGACGTGCAGCTCACCCATGATCTGCGACGTCGCGACGGCCGAGACATCGCCGATGTTGCCCGCCACTGCCTTCAAATTACCCAGTCGGTCCATGTACCTGAGCTGAGTCGCATGCTGTGATATATACTGCCGTCCCTGGTCACCCCCACGACGTGCAAGAGGTCGCGATTTGAACTTGCATCTCGGTCCTTTCGGCTGGAGGTGATCTCCAGCGGGACCGATTCAGTGACGGGCGACGCAGCTTGCGTCACCGAACGATGCGTAACTATCTGCGCGAACAAGTTGGCCAACCTCTCGCGATAGCGAACCTGTTTGGTCGCTTGCAGGCGCCGAG
>JAYWEH010000258.1:0-11364 GCA_043780025.1 Deltaproteobacteria bacterium
TTTGTGTGCAGCCCATCCCCAACGATCGGACCCGGCAACCCTGCAAGAAGGGTCACTTCCTCGTCCAGATCGCCGACCGAGACCACATCCTCTTCGACTACCTCGAGCGGGAAACCAGCGACGCCATCTACGCCCGCTTCCGAGGCTTCAGCGGCTACGTTCAAGCCGACGCCAAGAGCGTATTCAATCTGCTCTTCGCCGATGAGGCTACGCTGAGGGCGTCGCAGCACGATGTCGAGCACGACGGCTGCGAGCGCGTCGAGGTGGCCTGCTGGTATCACGCGCGCCGTCGCTTCTGGGAGGCCGCGGTCGCCAAGAATTCCGTCGCCCGCGAAGGGCTGATGCGCATTGGGCGTATCTTCGAACTCGACGAGTCGTGGAAGAAGAAGCCGCCGTCCGAGATCAAGCACCTGCGTACCACCTACCTCCGCCCTCACGTCATCGCCTTCTTTGGCTGGATCGAGCAGCATCGACCCGAGTTCAAGGACCAGCGGGGGATGGTGCGCACCGCCCTCGAGTACGCCCACAACCACTGTGACGCCTTGCAGCGCTTCTTCGATGACGGCCGCCTGGTGTTGACCAACAACTGGGCCGAGCGTGCGTTCAAGCCCGTCGCCACCGGCCGCAAAGCGTGGCTCTTCTGCGGCAGCGACGACCACGCGAAAAGCACCGCCGCCCTGTTCTCCCTCGTCAGCTCCGCACGACTGCACGGCCTCGACGCCGAGGAGTACTTGCGCTGCCTCATCCGCCTCGTGCCGCTGTGGCCCGCCGAGCGAATGATCGAGCTCAGCCCACTCTTCTGGAACCAGACTCGCGTCCGCCTCGACCCCGAGGCGCTTGCCGCCGAGTTCGGACCGATTCCCGTCCCCGCTCAGCCGCTCGACACGACCTGAGCGCCCGAGAAGAAAACCTCGACCGCCACGTAGCTCTCTCGTCACCCGCCCAGTCTGCGGTCAGGTGCCTGTCGTCGCTACACGGCTGCGTGAAGCGGATACCGCGAGAATGGACCCACCCGGTCGGCAGGAGTTGAACCCAGCCAGTGCTCGCGAAAAGTGACCCGTTGACGAGAGGTCCCGCGGAGGAGCTAGGCGGAACATCAGCGCCGAACGGACGGCAGTGGGATCCTACGCAGCGCTTCGCGCAGGAGGCACTCGATGCTGGCGTTTCGAAGCGCGTCGTCGTTGCGCAGTTCGGCCAGCACCGCGCGCACCTCGCGCTCTCGAAAGCCGAGGCCGCGCAGTACCGAGAAGAGCTGAGCGGCCACTTCGAGCGCCCGTGGCTCGAGCACTTGGCCGTAGTCCGTGCCATCGCCATGCCGGAAGCGCACGCCCACGTGGGCATCACGTTCGACGATGAGCTCGCCGCGATGGGCCGCTCGGTGATGGGCCGAGCATGCGACAATGAGATTTTCGAGCTCATTGCGCCCCCCCTCGGAGCGCAGCTCGACATGGTGGATATCGAGAAACGTCGCGTTTCTGCAACCGGGCACCCGACAGCGGTGCTGATCGCGCAGCAGCACGGCGCGGCGTAGCGCGGGCGGTATCGTTTGCTTCGCGCGGGTGCCCACGTGGGCGTTGAGTGGGAGCCTGGCGCGATCGCCAGCGGCGCTTTGCTCCGGGTGCGCGCCGTCTCGGACCGCATTCTCGTTCGCGGCGAGCGCGGGCAGCCGACCCAGGTGCTGGCCGTCGCACTCGGCCATCGCGACGACCTCGGCCGCGACGGCCACGAGCTCTCCGCTCGCGTGCTGCTCTCCCCCGCCGCAAGTCGGGCAAACCCGCAGCGCTATCTGGTAACTCGCTCGGCCCTCGTCCGTAGGTCCGCCGAGGACGTGACGAGCCATCGAGAGCAGCGCCGAGTCGTCATCGAGAGCGTCCCCGCTCTGACGCCGAAGCCAGGTGATGGCTTCACGGAAGAGCGCGAACGTCTCCGGCTCCACCTCGAAGCGCAGCACGTGGCGCGTCATCGCGGGCGGGCTCACCGCGTCGGGTCCGTCTCCCGCGCGCTTGCCCGCCACGAGCTCCTCGAGCTGCCGCACCGTCTTGCCCTGGGCGAACCTGCAGGGAGCGGCCCGTGTAGCCCAACAAGCGCTCGATGTACTCGCCGAAACTGCCAAAGCCGAGGTGTACGTGCGCGGCCGAGCGTCGCGCGACGAGCAGCCAGCGCCCTTCTTCAGCGTCGGCCTGAGCGCGCTGCCGCGCGAGCCGTGATAGCGCTTCATGCGCGCGCCGCCAATCGCACTCGTGTTCTGCAACCTTCGCCGCGTCTGCTCTCTGCATGCTCGCGACGCTAACATGGCGATTTCGGTGTCCCAGATTGCCCGGCAACGCGTCCCGCGTCACCGGGATCGCAGTCGAACTCGTTTCCGAGGAGAAACACGCTTGGCGAAGCAACGCGTGGCACGCGGAAGGGCTGCGACGCAGAGTGTCGCTCGACCAGCGCTGCGCGCCTTCAGAGCTGTCCAGCAAATACGTCCGACACGGATTCGATTTTGTGCGCGCTCGTTGCCGTGTTTGACCGCCCGCCTCGGAGCCGTGGAGTCCCGCAGGCGTGCTCAGTCCGCCAGTCGCGCGCAGTTCTTCGATCGCGATCGGGGTCACTTCGCGCGAGCACCCGTGGGTCATTTATTCGAGGCCGAGCCCCGGGACGCTTTCCTCGCATCGATCGGCCGCCTGCTCGAGTTCGGCTTACGCCTCGGGCTCGATATACAGACGTCTTGTCATCGGGCCTCGAGCTTGGACTCTAGGCGATAGACCGCGCGTGTCCGTTCCCGCGCCGGCTCATCCGCTCGTAAATGCCATGGCAAAGCCGTTGAATTTGCCTCACCCCAACGAGCCCCCCCACGCGAGCCGTGCCACACTGCATTGCACGTTCATTGGGAGGCACCGATGCCGTCGAGAGTGAGGCGCTTCAACCACAGATCAACTGCCGTTCGGAAGGGTTGCCGGGGTCGGACTGAGGCGTGTCGATGAGCCGTTTACCGAGCGAACCAGCGCACGCCAGCATCAGCGCTCACGCGTCGACGCTCGACCGCGTCGCCGATCACCTGTCGCGGGCGCGGCGGGTCTTGTTTGTGACGGGCGCAGGGTTGTCTGCGGACTCGGGCTTGCCGACGTACCGCGGGATGGGTGGCTTGTATGAGAACATGACGGCGGCGGAGGGCATGCCGATCGAGTCGATCCTGTCGGGGCCGATGTTCCGCAAGCGGCCGGAGTTGGTGTGGAAGTACCTGCTGGAAGTGGAGCGGGCTTGCCGTACGGCGACGCCCAATGCGGGCCACCGGGTGATCGCGCGGCTGGAGCGCAGGCTCGAGCAGGTGGTGGTGCTGACGCAGAACGTGGATGGGTTTCACCGGCGCGCGGGGTCGACGCAGGTGATCGACATTCATGGCGACCTGTATGATCTGCGCTGCACGGGCTGCGGGCGGACGCGGCGCGTGAATTCATACGCGGGGCTGCCGGCGTTGCCGCGCTGCGGTTGCGGAGGCGTGGAGCGGCCAGAGGTGGTTTTGTTTGGAGAGGAGTTGCCGGCGGTGAAGATGGATCGGTTGATGGCGGAGCTGGGGCGGGGGTTTGACATGGTGCTGAGCGTGGGCACGAGCGGCAGCTTCCCGTACATTCGCTTGCCGCTGATCCGCGCTCAGGTATACGAGTGGCCGAGCGTGGACATCAATCCGGGTCGGAACGAAATGAGCGCCTATGCGCGTTATCATCTGCCGCTGCGCGCGGCGGAGGCGTGTGAAGCTTTGTGGCAGCGCCTGGATCGCGCCGGTTGAGCGTCTGCCGGTGATAGACGAGCTAGCGCAGAGAGGCTCGTTTCTGCGAAAGCCACCAGCCGAGGTCAACAGCGTCCATCGCGGCGAAGGACTGCGCCACGCCGCCTTGAAAGGTCTGCGCCTCCCTACCCGGGCCAGCACGGCGTTCCCTTTCGGCCGTGTTCCGGATCGCGGGAATAGGCGCTCGTTCCTGGCGCACGGCAGCCAGCAAAGGCGAGATTCCATGGCACGATGGATCCCGACCTGATGAGGTATCATGGCCATCGCGTTTGACTACGAAAAGCTCAGCTCGGAACTCATTCGTTCGTTGCGTGCGCGTCGCTCGTGCGCCGCCCTGAGCCGACGCGCAGGTTACCGGAGCAACGTGGTGCAGCGCTGGGAAGCGCAGCAGGCCTGGCCCACTGCGGCGGCGTTCCTCGGCCTTTGCTCGAGCCTCAAGCTGAATGTTGCTGGTGTTTACGGTAACTTCTTTGGGCAAGGTCCGGCGTGGCTCGAGGGCGCGAGCCCAACGTCGGGGGAAGCCGTGGCGGCTTTCTTGCGCCAACTGCGGGGCAAGTCGCCGATCGGGGTGCTCGCCGAGCGGTCGGGCGTCAACCGATATACGATAGCTCGCTGGCTCAAGGGGACCAGTGAGCCACGGCTTCCGGATTTCCTACAACTCATCGAGATACTGAGCCGCCGCATGCTCGACTTTGTCTCGTTGTTGGTCGACCCGGACACTCTGCCCAGCCTGAAGCGGCGCTGGGCCCGAATGAAAGCTGCCCGTGCCATCGCCTATGAGGAGCCTCGGTCTCATGCGGTGCTGAGGGCACTGGAGCTGGACGAGTATGTCGAGCGCGGTTTCGCTGTGGAAGGTTGGCTGGAACGCCGGCTCGGCATGAGCAACGCCGACGTTCAGCGCTGCATCGTTGCCCTGCAACGAGCCGGCCAAATTCGCCGCTTGCGCGGAGCATGGCGCCCGGTTGACGTGTTGCGGGTGGATACGCGCGCTGACGCAGCGGGCGCGCGCGCCGCAAAGCTATCCTGGCTGAAGGTGGTGGAACAACGGCTCGCGGTCAACGCGCCCGGAAACTTTGGCTTCAGCCTGTTCGCCATCTCGCGCCAGGATCTGAGGCGCCTGCGCGAGCTGCACCTCGAATACGTCCGTGCCATGCAGGCACTCATCGCCAGCTCCAAGAAGAATGAATGCGTCGCGCTGTATTGTGCGCAGCTCGTCGATCTGGACGTTGGCGAGGAAAATGCGCTGGTCTGAGCCTGAATACCGGAGGCCTGTAGAGGCATTCATAATGCCTATTCGTGTTGATGGATGCGCCAATCAGCACATCGGTGAGACCTTCAACCGACCCAATGTGGCGTTCGGGTATTGAACGCTTCGGGTGGTGTGGCAGAACAAATGCGTGTTCAAGCGTGGCGTGCGTGCCGGACTGGTCCTGCTCGGGGTCGGTACTCTATGGTCGGGTTGCGGCCCGGCTGAGTCGAACCCCGCGGCGCAGCTGCCTCGGGAGCCCGCCGTGTTGGTGCCGCCTGACGGGGTTGAGCACCCCGACCCTGTCGTTAGGGATCCCGAAGGGCCACTTTGCCCTGACTGCGTCGCGGTCGGGGGTGAAACCGGCGACTTCACGGGCGGTGATGTGCCACCGGTGGACGCTTGCTCTCCGTACAGGCTCATCGCGGCGGATCGGAATATCGTGTCCGAGTCCGAAGTTTCGGCGCAGGCAGCGATCGCGTTCGTGGAGGGGGAGCGCCATGTCCCGGCCGCGTGGGGTCTGACCGGAGATCCCAACAATCCGCGCGAGACGCTCCGTGAGGTTTCCGGCTTTTCGCCCCAGACGGCGATTGCACTCAGCGTAGAGGTTACCGGGGTGAAGAGGCTGGAGTGGTTGCCGGATGAGGTCGAGCGGCCCGCGGGGACCCAGGCGGCGTGTGACGGAGTCGTCTTGGTGGCGAACGTATCTGTCTCGACGGATGACGGGGCCATCATGGGCACGTTCGAGGGGGTGAGCGTCCATGTCTTCTCCGAGACCGAAGCCTATTTGCGCGCGACCACCGACATCAGCCGCTTCACGGGCGCCTTGCAGCTCGAGCCCGGGGCTGGCGAAGGCTTGGGGGCAGAGCTGCAACTCGCCTTCGACGGGGATCGAGTGCGTGGGTTGCTCGGTCCGTACGTACAGCTCCCTCCGAGTGACATCCCTAACTCTTACCTCGAGTATCGCCCTCTCGAGCTACGCTGGCCCGGCAACGATGCATGCAACGACTACTCCTTTCCACACCCCAACGATGGCGCCGAGCGCGTAGCGCCGGTCGTCGCGACATTTGCCGCGAGTAGCCCGTACACCGCCGCTTACTTCGAACCCCGCTCCGTGCTCGAAGCACCGCTGGTGCTCGGCGAAACGGAATTGGTGCTCGAAGTCAGCGAGCCGAGCGGCGTGTGCCAGGGGAGAGAACCAGGCTATTATCCGCGGTCACCAGGGCAACACTTCGAATTCCAGCTCGCGGGGCAGCTGCGCACCGCAGATGGCCGTTACGATTTGTCTCTCCCGCTCAGCGTGGGCGCTCGAACCTTGGCCGACGGAACGATCAGGTACACGGACGCACGCCACTACTCCCGCGCGCTCACGGTAGAAGAGTTCCAGGTTCGCTTTGACATCGACGGGTTGGATTTTGGCGAAGCCGAGTGTGCTGAGTTGGTGTTCGAATACACGCCGTTTTCCGACAGCTACCTCGCCAGGTTGCTGATGATCCAGGCCGGTCCTTGCACCCCTCTCGGCCCCAATGGGGAGCTGCTGGAGCGAAGAAACGTTGAAGTGCTGGGCCGCTGAGACTTTGGGCATCCGGGACGCGCCTCGTGCACGTGGCGCACCGAGCAGCGGTTCACCGATGCGGCGGCGCCCGGATGAGCTGTCCGGCGGCGAGTCGATCCGCGTTCCCTTCAAATCGGCGCGGGCGGCGCTTCGCCAAAGTTCTTGATCTCGATGGGCTCGAGCACGTCTGCCGGTGTGAGGCCGAAGATGCGGGCGTAGAAGTAATATTCGGCTTCGAGGGTGCGGCGGATGGTGTCGGCGTGGCGGAAGCCGTGGCCTTCGTCGGGGAAGGAGAGGAAGGCCACGGGGACGCCCTTGTCTTCGAGGGCCTTGACGATGGCCGTGGCTTGATTGGGTGGGGTGACCTTGTCCTGGAGGCCGTGAAAGAAGGCGACGGGGCGGCGCAGGCGGTCGAGGTGGCTGAGCGGGGATCGCTCGGTGTAGCGCTGCTGCATGGCGGGGTAGGGGCCCACGAGGCCGTCGAGGTAGCGGGACTCGAACTTGTGGGTGTCGCGCGCGAGCGCGGAGAGATCGCTGACGCCGTAGTAGATGGCGCCGGCGGCGAAGGTGTCGTGGAAGGTGAGGGCGCACAACGAGGTGTAGCCGCCGGCGCTGCCACCGCTGATGGCCGTGCGCTGCCGATCGATGAGGCCGCGCTGGGCGAGGTAGGCGACGCCGGCGATGCAGTCTTCCACTTCGGCGATGCCCCACTGGCCGCGCAGCGAATCGCGATATTTACGGCCGTAGCCGCTCGAGCCGCGGTAGTTGACGTCGAGCACGGCGAAGCCGCGGCTGGTCCAGTATTGGGTGCGCAGGTTGAGGCCGGTGGTGGCTTGCGCGGTGGGGCCGCCATGGCAACGCACGAGCAGCGGCGGTCGCTCGTCGAGCGGGCCTTCGAAGTTCGGGTGGGTGGGGGCATAGAACAGGCCGTAGGCGCGGCTCTTGCCGCTCTTGTATTCGATCGCGGCGGGCTGGCTGAAGTAGGTAGAGCCGAGGTCCGTGCTCGCTTCGTCCGCCCACGGGGTGCGACTGCCGAAGGAGCGCAAGCTCGACAAGAGTTCGGTGCTGATGTCGAAGTGCATCAGCGTGGTGGGCTCGGTGGGCGAGGCCACGAGCAACACGGCGCCGTCGGGTGCGCTGCGCAGCGTCGAATATTCGGTGAAGGGTAGATCGAGCACGCGCAGATCGCCGGTGGTGTGGCTGCGCCGAGCCAGGCGCCAGGTGCCGCCCTCAGTGAAGGTGCAGAGCAGATCGCGGTCGGGCAACACGCAATAGCTCGACAGGCCAAATGCCCACTGGGGCAGCCCGAAATCGGCCTGACGCGGGCATAACGGTTCCACGGCGCGGCCGTCCCAGCGATACAGGTTCCAGAAGCCGCTCTGGTCCGACACGAAGGTGAGGCCGCTGTCAAGGCTCCACTCGGGTTGAAAGACGCTCTCACCGGGGCCTCCCGCGAGGCGGCGCCGCGCGGTGGGCAGGCCGCGGCCGTCCAGATCGGCGATCCACAGTTCGGTGCCGTCCCAGGGCATCTGCGGGTGGGACCAGGAGAGCCACGCCAGGCGCTTCCCATCCGGGCTGAGGCGCAGCGAGGAGTAGAAGTGTTGCCCCGAGAGCAACACGTCGAACCGCCCGGTGCGGCTGCCGAAGCCGACCGCGACGACGCCGTTGTTGGGTTCGCGGTTGCCCTTTGCGTGCTCTTCGACGACCGCGAGCACGCGTTCGTTGCGGAGATCGATGAGCGGCTCGGCGAAGCGCCGCTGGCCGCCAGAGAGCAACGGCGAGAGGCGTCGCGGTCGTTCGCTCGGTCCCCTCCAGTACAAGGCCTGGTCGGCGTCGTTGACAAACACGAGGTGGCCGGAGCGCACTGCAAAGGCTCCGCCTCCGTACTCGTGCACGCGGCTGCGCGCGCTGTACGGCTCGGGCAACATCTCTTCCGAGAGTACGGGGTCCGCCGTAGACAGCTTCACGATCGCCGCACGGCCCGCTTCGCGGGGCCGCGCTTCACTCACGTACACGTCCAGGCCGTCGACAGAGAGATCCCCCGGGCGGCTCGACGTGCGGGCGACGATCGCGGCGCTGAGTGGCGAAGGCCAGGTGCCGAAGGCCGCGCGGTGCTTCATCGAGCTCTTCCCCTGGCCGCTCCCACGTAGCCGGGGCCGAGCCCGAGCGCCGCCTTGGCGACCTCGAGCACGCGTGGCCAGCCGTAGTGCTGGCGCACCACCGGGTCAGGGCAACGCGGCGTGCGGTCGAGCGCGCTCGCGAGATAGCCTTTCAAGAAATGGTAGCCCGCGTGGTGGGGCCGGCGCGAGCTGTAAGCGGCCGTGCGCGCCGCGACCAAGACAGGATGCAATCCGAGGAACCAGGCGTAGCGGCCCTTGCGCGCGTAGCCTTGCGCGTGGCCGTAGCGCGAAGCCGTTTCGCGGTTGTGCGTGGCCACCACGTCGGTGAGCAGGCGCGTCTCGTAGCCGAGCGAGC
The DNA here is from genome assembly GCA_043780025.1 of Deltaproteobacteria bacterium. GTDB lineage: Bacteria > Myxococcota_A > Polyangia > Polyangiales > Polyangiaceae > SZUA-265. The sequence continues at coordinate 9,049 of JAYWEH010000258.1, forward strand.
GAGCTTTCACGTTGGCGATCGAATCGAAGCTCGGCCACGGCGGCAAGCCGCCCATGGCGTCGAGGCAAGTGATGCGGAAAAACTGCGTGGGGCCGCGCGGCAGATCGGCGCGCTGAAACGGCTCCACGAAGCTCTGTTCCCCCTGTTTGGCGAGCAACATCGATGACGCGACGCCGATTTTCGGCTCGCCCTCCATCACCTCGACCAGGCGCCGGTAGTGTTCAGGCGGTAACTCGACGTCGGCGTCGAGCACGCCGGCATACAGCGGCCGAGGGCCGCGGGCGCTTGCCCGTTCGATGGCTCGCTCGAGGCCCCAGCGTTTGATGCGCGCGATGTGCGCGCCCAGATATTCGTCGGCCGCTTCGGGCGCCGAGACCACCTCGAGGTAGCTGACCGAGAGAGCGCGTTCGGCGAGCCATTGCCGCGAGCCGTCGTTGCTACCGTCGTCGACGATCAGCCAGAGCAGCGGCTTGTGCTCCTGCGCATCGATCGTGGCGAGCAAGGCGGGCAACCCCTCCATCTCGTTGCGCGCGGGCGTCGCGATCACATATCGAGGCAGGCCGCCGAATCCATCTCCCATATTACTGCTCGCTGCCGGCGGTCCGACGCTAGTATGGCTGAGCGCCTGCTCGCGCCTGGGTATTTTGCGCGCCGCCCTGGGCCGTTGGCCGGGGCTGAGGTCGAGGGCTGGGGCCGAGGGGTAGCGTGGCGCGGGTTTGCATCTAGAGTGCGCGCATGGACCGTTGGGACTTCGCGCGCCGCGCGTTTGACGAACATTTCATGCCGCTCCGCAGCGCGGGCTACGAGCTCGAACGGCTGACTCACGCTGAGGCGTATTGGGCGCTGCATGAAGTGGAACTGCGCGCTCATTTTCCGCCCGAGGTCTTTTTTCTCCTCTCGGAGGTGCGCAGTGCCGCCGAGCGGGAGGGGCAGGCGCGCCTCGCCGAGACGTGTGCTGGCGAACAGCTCCGCGATTTCACGGTGGTCCGGCAAGCGGGCGCGCTGGTCGCCATGTTCTCGGGCGAGCAGAAGTCGGCGGGCCTGTACCGCATGTGGCACAGCAACGTTCATCCGGCGTTTCGCAACAAGGGGGTCTACCGGCAGATCCTGAAGAGCACCATCAGCTACACGCGCGAGCTCGGCTTCGACAGCATCGGCAGCGAGCACTCACCCTCGAACAACGCCATCCTCATCGCGAAGCTGCGCGCGGGGTTTCACATTTTTGGGCTCGAGATCGACGCCGGTCCGGGGCTCTCGCTGTTGCTTCGCTACTTCCACAACCCGGAGCATCGGGCCGCATATCAGCTGCGCTGTGGCGACGCAGCGCTCACGCCCGGCCTGATCGGGTGCGCCGGTGGCGCGTGGCCGAAGTTTCGGGATCAGGTGCGTTAGACTCCCCGGGCCCGCGGCTGCGCCGCGGGGTAAGCTGCGCTGATGCGACGGCGATTTGCTCCGGAACTCGGGCTGCTCGGCTGGGCTGTGTGGGTGTGGGCCTGTGCCGCCGCGCCTGCCGGCCCTGCCAGCGCCGTTCCACCTGCGCCTCGCAGTGGCGCCGCCGCGCGGCCACAGGTGGCACCCACAGTCGAAGCCGCCGAGCGCGCGCTGAATGAGAGTCGCTACGTCGAGGCGGAGGCCGGCTTCCGCGCGTTCCTGAGCGGGCCTGAAGCGAAGCGGGCCCAGCTCGGCCTGGCGCGCACGCTCATGATCACCGGGCGGCATCACGCGGCGCGCGAGTTGCTCACCCTCGGGCTCACGGCGAACGACCTCGAGCTCGCGACCACCTGGGCCGAATGCGCCTGGCGCTCGGGGGCGAAGCCGGAAGCCGAGCAGCGGCTCAAAGTGCTGGTACAAAACCCCGCGGCCCGCCGGGCACGGCTGCTGTTCGGCGAGATCCTGTTGGCGAGCGGGCAGAAGAGCGAGGCCGAAGCCCTGCTGATGACGCTGATCGAGGACTACAATTCCGATCGCATCACGGCTGAAGATGGCCCCGGGCTCGCGCTGGTGGGGCGAGCCGCGTACCTGCTCGACAGCCCGCACGACGCCAACGACGCGTTCAATGCCGCCGAACGCGCGGCGCCCGGCGTCGCCCAGACGCTGCTCTGGCGCGCCGAGCTGTTTCTGGACAAGCACGACCCGGGGCACGCGGAAGAGGTGATAACGGAGCTGCTCTCCAAGGCACCGCAACATCCCGGGGGTCTGGTCTGGATGGCCCACGTCAAGCTCGAGCAGACGCTCGACTTCGACAGCGCGCGGCGCTTGGCCGAGCAGGCGCTCGCCATCGACCCCACGCTCGGCCATGCCTATTTCGTGCTCGCC
>JAYWEH010000259.1:0-4775 GCA_043780025.1 Deltaproteobacteria bacterium
TTGACGAGCGGAGCGCCGGCGGCTTCATCGTAGGGAGGGCTCTGCCAACCCGCGAGCTCATCGAGCACGTACAGCCCGAGCTCATCGGCGGCGTCGAGAAAGTGCTCGTCCGGGGGGTAGTGAGACATGCGCGCGGCGTTCATGTTCATGTCTTTCATCACTTGAATGTCGTCCCGCGAGATGCGCTCGGCGAGGGCGCGACCCGAGTCCGGCCAAAACGAGTGACGATTTGCGCCGCGCAGCATCACCTTGCTGCCGTTGACGTAGATGCCGTCACCGGGGCGCACCTCGATGGTGCGAAAGCCAAAACGCTCCCCAATGGCGTGTTCGATGCCGCTCTCGGTGCGAAGGTGGACCTCGACGTCATACAGATTGGGGCTCTCGGCGCTCCACGGCCGTACCGAAGGCAACGTCACAGACAACGTCGCTCGGTTCGCCCCGGCCTCGACAACTGCAGAAAACGGCGCGCCCAATGCGACACCGGCTTCGGACACCTGAGCGGTGAGCTCCGCCACTTCGGCGACGTCGCGCAAGAAGACGTCGACCGACATCGCGCCGCTCGCCAGCGCATTGATGGCGATGCGATCGATGAACGCTGCGGGCACGGCCTCGAGGTAGACCGGGCGGTAGATTCCTCCAAAAGTCCAATAGTCCGCCTCGCGCTCCGCCGCGTTTACGGATGCGTCCGACGATTGTTTGGAGACGATGACGTCGAGCTGATTTTCTTCACCCGGGCGGGTCAGACCCGTTATTTCGTGCCCGAAGCGATAAAATCCGCCTCGATGCACCGGGCCCGCGCTCGTGCCATTGACGCTGACCTCGGTGTCCGTCATCGCGCCCTCGAGCACGATGAAGACGCGCCGCCCGGCCCAGGCCGCGGGCAGCGCGAAGCTGCGCCGGTAATGTCCTACTTCGCTCGACGGGTTGTGTCCGTATTGAAAGTCGCCGAAGCCGTGAAACTCCCAGTGGCTCGGTACCGGCAACGTCGACCAGACACCGCTGCCTCGCCCCGTCTCGAGCATGAACTGCCAATCAACCGCGTCGTCGATGCCGCGCCCGCTCAGGTAGAGTCGCTCGGTCGCTGCCGGGTCGAGGGCGGGCGCAGGAGGCGCCGATGTGCCGGAATCGGCTTCGGCAGCCGTTGACGCGGGCGGCGTGGACACCCCGTTCGAGCAAGCGAGCGCGAAGAATCCGAGTACCAGTGTGCAGAGATTCCGGAACATGTCGTTGCGAGGGCAATACCTCGAGCCGCCCCGGCACGGAATGGACACGCGCTTCTCGCATATGGACGATCTTGCTGAGTGATTCGCCTGAGCATGGACTCTCAGGTCCAAGCTATGGATCTAATTGCGCGTGTCGCCGTTCCCGCCGCTGCTCGTCCGGCCTCCGTCAGTGCCGACGCGATTGCCGTTCCGCATTCGCACGATCGGTCGCGTTTGCGGGCAGCCCTATCACGCGACGGCGGGCACCTATCACGAGGACGCCATGCTCACGCTGATCAGGAGCGGCACCGGCCTCTACCACCACAAAGCCGCGGCTCAAGGCGTGCGTGCGGGTTTCGTCGGCATTGTCTTGCCGTCCGCGGACCCCGGCCTGCTCATCGCCGAGACGGAAGACCCTTACGATCACTACTATTGCCGCTTTGCCGGGGACGAAGCGCTACGCATGGCGCGCGCCGCATCGGCCGCGCATGGCGGCGCTGCGTTCTTCGAGTACCCGCGCTGGCCGGAGGCGATGATCGTCTTCGAGTCGATGTTGACCCTGGAGAGCCGTGGTGGCGCCTCGGCGTCGCAGTGGATGACACAAACCGAGGCCGAGCTCGCACGCCTACTCGCGTTGCTCGTTAGCGTTCCGCCATCCACGGAGTCGCGCCTCGGCGAGGCCAGCCTGCGCCAGTACATGATAGACCGTATCAGCGAGCCGTTTGACCTCGATCAAATGGCCCAATCCTTCGGCATGAGCCGCTTCAGCTTCTCGCGCCGCGCCCGCGCGATCCTCGGCGAGTCACTGAGCTCCGCGAGTCGCCGGCTCAAGCTCGAGTTTTCCCGCGCGTTGCTCGGTGAACCCGCTCTCGATCTAACCATCGCCGAGATCGCGTTGCGGGCCGGCTACCAAGATGCACTCTATTTCTCGCGCGTCTTCAGCCGGCAATTCTCGCTCAGCCCGAGCGCCTATCGCGGGCGTGTGCGAGCGCCCAAAGGAAATGCACGATGACCGCCACCGCCTCTGCGTCATCCGCGGTAGTGGTCCAACCCGTTCGATCCATCGGGCGCTCGAGCGAATGGCGCCGAGTTGTCATTTCGTGGGGTGCCGTGTGACGGCGGACGCGGAAAAAAGAGCCACGGCGTCTCTACGGCGTTCTGGTAGTTTCGACCTGACCAACGCGTCCGTCTTTCATATGATGATCGACTCCTCGAGCAGATGCATGCGCGTTCCGTGGCCGGCCATTTTACTGCTCGAAGCGGCGTGCCTGCCTGTCCATGATCTCGCGACTTATTCGGCGGGCGTGTCCGAGGAGCCTTTGCCAGCGACGCCATCACAGCCCGAGGTCGTCCCGATCGATAACGCTGGTGCGGAGCCCGAGCCGAGCGACCCCGAGCCGAGCGACCCCGAGCCGAGCGATATCACGCTCGACGCGGGGCTGGCTGAAGCGGCCGCGCCGGCTCCGGAAGCGGCCGCCCCCGGCACCGTCAGCAGCCATTTTCCGCCCGACGGAGCGTCCGGCGTCGCGTCGGACGTGACGCTCGTGATCACGTTTGCACAAGCCATGAATGAGCCGTCGGTGGCGGCGGCGATCGAGACCGAAAGCATCCCCATGAGCGGCGCCTCGTTCGCGTGGACTGAAGGTGGACGGGTCCTCAGCATCTCGCTGGCGGCGCCGCTCGCAGAAGCCACTGGAGAAGACCCGAACGCGCTGGCACCGATCTGCTACTCATATCGAGTATCAGAGGCGGCGCTGGACGTCCTCGGTCACGCGATCCAAGCGAGCGGTACTTCGTTCTGCACCCAGCGCCGGCTCAGGCGAGTCTTGTTGCCCGTGCTCGATCGAGATCGTACCGGCAATTGGCGCAGCAATGACACCTACGGGGATGGGGACTGCTCGCGCGAAGGGACGAACGTGTGCGTCGGCGACAGCGGATTCGTCCCGAACGCGCACTATCAAGGGTTCATCACGTTCGACACCAGCGTCTTGGGCGCCGTTCCAGCGAACGGTGTCGAGGCGGTTCTGCAACTGGAATTCGCGAGCATACAAGGCGACCCCTTCGCGACCTTGGGGCAGCTCATCCTTGAGCAAGTCCAGTTCGATGCGATTGGCTCAGCTGCTTTTGTCGCTGGACCTCTGCAGAGAATAGACAGCTTTGACCGGGTTGCCGGGTCCAATCTGAATTGGACAGCCAACGTAGGGGCGGCTCTACGACGGGTGCCGGACGGCGCCGTTCAATTCAGACTGAGTTTTGAGAGTGGCACAGACGCCGACGGCGCCGCCGATCATCTGATTGCGGCCTGGGACCGATTCGCGCTTCGGGCCGAGTACCGGTTGCCCTGAACGCGAGCAGCGGGCGAAGGCAGCCCACCGACAGGGGCTCAGCTCGCTGACGAGAGCTGCGCATGCAGAGCGCCAGTTGACAGAGCGCCAGTTGCCGAATCGCCGGGTGTCGGGATGCCGTGAGCAAGCGTTGATTCTGGGTACAGCGGCGCGCGCGCGTCGCGCATCTGGGCACGCAGGTCCCCCTTGAAAAATTGGCGCGGGTTGCAGCCGAGCTCTCGAACGAACACGCGGTGACATTGCGAGTAGCTGCCAAAGCCTGCCTGAAGCGCAGCATGGATCAGCGTCGTCATACCGCCGTCCGTGATACCGATGAAGCGGAGCAAGCGCAAACGAGTGCGGTATGCCGTCAAGGTCATACCCATCGCCTTGTGAAAGTAACGGCTCACTTCGCTCGGATGGGCGCAAAGTAGGCGTGCGTGCTCCTCACGGCTCAGATCGGGATGCAAGAGGAGCGAAGCGTGCGCCCGGTGTCCCAAAGAGCTCTTCTGGACAAGTGCCTCTCGTGCGTCGTAGGCCGCGCACCAGAGGTCACCAACGTACCTCTCCGCGACGACCGTTTCGAGATCGCCATGGGTCACGCGGCAAAGCGGTAGCAGCTGTTCAAAGGCGGGCGCCGATAGCGGCAGCCGAATCGGCCCCTGGAAAATGCCCCTGCCATCGCCGAGAACGCGCGAGGACAGCTCCGGAGTGGCGCCGACGACGAAGAGATCGAAGTCGCCGGACTCTTGCAATAGCTCGTGGTCGCAGGCCGGGGGCCAATACACGAGATCACCCGCAGCCACGTCGACGACAACGTTTCCCGTTCCGAAACGCCCATGGCCCGAGACGATCAAGTTCAACTCGGGCTCATTGTGAAAATGTCGCGGCCGACGGATGCGATACTCGGGAGCGTAGCGCCAGATCTGACCGCGACGGGAGCCGAGCATGTGAAACGGTTGGAAGCTCGCGGCGGGCGCGGGCGCACGCACGGGGCAGCCGAAGGTATCGAGTTTTGCCAGCACCGACTGAGCTTGGCTCGATTAGCCGGCGCGGCCAAGCGAGGAGCAACACCACAAAATGCGAACAACGCAATGGAGCGGGCCGAAACCGGCTCGGCGTGGGGCACTCAATCCGAGCGCGAAGACGCCGCGCGTGCGTGCATCGAGCCAGGTGTCTCACCAATCGAACAGCGCGCACGAGAGCCCGGTTGCGCTGAGTTAATGTCCGTTCAGACTGGGACTGGTCG
>JAYWEH010000260.1:0-4760 GCA_043780025.1 Deltaproteobacteria bacterium
CGCAAACGCTTGCCGCCGGTGAGCGCAGCGCGATGCGCCTGCAGCAGCCTGAGCTCGTGGTTGCCAAGCACCGAGCGGGCTCGCACCTGCCGGTACAGCGCGAGCACTCCGCGACTGTCCGGGCCCCGCGCGATGAGATCTCCCACGAAGTAGACGCGATCGTCGGAGCCCGGCCCCAACTCGTCGAGCAAACGGCTGAGCTCGTCCACGCAGCCGTGAACGTCACCGACAATCACGGTGCGCGCCACCCGGTACCTCTCTCTCGACACGGAAACCCGGAGGGGCTCTGGTTCGTCGTACCAGGAAGAGTAACCCTCGAAGATAACTTGTCAAAATGAGTATTGAAGCGGTTTCTTCCGATCCTCGCGGGAGTTGGGATTCCGCGCGCTTGCGGCCGGGCGGGCGGGCATGATAGCCGTAACGGCATATGCACGATCGCTCGCGCCTCTCCCTGCCCCTCACGCTGATCGCGTCTGTCCTGTCGACCGCCGGACTCACCGGCTGCGGCGATGCCGGAGAACCCTACGTGGGCAAGACCCCGCCCCCGGGCGTGAAGGCGAGCCTGCCCTCGGTGCCGAGCGTGCCGAAAAATCCCATCAAAGAGGGTGAAGCGTACACCGTCTGGGGTGCGAGCTATCATCTGCGCAGCCGCGTCCACCACAATGACGTCGCCGGCAAGGACCTGAAGATCACCGGCTACATCACCGCCACGAACCTGGCAGAGGCGCCCAAATGCGCCATTCACGAGACCGGCAAAGAAGATCCGCCCGACTGTGAAGCGCCGATTCCGACGTTCTGGCTCGCGGACACCAAAGACGCGCAGCCGAAGGACTCGATGAAGGTGCTCGGCTGGGCCTCGAACTACGCGCAGATCTTCGACGCCATCAAAGACTACAAGAAGCGCCGGGTCAGCAAGAAGACCGACTACGAGCCCTTCATGGACAACTTCTGGGGCGTGAAGCTGCCCTACCCCTTGCCGGGGCCGGGCGCCAAGGTGACCGTCACCGGCAATTATTCGACCGCCTTCACGCGAGCTACGAGCGGTACCGAATCAGATCCTATCCTGGGTGTCATGACCTACGACGAGATCGAATACCACGAAGAGCCAGCCGAGCTGGCCACTCTGCCGGGCGTGCGCCCCTAGGCGCTCGCCGCAGGCTCGGCGCCGGTGCCCCTGGGACTCAGTCCGCGTCGCCTGCGTGATCCCCCCCGCCTTTCGCGCTCGTTCGGCGCGCTTGCACGAGCCGCGTATCTAGCGGCTCTGGCGGCATGCGCGAGCGCGCAGCCGCGGGCGCCGGGCATGCCCAACATCGACAGCCTCGACATCGAGGGGGCCGGCGCCGTCGATACAGAGCCGCTCGAGCAGGGGCTTGCAACGCTCGAGTCTCCGCGCTTCCTGCTCACCACGGGAGTTTTCCAGGACTACGAAGTCTTGGACGTCGCGCTGCTCGAGCGAGACCTCGAGCGCGTCGAGCGCTACTTCCGCGCGCGCGGCTACTACGAAGCCAAGGTCACCGCAGCCCGGGTGATCTGGCTCGACGCAAACACGGTGCGCGTCGAGTTGGTCGTGCATGAAGGCATGCCCATTCGAATACCGGAGGCGATGGGCCAGGGTTCGCTCGCCGTGCAGCTTCAGGGTCTCGAGCGGGTCGAGGATCCGTCGACGGTGGCCCGCCTGATCGCCGCGAGTCCGCGCCCCGGCGCGGTGTTCGACGAAGCCGACTACGAGCGCGCCAAGAGCGAGATGCATCGGCTGCTCGCAGACAATGGCTATGCGTTTGCGAACGTGAAGGGCCGCGTGGAGGTGGACGTGGCGCGCCGTGAAGCGCGGCTCGCCTTCCAGATCGAGCCGGGCCGCCCCGCCGTATTCGGCAGCATCCGCATCGTAGGCCTGCTCCAGGTCCCCGAAGACAAGGTGCGCCAGAGCCTGTTGATCGCAGCCGGCGACCCGTACTCTTCCTCGGGCCTCGAGGATGCGCGCCGAGCGTTGGTCAACCTTGGAGCATTCGCGCAGGTGCATGTCGACGCGGATACCACGGACCCCGCAAGCGGGCGGGTACCCGTGACGTTCAGCGTGCTGGAGACAGCGCCGCGCGCGCTGCGGCTGGGCGGCGGAGCACGGCTCGACGCGCTCGAGCTCTCGCTCAATCTGACGGCCAGCTGGGAACACCGCAACTTCTTCGGCGGCCTCCGGCATTTCGCGCTCGAAGCGCGGCCGGGCATCGTGCTGTTTCCGACACGCATGGCGGACTTCCCCGATCTGCAAGCGCCGAGTCGAGGCTTGTTCAAAGGAGTGCTCGAGGCCCGCTTCGTACAACCTTCGTTTCTGGAGGGCCGCACAAAGGGCCTGGCGAGCACCTCCGTCAAGGTGGAGCCACTTTTGTATTCGGACAGCCAACCCGAAGAGCCCCTATTGGGCTTTCTCGAGATCGGTGCCCGGCTGGGGCTCGAACGCCCCTTCTTCGACCACCAGTTGTTCCTGACTCCTTCGTTGAACTGGCAAGCCGCATTGCCGGTCGATTACCGCGGCATCGCGGTGGGTGAGCTCAGCCCTCCGGTGGAAAACCGCGAGATCGACAACCTCTTCATTGCCTACCCCGAGCTGCTCGCCCGCTTCGATCGTCGAGATGACCCGCTGGACCCCAAAAATGGGCTGTTGTTAACCAATTCGCTGCAGATGGCGTTGCCGGCTCTGGGTGGAACTGTCTCCGACCTGCGCATCCGCCCCGAAGCGCGGCTGTATTTCACGAAGACAAATCTGACCTTGGCCGTGCGTGTTGCCACCGGCCTGTTGTTTCCGGGTAACTACGCGGCGACGCGCGCGGGCGAGCTGCCGTCCATCGACGACCAGCAGCGCTTGCTGTTTCGCGGCTTCTTCTCGGGCGGCCCATTCTCGAACCGCGGCTACGCGTATCAAGGGGTCGGCCGCCACGTGTCGTTTCCGCTGTCCGCAGACCGGGGCGTGCGCTGCAACGAGATAGTGGCCATGGCCGAGCCCGATCAACGTTGCTTGCGACCGCTCGGCGGCTTGACCTTGTGGGAGGCCTCGCTCGAGCTGCGTTTCCCGCTGGGGTTTCTCGCACCACTCGGGGCGGTCCTGTTCATCGATAGCAGCGACGTGAGCTCCGGTCGGGCGGAATACACATTCTCCCAGCCTCACCTGGCCCCAGGGCTCGGTCTGCGTTATCCCACACCTGTGGGCCCGGTCAGGCTGGATCTCGGCTTTCGCCTGCTCGAGTTCCTGGACGAGGAACAGGTCGAAGGTATACCGCCCAACGTCTTCGGGGCACCCTTGACGTTGCATCTGGCCGTGGGGCAAGCGTTCTGATGGCGGAGCAGCCGAGGCCGCGCGCACTTTGGGCGTTCTGGCTTTCGCTGCGCATCCTGGGCTGGGCCCTGACGTTCGGCGTGTGTCTTCTGCTGGGCGTCATCCTGCACGCTGACGCGCCACCCTTGCGTGGCGCGTTGACGCGCGCGATACAGAAAACGCTCGCGGGTCGATTTCGTGGGGAGGTCGTGCTGGACGACATCGAACACGTGGGCTTGAGCTCCGCGGTGCTGGGCGGCTTGCACGTGCGCGACGAGGCGGGTCGCGCAGTCCTCGATCTCCATGGCGTGCGCACGAGATTCGAGCCGTTCGAGCTCTTGGCGGGAGCTCTGGGCATGAGCACCGAGCCGCTCGGTCTGACTCACCTGCGCGTGGACCGGGCAAAGGTTCAACTCGTCATCGATTCCGCCAGCGGAGATTGGAGCTTGCTGCGCGCGCTCGCCAGCGCAAAGCCCCCGGCGGCGGGCCCTGTCCGGGCCGGACCTCCACGGCTGTATCGGATTTCGAGCCTGGAAGTGGGTACGCTGGAACTCGACGCCGAACACCCCGAGCTCGGCGCGATCGCGGCACGGCTGCAACGCTTGCAGGGCAGCGTCGAAGTCGGAGACAATGAGAGCAGCATCGCGCTCGAACGCTTTGGCGTGCAGGTGGACCTCGCGGGCAAACCGCTGCTCAACGGCACCGGTTCGCTGCGAGTGCTGCCCAAGGGCTTCGTCGCCGGCACGTTTCACGGCTTCATCGACGGCACGGAATTGGACGCCAACGGCCGCTTCGATAACAGCGTGCTGACGTTGCGGCTCGACGTTCCGCGCGCGCTGCCGGAGCGGATTAGGACGCGTCTGCCAGGCTGGCCCTTGCTCGAGCCTCTGACCGCACACGCCGAAGCCGAAGGCCCGCCGGACGCGCTCGCGCTGTCGCTCAGTCTGGGCGCGGGCGCGAGCCGCATCGCCGCAAAGGGAACGGCAAGTCTCCGCGGCGCGCCCAGCGCCGAGCTCGACGTGCGCGTGGAGGACCTGGATGCACGCCTGTTCTCCGCAGCAGCGCCCGCCACGGGCGTCGATGCGAAGGGAACCGTGAAGCTCCAGGTCGACGCCGGCAAGTTGGGCGTGACAGGCGAAATCACGACAGAGCCAACACAGGTCGGCAACGTGGCCGTGCCATCGATTAGAACCGAGATGCATGTCGACGGGGGCAAATTCGCGGCGCAGCTGAAAGCGGGCGACGCGCGCGGCGCGCTCGGGGCCGACCTCGCCCTGGGCGACGATGGCGCGCTCGAGCTCGTGGCCAGCCTCAGTGCGATCCAACTCGAGGCCTGGCCAGAGCTCAGGGAACACCTACGCGGGCGCGCCAAGCTGGAGCTTCGAGCGCGTCTGTCGGAAGGTCAGCTGAGTGCGCGCGCCGAAGGCCAGGTGTCGCAATTTCGCGGCCCCGC
>JAYWEH010000261.1:0-25468 GCA_043780025.1 Deltaproteobacteria bacterium
TGTCGAAGGCATGCTGCGCCTGTTCAACACCCTGTTCACCGTGGCACCTGTTGCGGGCTCGACTGGCTACGAGCTCGCGCCGCTCAAACTCCCTCGTGACATCGATCCCGACGAGCCCGCCCCGCCACTGCGCAGCCTTGGACAAGCCATTCAGCCCCTGGTGAGCGAGCCGCCCGAGCAACTGTTGGCCAACGAGATCTGGATCGCCAATCAGAGCGTGAACGACGCGGCTCGTCTGAGCCGCTTCGGCGGTGACGTCGACGCCGTCGAGTTCAGCACGCTCCGCATCATGAACATGGTACACGCCCTGATCGACGACACGCTCGATCCCAACGTGCAGGTCGTGCTCTCCGAGCAGGTCACGTACGCCGTGGATCCATATGGGGTCATTCAGACGCCGACCGGCGTCGCGTCCATGCCCCTGCTCGAGTCTTTTCGTGACTGGGTCTCACCGGCCTCGAACACCGACCAACGCCAGCTATTGACCGGCTTCGACCTGGACGGAAACATCGTCGGGCGCGCGTACATCGGGCTGCTCTGCACGCCGAATCATTCCCGCTCCGTGGTCCAGTCGACTTTCAGCGACACGGCCGTGGCGCTCTTCGCCTCCCACGAGCTCGGGCACAACCTCGGCATGTTTCACGACCCGTTCCCGGATCCCGCGCCCGACGCACCGAACGATGGCAACGACGGCGACGACATCTGCGAGAGCACTTTCATCATGGCGCCGGGTCCTAGGCTATCGGCCACGGCCTTCAGCGACTGCAGCCAGACGAACTACGCGAGCTTCCTCGGATCGGCGCAGCCCGGCTGTGTCGCTGACGAAGTACAAACCTGGGAAGACACGCCCACTCGGCCCCGCCAGGTGCCGGCCTACGGAGCCCATGCGGGCCTTCTCAACGCCGTGGCACTACTCGGCCTCGCATGCCTGATCGAGCGCTCGAGGCGTACCAGCTATGCGGGGGCCCGGAGCAGGCGCGTCGCAGACCCGGGGCACGCATGGCGAAACTCCGGCGACGCGAGTAGCGCCGGTGCTTCATCCGAGCCCGCCCGTACCGGACATGGGCCAAGAGATTCGAAAGCCCGCGGTAAGACCGGTCGCGCCCGTGGACGCGCCGTCACCTACTCGCTAAGGACCTACCCGCTAAGGCCTTTGAGAGTGGCGAACTGCCGCGTCGGGTCATCCTGGCACGGGCAGTTCGGCCCGGGTCGAGCTCGACCCGGCCTTGCCGCGCGACAGGTCAATAAGCATTCACGCACAATCCCGGGCTGTCCGTTATTTTTTGGTTTGGCGCGGACCGTGGCATTGCTGTTGCTAAGAGCAGCTAGCCATCTCGCCCAGGAGCTTAGGATTGATGAGCGCCGTCCCTTCCCGTCACCTCTGGACCATTGTCTTGGCCGGAGGCGATGGGGTCCGCCTGCGTCAACTGACACGCGCCGTACACGGTGAGGATTGCCCCAAGCAGTTCGCGCTGCTGAGTGGCGATCGGTCCCTGATCCAGTCCACCGTGGCCCGTGCGTCCCGATGGAGCGCACCCGAACGTACAGTGGTGGTAGTCGCCGCCGAGCGCGAAGCGCTGGCCCGCCGTCAGCTGCAAGACTTCGGCCCCGTCGATGTCGTCACTCAACCGAGCAATCGCGGTACTGGTCCCGGCATCTTCTTGCCCCTCGCGCGCGTATTTGCGCAGGACCCCCTGGCTCGAGTCGTCATCATGCCCTCGGATCATTACGTCCGGGACGAGGAATCCTTCGAGGAGTCGATCCGCATGGCGGTCGAAGAGGCAGCCGATCACGTCGCCCTCGTGGGGGCAGTGCCAGACCACGCCGAAACGCAATACGGATGGATCGTCCCCGGTAGCGACCGGCGCAGCACCGGTAATCGTTCCGATGTCGTGACCTCGTTCTGCGAGAAACCGGAAATGCCTCTTGCCGAGCAGCTATTCCGCAGTGGTGCGCTCTGGAACACCTTCATCATGGCGGGCTCCGCCAAGCGCTTTTGGTCCCTCGGGCGGCGTCACCTGCCCTTCCAAATGGATCTGTTCGAAGCCTATCGCCGCTCGCTCGGCAGCGCAGCCGAGCCCGGCGTCTTGAACGACATCTATCTGCAGTTGCCGGCGGCGGACTTCTCCAGTGACGTACTGCAGAAGGCCGAGGGCCTACGCGTCGCGCGCCTACGCGAGTGCGGTTGGTCTGACTGGGGTACTCCCGAACGCGTGCTGGAGAGTCTGCGCGACCACAGCGACTACGAGGTACTCTCCACGCGGCTCGCCGAAGCCAGCGCTGCCTCCTCCGCGGCTTGAACGCTAACGGGCGCCTTTCATCGGACGCTTCCAGCTCTTGGTTGCGCCTGCGCTCAGGCTAAAAAAGCGGCGAGAGCACGCCCTCGAGCCAGCTGCATTCATAGCCCTGGCACAATCGCGGACGCACCTCGTGGATCGTGCAGCCCTGCGTGTCCGTGTGAAACTGACACGCGTGTGGATCTTCGGAGCGTATCCGCATTGCCGGGTAATGTGCCGGATTCTGCCAGGTGGAGCGCCCTGGAAAGAGTTGCGTGCCCTCGTCGAAGTCGATGATCGCTTCGCGGCGCTCGACCGGGCGCCCCAAGCGCTGGCTCAGTCGGGCCAAGAAGGCATCTACGTCGTCGACTGGGCCGATGATCCAGTCCCGCTGCCCCAGCTTGCAGCAGCCACCGCTGTTGTTCGAGTGGCCCATACATTTGTTGCCGCAGGCGTGCTGAAGCACGCTCAAGCGCAGTGCGCGAGCTTCAATCATGATCGACGGCCTCCATTTGAGCAACGGCCGCCCGCGCTCGAGCGAACTCGTAAACGGCGCCGGCAGGGTTACGAAACCGCGCAACTGCACCGGGAGTTTGGTCCAATTTCGCGATCACCGCCGGTGTACGCGTAAAGGTGAATAACGGCCGGCCCGGAACGTCGCTCTGAATTTCGGCGATGACGGCCGGAGCGGGATGATTCCAGCTCAGACTGAGCACCTCACGCGCCAGCTCGTGCCGGTGCGCCATTACGGCATCGGGCCAACGCACGTGCCATTGCCTCAACTTGAACGGTTCGAGACCCCAACCATCGCGACCACGCCAAACGTCGTCCACGGGGACATACAAAACTCGTCGCCCGAGCGAAGGGATGGCCAGATCGGCGGCCACAAATACGGCGTTTTTCGGCGTCTCCCTCGCGATCCATTGGTACAGCGCGTCCGCATTGGGCTCGAGCGCCCGCAAGTACGGCCCATCCATACGACACGGCTTCGTGACCTCAAATGAAGGCCTCACGCTGAGTGCCCGAGCCCCCGGAGACAGCAGCAATACCAGCAGCAGTGCGGCAACCAACAGGTGCCGTTCGAGGAGCGCTCGCACACACAAGCCCATCAGAGGCGCGCCGGCCAGGACCAAGCTCAACAGGAATTTGTATTCATTTCTGCCCGGAAATCGCAGCAAGAGGTAAAGGGCAACAAAGGTCGGTAGCGCCAGCAAGACGATGCAGAGAGCCCGATTGCCGTCGCTCAACATGCGCTTCAAGCGGGCCCGCTGCACGTACAACAGCAAGACCAGCGGCGCGATGAACACGGCGGCGTCCCCCGCTTTGGCCCAGAACAGCTCGGCGCCCCGCGTGAAGCCACTCCATCCGTCCGACGATTCGGAAGCACCGACCGATCTCAAATACGGCAAGGCCAAGCCGCACGGCACCACCACCGCGACGGCCAGCCAAGCCAAACGTCGATAGTCTTCACGGTTCCTGGCCCACAGCAGCACCGCCCCCACCACCCCCTGGAACGGTAGAATGCACAACCAGCTCAGCGGGTGCATCAGCGCTGCCGTAAACGTGACAGCCGCGATGATGCCGGCTAAACGGCGGGGCTCACCTTTGCCCGCCGCGAGCCGCACGCCCGCGGCTGCCGCAATCCCCATGCAAGCATAGCCCACGGGCATCGCGCTCAGGTTGGCGAACTTGTCGAGGGGGACGACCCGGGTCTCCAGCCACAGATTGGGAAACGCCCGGGCGAAAGGCTCCGACAGCAGCCCGACGTGAAATATAGAAATTCCAAAACCGGAAAACAGCACGGCGAGGCCGATCGCTCCCGGATCGTCGGTCAGCGCGGAAGCCAGCCAATACGCCGCAGCCAGCAACGCGGCGTACGCAGCGACTTCGAGCAGTAACGTGAGCACGTGCGCGTTGGCTCCCGTCAAGCGCGAAAGCTGCGCGATGAGCCAATGCTCGACCCACGGATAGCGCAAGGTCCCGCCAGCAAACAGCGGCTCCTCGGGGGGCGCTGCTCCGCCCTCGATGAACTGGTAGATCGGCGCGGCATGCATGAACCCGTGCCAGCCCACGAGATTGAACTGTGACGAAAACGCGGCCACGGCGGGTACGGGCGCAAACGCCAGAGCCGGGATCCAACGAACCCCTACGGCGAAGCGCAACCCGAGGACCACGCACGCTGCGATGGCCAGCGCCAAGAGCAGGGCGAGACCCTCAGGGTGGGTTAGGTCCATCCATCCGCCGTTGGGCATGCCGGCGCGACGCTAACCAGGCGGTGCTCATACACGCAAGGGAGACCCTCAGGCAGAGGCCCGTTCTTCACGCCGCTGCCACACCCCCAACACCGATTTGCCGATGGCATGCCCGAGCACCGGGTCCACGACTCGCGATAACCGAACCATGCCCTTGTCCCAGAGCTGAATCTGCCAGGGCGATGGCGTGCCGTTGCGAAACACGAAACGGGCACCAGCGGAGGCCACCAGACCCACTGCGTCGACGTATTTCAGTTCGTACAGGCGAAGCTCCTTCGGCATCACCGCCCGTAGCGAAGTCCCCGTGTAGCGCCGATAGTGACCGATGGCCCGGTCAAAGGGACTAAACAGCCATTGGTGCGCTGGCGCCAGCACGATCAGTTTGCCCCCCGGTCGAAGCCGCGCGGCTGCACAACGGAGTTCCTCCACGTCGTCGGCGATGTGCTCGAGCACGTCGATGTACAACACTGAATCGAACTGCTCCTCCGAAGGCAGCTCGCGCAAGGTCGACACCCGCGATTCACAAAAGCGGGGCAACTCTCCCGAACGAATCATACCCGCCGTGCTCTGAGCCAGGCGCGCATCGGGCTCGAGGCACAACCAGCGCTGGAACGGGCCACGACAGAGCGCCGCCGTCGTGCTGCCTTGACCGGCCCCCACCTCGAGCACATCCCGCCCTAGGTGAGGCCGGATCAACCCCGTCAAATAGCTCTTCCAGATGCGCGCCTTGGCGAACAACTCGAGCTCGGCACCGACGTAGTGCTCAACGCCGCTCATGAAACGACCATCCGCTGCCTGACCTCCATACGCTCCAAACCCTCGACGAAATGCCCATGATCGCGGCTCGGCAGAAACGTGTACGCGTTGCGCGCGTGCAACACAGTGCCGGCAAAAAACAACGCGATGAAGATCGTCTGGAACAACATCAACGACAAGAGGCCCATGACGAACGTCGCCCACCCCGGAATGGCGAGCGCAGTCATGAACTTGATCGCCACGACCACGCCCATGGCCAGCACGATCACCACGCTGAGCAGCAGCGCCATCACCAACATGCGCGTACCCACGGTTTCGGCATGCACAGAGATGGCGCTCATGCCGTGGGTGACCAGAGACACAAAGTTCATCGTCGAGCGCCCGGCCAGGCGCTTGCCGCGGTCCGTGGGCAAGTGCACGCACGGCAGTCTCGAACGCTGGACCCCCGCCGCATAGTGGTTCCAGATCTCGGACGCCGCCACGAGCCGGCCCAGCAACGCTCTAGGGATCAAGCTGAAATTTCCGACTCGGATGCTCTGGCCGGTCAACACCTCGAAAAGCCAACGATACACGGCGTAGAAGATTCGAAACGGCGCGCCTTCGGAGCGGCGTTGGCGCAGCGCAAACACCACCTTGGTGTTTGCCTCCTCCCGGGCGCGCTCGAGCAGCCGCAGGACGTCTTCCGGCCGATCTTCACCATCGGCATCCATCACCGCCACCTCGGCGCACGGCACCTTCGCGTCAACGTACGCGAGGCCCACGGCAATGGCCCGCTGGTGCCCCAAGTTGCGGCGCAGATGCAGGACTTCCACGCTTCTGATGGCGGAGAACGTGAGCCCTTCCAGTCGAGCCGGCTGCGGCGAACCGTCGTTGACCGCGATCACGCTCGCGCTTTCGCCCTCGGCGGCGAGCTCTGCATCCAGGCGCCCGAGCAGCAGCTCTAGGACCTCCCAATCGTTGTACACGGGCGTGATAATGATGAACGGACTGCGCGCGAACGCGTCTACCAGCTCCACTCGGACTTCTGCGAGCCCCGGCATTGCAAACTTGAGCTTACCCCAGCGGCAGCCGGGGGGTTTTTGTCATTTCAGCAACATCGACATGACGTTCATTCGAACTCCGGACGAGAGTTGACGCCCGCAACGATTCGGTTAGAGCACTACCTCATGGGTCTCGGTGCAACACGCCGAACGGCGCTCGTGACGGGCGCCGCCGGGTTTTTGGGTTCTCATCTCGTGGATCGCTTACTCGACGAGGGTTATGAAGTCGTCGGCTTCGACAACCTCATGACCGGCGACCTCGTGAATCTGTCGCGAGCAGCGCGCGATCCTCATTTCCACTTTCAAGCCGGCGACGTGCGCGAGCCGCTGCATGTGTACGCGGAGATCGTATTCAACCTTGCTTGCCCAGCTTCGCCCGTGCATTACCAGCACGATCCGTATGCCACCTTCACCACCAGCGTGCTCGGTGCGCAACGTTTGATCGAGCTCGGGCGCGGGCGCCCCTGCCGCATCATCCATGCTTCCACGTCGGAGGTTTACGGAGACCCCACGGTGCACCCGCAACCCGAGAGCTATTGGGGCAACGTGAACCCGATCGGCGAACGCGCCTGTTACGACGAAGGGAAACGCGGCGCCGAGACCTTGTTCAGCGACGCCCAGCGTTGTTGGGGCCTGGACGTCCGGATCGTACGCATCTTCAACACGTATGGGCCGCGCATGGCATTCAACGATGGCCGCGTCATCTCCAATTTCATCGTGCAGGCGCTCGAGGGCTCACCCATCACTTTGTTCGGGAGCGGCAACCAGACTCGCTCCTTCTGTTATGTTGACGACTTGATCGAAGGGTTCATCCGGGTGCTGCGGCTCGAGAGCTTGAAGGGGCCCATCAACCTCGGTAACCCGGACGAATACAGCATCAGCGCGCTAGCCAAGCTGATCATGGATATCACCGGTCGGCATTGCCCGATCGAATGTCGCCCGTTGCCCGGAGACGATCCGAAGCAGCGTTGCCCCGACATCACGCGGGCGCGACAGCTCCTGGATTTCTCGCCACGCGTCTCGGTGCGTGAGGGATTGACGCGGACGATCGAGGACTTCGCCGGGCGCCTGTCGCGCCGCCGCTCGGCACCTCCGCCAGCGCACCAGCACGATACCCCGCGCGCCGCGAACTGAGCCGGGGCTATCGTCCACTACTCAGTTATTTGTTGCTCAGCTATTTGTGCTCAGCTACCGGCGCGCCGACTGCGCGGACCTTGCGATACCCATTGAGGCTCTCCACCGCTCGGTCGTTCGCGCGGGGTCAATGTTGAAATAGCTTCCATGGGGCCACTCACGCGGTCAGTCTCGCCTCTGCCGCCCAGGGGTTCATCAAACGTGGCCCACTTCGGCGTCCGCTTGGCTCGACGACGCAGCGCCCATCCGGCTCCGAAAGCGACAATGGCGAGCCCCGGGAGGATCAGCCACAGCGAGCTCGATGCATCCCGGCGCGCCGCGACCGGTGTGAGTGCCCTCGACGTTTGCTCCGCTTTGGAAGGAGCGGAAACCGGCGCCCCCGGAAGCGCTTCTGGTTCATCGATTTCGAGAGGCTCGGGCGCGTGTTTGGCGTTGGTCAACTCGATCACGCCGTCATCGCTCTCCACTTGGCGCACCGGTCGGGGGTCATCCGCAACGCTCAACGACACATGCAGGCAAATCACCACCGATGCGAAACGAGCGCAGCGGTGCTGCCAACCGATCTGCGACGGGCGCCTCATCGAAGCAGAACTCAATCTACGCGGCGCCATCGTCATGTGTGGAGCTCCAGGACCCTGCGCGCAATCGTATGCCAGGATCGAGCGTCGTCAACCAGCACGGTTACTGGAACCCCAAAAAGCCGCTTTCTGCCCGGCGATAGGGCCGGCTCGCGCGTGGCTCGTCGAGGTTGCTTGCGTTACGCTGCCGGTGTCGGTCGCCGCGTCGCTCGAACGTTCATGAGCAAGCAGGCCAGCCCGACCAGCAAACCCGCCGCAACACCCTCTCACCCATGCCGAGCTGCGGCGGAGTGTGGTTCTCCGTTGCGGCGGCGCCGCAGCATCGTGAGGCCCGCCAGCGCAAGGCCCAGACTGAACAGACCGAGTCCGCGCATTCCCATGAGCGGCACAGGTGCTGCCGCGGTTGACCCGGCCAGGTTCAGGGCAAACGAAATCGGATCGTGGTCCGCGGAGCGGAACTTGTCGGCTTCGTAGCAACCTACGTTGTTGAAATGGTCCTCATAGTCCAGGGTTTTTGGTTCATCCGAGTTGATCGGCCAGTCCTCAGAGTTTGTCACCTGGGCCGCCATGCTGGCTGTAGCCAAACCGTAGCTTAGGTTGCCCGAACGGCCGTCGAAGATGAAGTCCTGTGACGTGTTGCCGACGTCACGCGCGACCAGATCCACGAAGTTGAGGTTGCCGTTTGTCAGCATGTGCTGGATAGGGCCCTCGGCGGCGTATGAATTCATATCCCCGAGCAGCAGATAGTCCTGGTCAGTCGTGCCGGTGGGATTGGTACCGAGCCACTCGACCATGGCTTGAGCCATGTTTAGGCGCGTGAATCGGCACGATTCTTCGAGATTGCCGTTGTTGGTGTCGAACACCTGCGGCGGGTTGTCCGACGGGCCGTTGATGTCGTAGAGATCGCACGCGGAACCCTTCGACTTCCAGTGGTTGTTCACCACTGTGAAGTCCGCGCCGGATGCGAGCTGCTCGAAGGTGACTGCGAGCGAGGGTCGATTGAAGTCGAGAAGCTGAGGCAGGTTGAGCCCCGGCGGAGTCGGCGTCGGCATGACCGCGGGGGTCGTCCCTGGAGCGACACGCGTGGTGTTACGATTGTAGACGAAGCCCACCTTGATCTGGTCGGTTCCGATGACGTTCACGTTGGCGTTGGCGGAGCTCCACTTGTTGTTGCCACCGCCACAGCGGGCGTTCAAGTCGGTCACCAAGCGGTCAATCGCGGCGGGGTTGTTCTCGAGCTCGATCAGGCCGACGACGTCCGCGTTCAGCTCGCAGAGCGCGAGCGTCAGCTTTTCGCTCTGCCGCACCAGCTCGGCAGCATCGAAAGCGCCGCGAGAATTTAACGTGGTGAAGAAATTGAGCACGTTGTAGCCCACGACTTCATAGCTGGCAGAGGCGTTCGGCGGGGTTGCCGGCCTCAGGTTGACCGCGTTGTGGCTGGTGGTAATGGCATCAATTTGTGACTGGACCGCGTTCGGACCGACAGGGGTGGTATCCCAGGGTTGCAAGCGGTAACCGGTATCGCCCGTGCTGCTGATCAGGCCCTGGTCCAGGATCCCGACCAGATCGCTCAGCTCGTCTCCGGCGCGGATGACGCGCGCGGCGCCGGAGGTGACCGGGATACCCGGCTCCAGCGTGTCGGGGGTGCGGTCCTCGATGCAGCCGATGTACGGAGTAATCTCGGGGCTATCGCCTCCAGGATTGATATCCTGGCCGTCGTCCAGCACGAGCAAGCGTGCGTCCTGCTCTGCGAACAAAAGCCGCGCGGCCGAGCCCGGTCCGGTATCTGCGCTCAGTTGCGTCGGCGTGATGACCTTGCTCAGCACGCCAAATTTGTCGCGCGACGCCAACGTCATCTGGCCGTAGCGGCCGAGGAAAAACGTCTGTGCGATCCTCATCGTCCCGCTGCCACTCTCGTCTTCGAGCTCGACCAGCATGCCTTCGAAACGCTCGCGGTAGAGCGGGTCAGGCGGCGTCAGATCGTCATGGCCGGGCAACGGCAGCGGCGTCACGGGAACCGCAAACGGCCCCGCCGACACCAAGCTCACCGTATCGGCCATGATCGCTGTCTGGGCGTCTTGCTCCACCGCCGTACCTTGGATGGTGCGACGTTCACCGACGACAACCGGGGCGTTGCTCAGGACCAAAATGCCGTCCGAGGCGCCGGCGATGGCGGCGCCATCGCTCACACTGTTGACGCGCTGGAGGTAGAAACCACCGAGCCCGGGAAAGATCGTCGAGACCACACCCGTGGTCTGCACGGTTTGCCCGGGAAACGGGGTCTGAGCGGCTGACGCCCCCTGGATCGCGGGGATGCTGCGTGGCGTGTAGAACACCGGTCCGCTCACTCCCGTGCAGTCTCCCGCGCTCGGCCCCGACCAGGTGAGCGGCGCCGCCCGTTTGAGGGTGGTTCCAGGCGCCGGTACCGGTTGGTCCTCGTCGACCACGGTGTTTGTGCATGTCAGCCCATTGGCGCCGCCACCGACGGCGACAAAAGTAGCCGTGCCCGCACCTTCATAGCACCAGAACTCGATGACGTTCCCCAGGTTGTCAATCAACGCCATCGCGTCCGGCGGCGGCACGGCGTTGGTCTCGCCGTTCTGTATGCCGGCGATGTCGAACGCGAGGGTACCGGTTCCCGATCCGTCATTGACCACGACGCCAGACAGGCTGACGGTGAGGTACGGCGCACCCCCGTTGCCGTTGTAGAGCACGAGCGAGTAGCCGCCCAGGTTGGTACCTGCGGGCGCCAGCACCTCGATGCATTCGTTCGTGTCCGCGCCAGTGTTGTCGTAATGAAACTCACTGATGAACACGGGTGAAGACGGATTGACAAACGCTTCTGCAGTAGGCTCCAGCAAGACTACTCCCGTGAAGGACGCGACGGCCGCGAGCACACGGAGTGCGTTGGACTTGGACTGTGTTAGACGCATGCTGCCTCCAAAAGCGCGTTAGAAGCCGGCGCGCGCGAGAAATGCGAACGCTTAGGCATCGCGAGTACGAATACGTGGCGTGCGAGAGATACCTCGAGCCTATGGCAGCACCATGTCGGTCCAGAAGAACTTCTGTGCCGGAAGGGAACGCCAGAGTGGCGCAGCGCCGAACGTGTGTCAGCGGCTCGACGAGCACTTCTGGATAGCTGGTCGCGGAAGCGGCGCGCAGCGGAATTGCTTGTAGCGAATGTCCAGGACGTCCTTATTACCAATGAAGCGAGACACTACGCGGAGGGCGCCATGCGTTCATGCTCGAAGGCGCGCGGCCGACAGCGCCAGCACAGGTGTCTGACGAATGCGCGTCACCGACGCCAAGATCACGAGCCCCACGCCCAGCCCGAGCAGGCCAACACCGCCGAGGCCCGGTGCGTTCACGGGCACCCCACCCTGAGCCGTAACGCAAGCCACTTCTTCCACGAAAGCCCAGGAGTCGACGTCGGAAAAGAAGTGGTCCGCCACGACGATCTTCAAGGTGTGGGTTGCCGTGCCGGGCAGGAGTTGCGCCACGGCCGTGAGTTCGTTGGTGAAGCCATCTGCCTCCAGATTGAACGGGCACGGCGTCTCTGGATCCAGGTGGCAAAGATTGTTGTCGCGGAACGCCGGCAGCTCCAGCGCTACCGATTCCGCGGTGACGGGCTGCAACGTGCCGGGCAAGGTCGCGACGTTGCTGCCGTCGACGAAGATCGCCATGGCATCCGTTGCATCGAGCTCGTCAAATTCTTCGGTAGCAAAACTGTAGCGGATGCGCACCGCTCCTGCGTTCCCGGGGCACGCGAACTGAAACTGCAGGGATGCCGCGTCAACACTGCCCTCCTCGGGATCGAAACCGAGCAAAGCGTCGAGGTCGGCGTCCCCTGCGCCAGCCCACGCGTTGGACGTCAGCGGATCGATGTTCGGCCCCAGAACGCTGGCAACTCGACCCGAGCTCAACACCAACCCACGCTCGAGTTCAAACCCGGGCGTACCGCTACCGCCGGTAAAGACACCGGCGGCGGCGACATTCGCCAAGGTCAGAGTGGCGCCGCTAACGTTGAGACCCGGTGCGGTCACCTCGGCGGCGAGGCTCGAGGCGACCGCCGAGGTGTTCTCCGCGATGGGTTGGATTGCGAGCTGCGCAATTGCAAACGACGTGTGCGCCAGCGCCGTAAGAAAGGTCAGTACCGGAGCGACGGCCAGGCAGCCGCGCCTCGGGCGTGTGGAATTTCGCATACCCAAGGCCTCAAACCTGTGATCGACGTTCTCTCGCTCGCGTTCAGGGCTGAAGCGCACGGAACGGCGTGCGGCGAACCAGGAGGAGCTGACCGTCCTCCACGGTATTGGGCGCCGGAGCTACGGTGGGCGCGTGTGCCTGCACCGCCACGAACCACGCCTCTGGACCGAACCCTTCGGCGGGGATCACACCCGTGCTCTCCCAGACGCCGGACGTGATGCCGAAGTTGCCATCGCGCCCCGGCGGGAACAGCTCTGCGACACGCGTGGCGGCGAAAGTGCGCTTGTTGATGCGCCACATGCTGCCATCCCGGGCCTTGCTGGCCATCACCGGGCGGCTGTTGGCGGTGCCGTCTTCGGTGATCATGACGAAGTTGCGATCCACGCCGATGTTATCGGGGCTGATCGCCGTGTCGCCGCCAGAGGCGATGACCGCGTTGGCGTTATACACGAGCTCGATGGTGGTCTCACCCGCCGGGTCTTGACGATCGAGCTGCATGCGATACAGCGCACCGAGCGGGTTGGTGGGCCCACTGCCCGTAGTCACAAAGTAGAACCCATCCGGATCCTCCGGATCGAACGCGCCGTCTTCCGTGCGCACGAAGCCGAACGCGCCGATCGCGTCCGAGGCAGCTTCGAGCTGTACATCGGTCAGCGTCTCCGGATCCGGGATCTCGATCCACTCACCGGTGATGGTGGTCTGACCCGAGGAGAAGAAAGTCGGCTCGTCGTTGATGCCGGCAGTCGTGGAGACGAACACGTACATCTTACCGTCCGCCAGGCCATTGCGCGCCAGCGGGCTGGCGTTGGGGTTCAGACTCTTCTGGCCGACGAACATGTACAGCTGGTTGTCGGGAGTGTTCGGTCCGTCTTCCATGCCCATCAGCACGGTCGCGCGGCGGCGGCGCGGTTGCGCCAGCGTATTTTCCCACGCGAAACGGCCGAATTTGGGCAACGTATGCAGCTCGCCTTCGCCTTGATGCTCGAAAACGGCAACTGCCAATCCACCGAGCCCGTCGAACGTGGCTGCGCCACTGGACTCCTCACCCGCGAGGTAAATCGGACGATCAAATCCAGCCTCGCGATACGAGAGTGATGCCGAACAAAAGCGCGCGAAGGCGGGCGTGGAATTAGTGACGTCCGGTGCCGGTCCAACAAATGTATCTTCGGAATAAACCTCGTCGTAGGCTCGATCGCCTGACACGACGCGACCTTCACGGTTCAGGACTACTCGCGAAACGATCGCCCCGCGATTGAGAGGTTGACCGATGATGGGCTCACTCAGCGCCCCCTGGACGAATTCGTGGTTGATGTACAGGACGGTCTCGGACCCATCCTTGTATGAACCGAGCCCGTCAGGGATGCCTACGAGCTGGAACTGCTGGGTCGCGTCACTGGTTCGCGGGACGCGATCCGCGACGCTCATAAAGGGTTGAACTGCGTATTCAGGCGTAACGGAAACCAGGTACGGCTTCACAGAAGTGACGAAGCCGCCGGGCTCGTCCGCGACGAGATTGCCGACGCACAACAGGGCGGCGCAAGCGCCGAGGACCGAAGCGGTGCGACGATGATGGGTATTCTTCATGGATACTCTCCTTCGGTTCTGGCCGGGGCGCGGCCGCGGCCTTGGACCGCACACGGCTTAACTGAGAGGAGAGGACGCCAACGTGAGCATTTCGTGATACTCCGGTGGCGTTTGCCAGCGTCAGGGCGCCGGGACCTCTGCGTGACGTTTCCGCTGCCAGGGCGGTGCAACCGGAGCGCGAATCCCGGTGCGTTCACCGGGCGGCACCGCGCGGTGGAGGTTCTGTGCCCCACCGAGCAACACGTCACGGCCGTCGCGAAAGCTCTGAGTCTTCACCAACGCCCGATAGGCCCGGTTCAACGCCATGGCACGCTCGGCGCTCGGAATCAGAAGCTCGGCGATATCGCGCTTCAGCCGCTCGCGCATCTCCGGTTTCAGACGCCCGCCTCGGTCGAAAAATTTCTTCTGGGCTTCGTCGTTCTGGCGAAATTCGTCGGCTGCACCGTTCTCCTCCAGATAGGCTACGTATTCCGTCACGCTGCCGCCGTGCACGGGGCGGTCCGGGATGCCCTGCAAGCCCCGCTGGCTCCAATGAAACCAGCCTCGCTGGGGAGAGTCCGAGCCAAGCCGGCGGCTAAACGAGAATACCCCGTCGTCCGTCCTTCCAATGCCCCCGTGGCAGCCCACGCAATAGGTGGTTTCCTCGAACGTCTGCGGCCGGAGCGCTCCATCAGCGTCCTCGATGAACCCCTGATACCACCAACCTTGACCGTTTGAGACGCCGCGCTCGAGGTCGCCACCCAGGCCTCGCTGCTCGGCGGGAGAATCGACCTTCTCTTCGGCCTCCGCCCGCGCCCGCTTGTCGAGGCGCTGTTCCGTCCACCATTCGGCCTTACGGGCGTAGCGCAGCTCCTTCAAGCGCGCGGCCATACTCACGCCGCTGTCTGTCGTGTCCAGGTAGCGCAACGTGTGCAAGAACTCGGTGCCCTCCGGAAACAGCCCGGCAGCAGCGTGCAAGCGCCCCGCCGCCAGCTCCAGTCGAGCTTGGCCCACAAAACCGAGGCTCGCCCCAGGCGCGCTCGATGCGCGCGAACCTCGCACGCTCTTGGCCAGTCCCCGCTTGCCGTCGAGATCCAGGTCCACGCCGAGCCGTCGTTCGTCGCTCGGCTCGATCACGACGTCGCGTCGCGCCACCAGAGCCTCGACAATCGCCAGATTCAGCTCGTAGATCGCGAGGTCGGCCTCGCCGGCTTCGTTCCGGCGAAAAGCTTCTGGCAGACGCACCAAGGCGTCACCGGCAGACCCATTCGTGGGCCAGAATGTCCCCGGCAGCGGATGGTATCCATAGGCACGCCAGCCCGTGGTAGTTCCGTCGCTCTGCCGATCAAAGCCGCGCGCGTCGAAACGAAAATGCGCGTCCGGGACGTACCCGCTCCAAAGCCCGTCGTTTCTCGCATCCCACTCCGGGGGCGGCGGCGACAGACGCTGGGCGAGCGAAATGGCGCCACGCGCGTCGAAATAGTTGCTGCGCCGGATATAGCGCAGCGCCTGCTCTTCCGTTTCGGCCGGCCCTACCGAAAGCCAGTCGACAAACAGATTGCTCCATCGATTGGAGCGAGCCCCGGGCACGAAATCGTAGGCGAGCTGGACTTCCCCATCATTGATGTAGTTCGGCGCGCGAGATCCCACGTGACACGTGAAGCACGGATTGTGCGCCTTGCCCGCCGCATCAAGCGTCTTCGTGTAGCACTGCGGCGGAATGAACGAGTACAGGTTGCGCTGCACGACCTGGTGGAGCGCAAACTCCTGCGCCCGGGCCGATCCGGTCACGCTGCGCGCCTCCGCTGCTGCAGCTTTTATTCCCGGCGTCAGCACATCCCCGTGCCAAAACAGCGCTCCAACGAGCGCGGCCGCCGCAGCCACGCCACGCGCCACCCCAATTGAGCTGCGAAGACTATCGATTCTCACGGTGGCCAACTGTGTACAGCTGGCCTGTGGCGAATGGTTTACGCTGGGGTGGCAGTATGGTCCTCCACGTCGGCGTCAGGGGCGTCCCACCGCCGCAGCGTGCCGGATGTCTTTGCCCTTCACCATGAAGATGACCTGCTCGGCCAAGTTGGTGGCGTGGTCCCCCATGCGCTCGAGCCATTTGGCGACGGATTGCGCGTGAATGCCGCGCTCGACCTTGGAGCCGTCGTCCAGCATCGACGCCAACAGGTCCCGGAAGACGCGAATGTATAGCTCGTCGAGCGCCTTGTCTCGGTCGATGACGGACTGCGCGCGGTCGACATCCCCGGCCACAAATGCGTCGATCGCGTCCCTGACCATGGCCTGAACGATACTGCCCATCCTCGGCACATCGACCCACGGTTTGAGCGGCGCGTCCTCCCCCAGGTCGAGAGCACGTTCGCAAATATTCACCGCCAAGTCCCCAATTCGTTCCAAATCCGTCACCATCTTCAGAGATAACGTCACGAATCGAAGATCGGAAGCCACCGGTTGCCGCTTAGCCAGGATCACCATGCAAAGCTCGTCGACTTCGACTTCCGCACGGTTTACCAGACGATCCGCGTCGATGGTGCGCCGGGCCAGCTCCACGTCCCTTTCCACCAGGGACTTGACGGAATCCGCGATCATCTCTTCGACGCGACCCGCCATCTTGAGCAAGCGCTCGCGCAGCTTCTTCAGATCGTTCTCGTATTCCCTATCAGTATGGACCTTGCCCATTACTTGCCCTTTTCATCCCTTCCTGCTCAGCCAAACTTGCCCGTGATGTAATCTTCAGTACGTGAGTCCTTCGGCGACGTGAAGATTCGGTTCGTCATATCGAACTCCACGAGATCGCCGGACAGGAAGAATGCCGTCTGATCGGACACCCGCGCCGCCTGCTGCATGCTGTGAGTGACGATCACGATCGTATAGCTTTGTTTCAGCGTGTGGATGAGATCCTCGATCTTCGCTGTGGCAATCGGATCCAATGCGGAGCAAGGTTCGTCCATCAATAGCACGTCCGGATTGACGGCCAGGGCTCGGGCAATGCAAAGCCGCTGCTGCTGCCCGCCTGATAGCCCCGACCCCGCGTCGTTGAGCCGATCTTTCACCTCGTCCCAGAGGGCCGCCTGCCGCAGCGCCTTTTCTAGTGTTTCGTCGACGCCCCGCGGCATCGAGCCGGTGAGCCGCAAGCCAGCGAGCACGTTCTCTCGAATCGACATCGAGGGGAAGGGATTGGGCTTTTGGAACACCATGCCGACGCGGCGCCGGACGAGCACCGGATCGATGCGGCGGTCGTAGACGTCCACGTCATCTAAGCGAATCTTCCCTTCCATGCGCGCCGAGGGGACGAGCTCGTGCATGCGGTTGAGGCAGCGAATGAAGGTCGACTTGCCGCAACCGGACGGACCGATGATGGCGGTCGCCCGATGCGCGGCGATCGATAGGTTGATCTCACGCAAGACCTGCTTTTCACCGAACCACGCCGAAACGCTCTGCGCGATCAGCTTGAACACATCCGGCGGGGCCTCGGGAGGCGGGACACTTTTCCGTTCAGCAAACATGAGAAAGCCTCGGTAACGGCGCAAACATCTACGCAGACCTCTTCTGCAAACGATTGCGCAGAACGATCGCAATCGTATTGAGCACCAACATCGTCAGCAACAAGACCAAGATCCCCGCCGCCGCATTGACCAAGAACTCCTGCTGTGGACGCGACACCCAGTTGAAAATCTGAATGGGTAGAGCGGTAAACGGCGCGTCGAGGCTATCCGGCAGAAACGTCACGTACGTAAGCGCGCCCACCACGACTAATGGCGCAGTCTCCCCAATGGCGCGGGATAGCGACAAGATGGCTCCCGTCAAGATGCCGGGCATTGCCATCGGCAATACGACTCGCCGGATCGCCTGCCAGCGCGTCGCGCCGAGCGCGTAACAGGCCTCACGCAGCGACTGCGGCACGGTTCGAAGAGCCTCGCGCGAAGACATGATCACAATCGGCAGGACCAACAGCGACAACGTCCCTGCACCCGCCAGAACACTACGCCCGAGGCCGAGGCCGCGCACAAACAACCCCAGCCCCAAGAGCCCGTAGATCACGGACGGCACGCCGGCCAGATTGGCAATGTTGATCTCGATCAAACCCGCCAAGCGACTGCGTTTGCCGTACTCCTCCAGATAGATCGCGGCGCCAGTGCCAATGGGCAACGTCATCAGCGCCGTCAAACCAATGAGAATGAGGCTGCCCACCAGACCGGGCAAAATGCCGGCCTTCTCGGCACGCCGAGAGGGGTAGCCCGTGAGAAAATCCCAGCTGATGCGTCCGGCGGCATCGATGGTGACATCCGCAATCAGGATAAAGAGCAGGCACAGCGGCAGGAAAACCGCGAACAAGCATAAACCCACGAAGGACCGCTCGATCAGCTGACCACGAGTTCGTTCCATGTTCACACCTGTTCGGAAATCTCGGGCAACGCCAAGTTCACAGCGCAGTACGAAAACGACGCTTGAAACTGTAGCTGAGCGCATTCATGGCAAACGTCATGAGGAATAGAACGGCGCCCACGACAAAGATGGTTTGGTATTCGAGCGTCCCCGTTGGGGTATCGCCCATGCTCACTTGCACGACAAACGCGGTCATCGTTTCGACGGGCACGCGCGGGTCGAGAGTCAGGCGCGGCTGCTGGCCGGCGGCAATCGCCACGATCATGGTTTCGCCGACGGCGCGGGAGACCGCCAAGATCACGGAGGCGGCAATGCCGGAAACGGCGGATGGCAATACCACGCGAAAGATGGTGGGCAAGCGGCTAGCACCGAGCGCATAGGCCCCCTCACGCAAGCTGTTGGGAACAGCAAAAATGGCATCCTCCGACAGTGACGAAATCATCGGGACGAGCATGATGCCGAGCACGATGCCCGGGCCGAGCGAGTTGAACCCGGCGAGCCCTGGAATCACCGCTTGCAGTGCCGGTGTCACGAACACCAAGGCGAAGTAGCCGTACACGATGGTCGGAATGCCCGCCAGAAGCTCGAGCGATGGTTTGAGCCAGCGCCGCACGGCTCCAGGCGCAAACTCGCTCAGGTAGATGGCCGCGAGCAGGCCGAGCGGCAGAGCGACGAGCATGGCAATTGCGGACGTGAGAAAGGTCCCTGACACGAGCGGCCAGATGCCGAAGCGCTTTTCGGCGAATAAGGGAGTCCACTCCGTGTCGCCGAGAAGCTGCCAGAGCGAGACAACCTGAAAGAACTCGAGTGTCTCGAACGCCAACACCGCGACAATGCCAGCGGTCGTCACGACCGAGAGCAGGGCGCACCCGACCAGAGCGGCCTCGAGCACCCGCTCAGCCAGCGAGGAAACCCGACCGTGCAAGCCGAGCGCGCGAAACCCGGTGCTGCGCGTACCGCCACGAACCGAAGGTGCCGAGGTCGGCGCTTCCGGCTCGTGCGCTGCCGAAGGATTCATAATTGAGCTACCCTCCGGCAAGCAGCTTCTCCACGCTGACACCCACCTTTGAGCCGGTGCCGCCAAACAACGATCCCGATATCCGGTCCTGGTACCGTTTCGACACCATGTCGTAAGCCTTCCCCGGCAGGGCGATGTAGCCCACTTCAGCCACCAGCTTCGCCGCGTGCTCGATGTAGAATTTCATGAAGGCGTCCACCTCGGGCCGCACCGCCGCAGCTTTGCTGACGTAGACGAAGATGGGACGCGAGAGCGGGCTGTACGAGCCGTCGATCACGCTTGCCGGTGACACGGCGATCGGCCCCTTGCCGTTCTCATCCTTCCCGTCATCTATCGGCACGGCCTTCAGCTTGGCCTTGTTCTCTGAAAAGTAGGCATAGCCAAAAAATCCGAGCGCTAGGCGGTCCATCGCGACGCCCTGCACCAGCACGTTGTCGTCCTCGCTCGAGGTAAAATCCCCT
Source organism: Deltaproteobacteria bacterium (assembly GCA_043780025.1). Taxonomy (GTDB): domain Bacteria; phylum Myxococcota_A; class Polyangia; order Polyangiales; family Polyangiaceae; genus SZUA-265. Next base: position 19,677 of record JAYWEH010000261.1, read on the forward strand.
CGACTCGAGTGCTCCTTCCCGACGACCGCCGCGGTGAAATAGTCGTAGGTGCCCGAATCCACGCCCGCGCCAAACAGATGAATCTCCTCGTCGGGCCAGCCCGTGCGCACCTGACTCCAGCGTTTGACGTCTCCTTGCGCTTCGGGGCGCCACAAAGCCGCGAGTTCTGCCACCGTAAGGTGTGAAGCCCAGTCATTCTTCGGGTTCACGACGATCGCGATCCCGTCATAGGCGATCGGGAGCTCGACGTATTCGATGCCGCTTTTCTTGCACAGCTCCACCTCGCTCTCCTTGATGGGCCGTGACGCGCCGCTGATCGCGGTTTCGCCGTTGCAGAACTTCTTGAAACCGCCGCCGGTGCCGGACACTCCGATCGTTACGCGCGCCGAGTTCGAGCCTCGAAACTCCTCAGCAACCGCTTCGCTGATGGGGAATACCGTGCTCGACCCGTCGATCGCCACCACGGCTCGGTCGCCGGATGCGGGCACGGCTCCCGGATCGGCCGCCGGCTTGGCCTCCAGCGCCGCCGATTCCACCGGGCTTTCCGACGCCGCCTTCCCCTTGCAGCCGCCGAGCGCCAAGCACAAGGCGGCCAGACCCATCGTTCGGAGAACTGGGCGGCCTTTGGCAACTTCAAAACGGAACATACGCGCTTTCACTGTCAACGATCCTTTCGACATTCTTCTCACGCCCCCGGCAAGGTCACTCGGAACACCGAGCCCCCGCTTGGATTGTCCGTTACCCCAACTTCTCCACGCATGGCCCCCACCAGATGCTTGACGATCGACAAGCCCAGGCCAGTTCCGCCCACGTCGCGTGAACGCCCGGGATCGACGCGGTAGAAGCGCTCGAAAATGCGGGCCTTGTGGTGCGCTTCGATGCCCGCTCCGTCGTCGGCGACGTCAATGTGCACGACGCGGTCGGGGTTCTGGGATTGGCTCTTGTGCGCTCGTATCTCGACGTGCCCCTTCTCGGGGGTATACTTGACCGCATTGACGATGAGATTCGTGAGGATCTGATCGAGCGCGGATCCGTCGGCAAGAACTCGAATGTCCGGATCGATCCGGAGCTCGACCGCGAGCTGCTTGCGAGCCGCTAGACCGCGGATGGATTCGACCGCGCGCTGCACCGCGTTCGCCACAGCCGTAGGCTGGATCTGCAACGTGAAGTGGCCCGACTCGATCCGGGACAGATCCAGCAGGTCGGAAACCAATCGCGACAACCGCTGAGCATTGCGCAGGATGGCCTGCATGAACTCAGGGCCGCGCGTCGGGTGGGTCAGAGCCCCGTCGAGCAATGTCTCCGCGTTAGCCTGAATCACGCTCACGGGGGTGCGCAACTCGTGAGACACGTTGGCCACGAAGTCGCGGCGCACCTTCTCGAGCCGGCGCATTTCCGTGATGTCGAGCATCACGAGGATGGTTCCTCCGGTCGACTTGACCTGGGCCGCGCGCGCGAGCACCTGCTTTGACGCAGACAGCGAGAGCTCCGACTCCACAGTTGACCCCCGCTGCCGGTGCACGCGTTCCATCAACTCAGCGAGAGCTGGGACGCGCACGAGCTCGATCAGGGCGTGCCCGACCGCCGTCTCAGACAGGCCCAGCAAATCCACTGCCGCGCGGTTGACGTGTGTCACTCGATCCTCGGGATCGAGTGCCAACAAAGCCTCTGTCATCCCTTCCAGGATGGTCTCGAGCCGCCCGCGTTCGGCGGTGAGGTTCTGGAGCGTGTGATCGAGTTCGCCCACGAGCTCGTTGAAGGAGCCGGCGAGGTGCCCGAGTTCGTCATTCGACGAGACCGGTAGCCGGTGACCGGCGGGCGCTTCGGACGCTCGCACCAGGCGGGCACTTCGCACGAGGTTCCGGAGCGGCCTCGATGCCAGATGCGAGGTGACTCCACTGATCCCGACGGCCAGGCCGAGCCCTACCAGACCCGCCAGCGTCAACACGACACGCAAGCGTCCGATCACCGCATCGATCTCGGAGAGCGGCGTCGCCATGCGAATCACCCCCTCGAATTCCGGGCGCTTGAACGGCACCCCCACATACAACATATCTGCATGCACGGTGGTGCTGTAGCGAGTGGTGACGCCTTGCCCCTCGAGGACTGCCAACACCACCTCGGGCCGCTGCGCATGATTTTCGATCTGGCTGAGCTCGGACAAGCTGAGGTTCGAATCCCCGAGCACCACGCCGTCACGCCGGACGATGGTGACGCGCGACCCCGTCGACCGGGCCAGGCGCTCGGCGATTTCGTCAACGGCTCTCGTGGACCGGACATCCTCGGAAAGCTCCATCAGATCGCGAGCGACGCGCACCTGAACCTGCAGCTCGTTCTCGATGCGCCCGCCCAACCAGATACGCAGCAGGCGCTCGAGGTACAAACCGCTGATCAGGCCGACACCGACGACCAGGGTCACCGAGATGGCAAAAAGCTTGAAGCGTACACCGGTCTTCAATCGCCGTTCCCCGTCGGCGACTCCTTGAAGCGATACCCGACCCCCCGCAGTGTCTCGATGTATTCGCCGGCTACGCCCAGCTTCTGGCGCAGCCGCTTGACGTGCGTATCGACGGTCCGCGTCGTGACGTCCGCTTCGATGCCCCAGACATCTTGCAAGAGCCGCTCGCGCGTCTGCACGCGACCGCGCCGCGACAAGAGCGTGGTCAGCAAACGAAACTCGAGCGCAGTCAGCACTGTTTCCTGATCGTCGACCCAGGCTCGGTGCCCTCCGGTATCTAGACGCAGCCGGCCAAACGCGAGCTCGTTGCCTTCGACTTCGTCCCTTTGCTGGCGCCGCAAGAGAGCGCGAACACGCAACATCACTTCACGTACGCTGAAGGGCTTCACGACGTAGTCGTCAGCCCCGACTTCGAAGCCCACGACGCGATCTATTTCCTCTCCCTTCGCCGTCAACATCAGCACCGGCACGTGCTGCGTGCGTTTGCTCGCTCGCAACTGGCGGCACACCTCTATTCCCGAGATGTCGGGGAGCATCAGATCCAGCACCACGGCATCGGGAACCGGGTCGCGTTCTGCCAGATCGAGGCCGGCGCGCCCCGTCAACGCGCTCTTGGTTTGATAGCCCTCGCGTTCGAGGTTGTATTCGAGGGCCGCGACGAGATCCTTCTCGTCCTCAATCACTAAAATCACGCCTGACATGTGAGCGGCAATATAGGACTGGCGTGACACCGATGTGACGTCAATCGCTATCCGTCGATAATCGTGCGTAAAATCTGGGGCCCCGGTGGGGACCAGCTCGTTTTCGTAGCAGCGGGGTGAGTCCAAGGTGACGCTCGAGTGACGCGCAGCTTGCGACCCTTCGGTGACGTTCATGTGACACACTGGGGTCGTTTTGGTGGACCCGAGAGTGTACCCGGACGAGGCACGTTCCGCCCCAGGCTCGATGCTCGTTCCGGGGAAACTCGCGTCTGCACCGCGCCCACCACTAAAGATTGATTTGGTACAACGTGGTGGTGCCGCTGACCTCGTTGCCGACGAGCAGCAGCGGTCGGCCAGTAGGGTTCTCCGCGGCAGGCACGAATTTTAGCCCTTCAGGGCCCAGGTCACCTGCGGCGCCCAGCCTCGGATCTCCGTCAAAGTCACGCGGGTTGACGTAGTCGACGAAGCTTGCGCGGCCGGGCTCGGTCAAGTCGAGGACGACAATCCCGCCAATCCTCTCGAGGCCAACGAAGGCGTACGTGCGACCTCCGATGGCGGCAATCTCGAGACCCTCGGGCTCGGGGCCCTTGTTGTCGCTGCGCGTGTCAAAGCTACCGTTGCCTTCGTTGTTCGAATTGAACGCGCCGGGCAGCCCCCGAGCCGCCATTTCCTCGAACAAAGCACCCGTATCGTAGACCTGGTTGCCCTGCACGTCCCAGATGCTCAGGGAACGAGCCCCGAACAGATGGATCTCGTCGAGATCACCATCCGAGTCGACGTCACCGTCCAGCACCGAAACTTTGAGGCGGCCCAGGTTCTCCGGGGACTGAAGTAGCGCGGCCTCGGGGAACGCCCGAGCGTCCAACTCCGCCTCGGCAAGTCGGCGCGTGTCGTAGCCTCGAGTGTCCCCCTCGTTGACGGTAGCGAGATACTCGCGCCCACCTGCCTGAAACACAGCAATCGCATCGGGCATATAGATGCCAAACACGGGCCAGCTCCGCAGCTTGGCGCTACCCTCTCGATCAGAAGCGTCGAGGCCGCCGCCCTGCTCGAACGTGAGTAGGCTCAGCTGGCCATCGAGCAGAGCGAGCTGGCCCCCGGCCAAACTCGCGAGCCCGCTCACGGCCCGCGGCCACGCAGCGCGCAATCCGGTCAGCTCGACGGCCTCGCGCTTGTGGACCCGCACAACGCTCGCATTGACCGCGTTGACTTCGAAAAGCGCTAGCTCCGCCCCCGCCTCGCGAGGCGTCTCCTCGAGCACCAAGAGGTGGTCTGAGTCAAACGTGGCAGCGGAGACGCGGCTTCCGGAACTCACCAGCGGATAGGCGTGCTCTTTTACCACTTCGCCGTGGTCCGGGCTGCCCGCATCGATATTGATCACCAGAAGCCGGGCCACCGAAGCTCCCTCACCGCGCGCTATTTGCGCCTGGGTGTGGTTCACGAACGCGTACAAGCGTCGCCCCTCGGCATCGATCGAAAGGCCGCTCATTTCAACGGCCGCCGGGCTCGCTCGACCGACCACACCGGTCGGGACGATCGTTTCGAGACGCTTGCCGCGGGCGTCGAAATGGTTGAAAGAAGCGCTCGCCTCGTCGACTAACCAAAATGAATGATCCCGCCCGTCGAGCACGATGCCGGCGAAAACCTGTTTCGTAGCACCCTCCAGGGCGACTTCGCTCGTGCGTTGCAGCGTCGAGCCGGAGAGCTCGAGGCGCCACACCACACCTGGACGCGCGAGCGTGTAAAAGACGCTGCGCTCCGCGCTGCTTTCGCTCGCCTCGAACCACAGCCCTACAGGCTCGGACGATTTGGCCTCCCCCCCGACAACGGCGGGACGGGCAGGCTCCGCCAAGGGGGGTAGCGAAATCGGTGCGTCGAGTGACGGCCTCCCCCGCGAAAAATCTTTGAGGCCGAGCGGGATGATGTCGACAAATGTCGCCTTGGCCACATCCAATACCGCGATCGCGTCGTTCTCCTGCAAGCTGACCCATGCCTTAGCACCGTCACTCGAAACCGCGACGTATTCCGGCTCCAGGTCGCGAGTCAGACTCACGTGGCCCTCACCCGATTGAAAGTGACTGCCGGACAGCTCCGGCACACGCAGCCCGCGCGCGCGCAGCTCCTCGAGCTGCGCTTCGAAGCGCTCAAAGCCCGCGTCTCGAACGGTGGCGCGCTCGACACCGCCCGACATGTCGATGACGGACACACTGCCTTCCGGATCCGAAATGATCCGAGCAGCACCGTCCCGTGTCTGCTCACCCTCGTTTGCCACCAGTAGGGTTCGCCCGTCCGGGGTGAACGTGAGCATGTCCGGCAGGAAGCCCACCTGCACTTGCCCTAGAAACGAGCCAGCGGTAGCGTCGTAGAAGGCCACGCGCCCACGCTCGTTTCCCGCCTTGGCGCGCACTGCCACGGCTACCCAGGTGCCGGCACTCGCCACACTGGTGACGCCCCCAACGGAGAAGCCCGGTAAGTCACGCCCGGGCTCGAGCACGTCGGACTCGCGCCGGAAGCCCCTGGCCCCGAGCTCGAGAACCTGCACGCGCCCAGCCTCTGCATCGACGACAAAGACGTGACGACTGGCCTCGTGATACTCTACGATTTCGGCCGCGCCCACGTTGTAGCGACCGGAT
>JAYWEH010000262.1:0-4742 GCA_043780025.1 Deltaproteobacteria bacterium
GCAGACGCTGCCATCGGGCAGGAGGGGCACGCTGCCGTCGTCCCCCAGGCAGTCGGTATAGCCGAGGGAGTCGAACGGGAAGCAGCGCGCACCGGGGCCGCAGCTCTGAAAGCCTGCGCGCGGCGCGCCGGTCGAGAAGGGGTCGCAGTTGCGCGTGCAATACGTGAGCGCGGGCGCGTCCGTGACCGCGGCGCAGGTGGCGCCGGCCCAGGGGCAATCCTCCGCGCTACTGCAGTGCAGATTACACACGCCGCCGAGGCAAGATTGGACCTCGCCGCAGTCGCGATCGCTCTGGCACGAGCCGTACGGCTCCGCGGGGACGGCCGGGAGCAAGCGGCAGACGGGCGCTAACGATAGGTCATCCAGACCGCATGTCTCACCGATCGGGCACTCGATCGCGGTCAACAGAGTGCACGGCAGACCGCTCGCAGTGCTCGTCGAGCCCCCCGCCGCCACGCTGCCGCCCTGCCCGGCGCCGGCCGTGTTGTATTGACCTCCCCCACCGGCAGTGTCCTGGCCCGCGCTGCCGCCGCCGGAGCCGCCTTGACCGTCCAGCGCTCCTGCGCCGCCGCCGTTCGACGCGACGACATCCGCTTCCGCGACGACCAGATCGTTGACGCCCGTGAGGCTATTGCAGCTCGCCGCGATGGCGACGCACGCGGCGGCCCAGAGCGCGTGTGACGTTCGATAGACTCGAGGCATTAGAAGCCTCCCCACACTGAAACACCCAGATCTCCTGAAGCGCTGAGCATGGGGGTGATGCCGCTCTTGGGAGGTCCACTCGCCGTGGTGGGTGCTGAGCTCCGTGCGTTGAACGCGAGCTCCCACAAGCCATAGAGCCCTGCGACGCCGGCCACGATGAAGCTCACGTTTGCGATTGTGCCGTACTGCTTGGACTCCTTGATGTCGGAGTCCGACCCGGGCGGACAGACGTCACCCGGGCAATCTGGCTTGCTGCTGAACGCGAGCATCCCGGCCGTGCTACCCGCGGCGACGCCGACCGCCGCGACGCCGAGGGCCACGTAACCGCGCACGCTGGCGCCGCTAGTGCCGCTTTGCTCGCTCGGAGCGTCGGCGGGGGCCTGGCTGGTCTCGTCGGCGGGCGGCGGCAGGTTGGCGAGCGGCGCGCTCGAGTTGGCAGCCTGCGATGCCGCCCCCGCTTCGGGTTGCAACACCACGCGCAGCTTGCGCGGTTCGCCCTCGCGCAAGTGGAAGCTCTGATCCGAATCCACGAAACCCGCTGCGGTGGCGCGTAGCAGGTGTTGCCCGGGGTTGAGCTCGATGGCGGCCTGGCGCGCGCTCCCCGCGTCTTGCCCGTCGATTTCGAGGCTGGCCACGGCCTCTATGGGCACGAGCTCGACGAGCAGCGACGGGATGCGCTGGCCCACGCGGCGCTCGAAATCCGCCGCGTCCAACCGCGCTTGCGCAAACACCTTGGGCTCCCCGTCGCGCACGGGAGAACGCACACACTCGTTGGCGGTCGCGCGCGCCTCGATCAACAGACCCAGGGCGGCTTGTGCCTTGGCGACCGCGAGCCCGACCGTCGGCACGCGCACGCGCCGATACGCCTGTTCGTAGAGCGCCAGCGCCTCGCGATACTCACGCAGACCCAATCGCCGGTCGCCCTCGGACATCAACGCGCGCGCCGTGTCCCGATCGGCGGCGCTGGGCTCGGAGCCCGTGGCCGCTGGCTCCGCCGCGCGGGCGCGCTGTTCCAGCGTGGTGACGCCGAGGCTGCTGAAAGCGAGCGCACTGAACGAGATCAGGCTGATCGAGCGAGCACTCTTGAGGCGCATCATGACGTAACGGCAAGGTCTCATCTTGCCCCGCCTCGAGCAAGGTCAAACCGCCGGGGGCCCGGGCCGCTAGTGCCTCGCCAGCTGTTGGACCAGTTCTTTGGCAATCGCCGGCGGCGCGAGCACCTTGCATGCAGCCCCGATCGCGGCGGCTGCCTTGGGCATTCCATACACGACGCTGCTTGCCTCATCCTGGGCGATGGTGTGCCAGCCCAAAAGTCGCAGCTTCTTCATGCCTTCGGCGCCGTCGCGGCCCATGCCGGTGAGCAGCACCGCGTGGCCCGGTACAGGCCAATGTTCGGCCAGGCTCGAGAAGAAGACGTCCACCGACGGTCGATACGGCATGTTCACCGGCTCGGCGCGGTACCTGAGCGTGCCGCTCGACATCATCACCAAGTGGTCGCTCGAGCCCGCGATCAACGCCGCCCCCGCCTTCGGTGTGTCCCCTTCGCGTGCCACGTCGACGCGCAGATCCGAGCTGTCCCGCAGCCAGGAGGCGAGCCCCTCGCTAAACTCGCTGTCCACGTGCTGGATGATGACGATCGCCGCCGCGAAATCCCGCGGCAGTGCGGACAAGATGCTGAGCAACGCCTGGGGGCCGCCGGTGGATGCGCCGATCGCCACCAGCGCGGTTTGCGCGGGTACCGCCGCGCGGGGGCTGACCGCCAGGAACTGCTGCGATCCCTGTCCGAGCAGGCGCGCGGCGGTGCGCAACTTCGCCAACAGAGTATCGCCGCCCGTGACTTGCCCCTGATCGTCCAAGAGCGGCGGCGCGACAACGTCCAGCGCTCCGGCGCCCATCGCGTCATAGACTTGTGAGACGCGCTCGGTCCCGCTGTCCGCGAGCAGTAAAACTGCGCACCGGTGCCGTGCGAGGGCGGCCCGGGTGAGTGCCGCCGCGGTCATGTCGATGGGCGGCACCGTTACCAGCAATACGTCGGGCGCCGCTGATTCACAGCGCTTCAGCGCTTCGCTCGCGCTCGTGGCGGACCAGATCAGGGAATGATTGCACGCGCCGAGGACGCGGCCGATCGCCCTTTGATTCTGCGTACCCACGACCGCGACCTTCATGAGTCTGCCGCTCCGATCAGCTCTTCGACGGCCTGGACCAAGCTCTCGTCGTGAAAGCTGCTCTTGGTGAGGTAGTAGTTGGCGCCGGCGTCCAGGCCGCGCATGCGGTCTTCCTCGCGGTCCTTGTAGGAGACGATCACGATCGGGATCGCTCCGTGTTTTGGATCCTGCTTGAGCGTGCGCACGAGCTCGAGTCCGTTCATACGCGGCATGTCGATGTCGCTGATGATCAGATCGTAGCGCGCGTTGCTCACCGAGTTCCAGCCGTCGATGCCGTCTACGGCGACGTCCACCGAGTAGCCGTGATTGCTGAGTAGCTGGCGCTCCGCCTCGCGCACGGTGATGGAGTCGTCGACGACGAGGATGCGCTTCTGCGGCCGTTCCGTGGCAGTCGCCCCGGTCGCCGACAAGCGGTCCACGCGGCCCGCGTGTGCCAGCTTCTGAATCGAGCGCACCAGGTCCTCGACGTCGAAGATCAGGGCGGGCGAGCCGTCCATCAAGATGGCCGCTGCGGCGATGTCTTGAACTTTGCCCAGGCGCGTGTCGAGCGGCCGCACCACGAGGTCGCGTTCGCCGAGGAACTTGTCCACGATGACTCCGTAGCGATGGCTGCGGTCACCGACGATCACCACGCACAGCTCGTCCTGGGTGTTCGGCGGCAGACCGAGCCCCAGGATCTGCTGCGCACAGATGAGAGCAATGTTGGCATCCCCCAGCACAAAGTATTGCAGGTTGCCGACGCTCCGTACGTCGCTTGCCGGCAAGCGCAGGATGCGTTCGATGCGTAAAAGCGGGAATGCGTAGGCCTCGCCCGCCACTTCCGCGACAACCGCACGCATCACGGAGCGCGTCACCGGCAGTTGCAGGTGAAATTGCGTACCGCGGTTCGCCTCGGAAACGACCCGCACGGTGCCGGAGGCAGCCTCCACGGCCGTGCGGACGGCGTCCAGGCCGACGCCGCGCCCCGACACCTCCGTGACGTCATTGGCGGTCGAAAATCCAGGCAGGAAGATGAACTCGAAGAGCTCCGTCGTGCTGAGTCCGCTAGCCACCTCGGGCCGGAGCAGCGCGCGTTCGATCACCTTTGAACGGATCCGTTCGGGGTCGATGCCGCGCCCGTCGTCGCTCACGGTGATGGCCAACATGCCGGCGTGGTGGCGCGCCTCGAGCCGGATCGCGCCTATGGGAGCCTTGCCGTGCGCCACGCGGTCCGCTTCGGACTCGATGCCATGGTCGACCGCGTTGCGGAGCAGATGGCTGAGTGGTGCCTCCAGGCTTTCGAGTACGTCGCGATCGACATCGGTCGCTTCTCCGCTCACCACCAGGCGTACCTGCTTGCCGAGCTGGCGACCCACGTCCCGCACCATGCGCGGCAAACCGTGCACGCAATCGCCGAACGGGCGCATGCGGCTCTTGAGCGCCTCGCGATAAATGCGGTCGCTCAAATCGTCGACGCGCCGGGCGTAACTCTCGAGTCCTGCGATCTGCTCGACCAAGAGGGCCCGGCACTCGAGTGCGCGCGACTTGGCGTCGGCAATCGCGGCGGCCGTCTGCGGATCGAGCGCAGCTTCGGGCCGGCGGGATAGAGCCTCGAGCACGTCGGCGAGGTCGCTCTGTTTGCGCTTCAGGCGCTGCATCGATCCGCCCAAGCTTTGAACTCGGCGTGACTCCACTAGCGATTCACCCGCCAGCCCCATCAGACGGTTGATGCTCTGAGCGGCCACGCGTACCACGCGGTCTTGAGGGGGCGGCGCGGCCCGTTCGTGTGGGCTCGCGGGCAGGGCGGGCGCCGCGCGCTCTAATGTCTTCCTTTCGAGCGGCACGGCAAGAGCGGGCGTTGCAGCATTGGCCCGGGCGCCTGCGTTCTGACCGATT
>JAYWEH010000263.1:0-11244 GCA_043780025.1 Deltaproteobacteria bacterium
GGCCTTGGCTCATCTTGCGAAGTGTCGTGGAGAGGTGAGCCTCAACGACGACCTCACGCAGCAGACGCTTGGTCGTTTCGGACAGCGACTGAGTGCCGGCGCCGTCCAGAATCCCAAAAGCGCGCTCAAGGTAGCTTCGTCGGGCCGGGAATCGCCCAACCTTGCGAAGCGCATCCGTTTGCTTCATGCACGCCAATAGCAGGCCACAGGCGTACAGCGAACGTGCACGGCTGCTGAGGGAGCGGGCGATCGAGTCGCGCAGCGGAGCAACGAGAAAGGCGTCCCTCGGAACCAGGGCAGCTAGGTCGGCAAGGTTGGCCTTGAAGGAAGACCCGCTCCACCCGGTCGCTGCAATGACAACGTCAGGCAGCGGCGCGTCGTCGTCCCACGCATCGACGACTTGGTCGACGGTGGCCTCGGTGAGGTCCATCAGCTTGTCGGCCAGGCTGCTCAGCAGCAGCTCGACCGCGAAGTGCGCCCGTCGATGAAGTTCGTACTCGGTCCACGCGAGCGTGATACGCGTCGAGCTGGCGCCGCTCGACGCGGTCCGGTAGGCGTGGAGAATGAGCTCGCTCGAGGACATGGCCTGGCCATCCAGTGCCTTGAATGCCCACTGGCTCGTTGCGAGGAAGCGCTCGTAGCTTCCGAGTGTCTCCTCGGTTTGCACATGAGGCTGCAGCAGGGCCTCCTCGAGAAGGTGACGCTCCTCCTCGAAGGCGCCGAGGCTGTTGACGGAGAAGTACTGGGCTTCGGCATCCAGGTCGACGAGCGACAGCGTTCCCCCCTGCATGATGCAGGCTGCGGTCCTTGAGCCTGCCAGCGCGCTCGCCCTTGCGCTCTGAAGTGCCTGGCCGCGTGGGGGAATCCGCACCGGCAGGTCGTCGCCTCCAGTCTCGAGCAATCCGAACGAGCGACACGGCATCAGATAGGTGCCCAGCGAAGCCCCTCCGTGGTCCGTGGGAACGACTACGGCGCCTGTGCTTTCCAACTCGCCGATAGAGGCAGCATAGAGGTCGGACCCGAGCACGCCGAACGTCCCGCCTCGCTCGCCCGGCTTCGCATCACGCCGAGACGCGGCGAGCACGACGAACTCGAGGCGCCGAAGAACGGCCGTGAGCTCGTCCTCGTCGTGCGTTGCCTTGCCGGACCCCTGTCGCAGCTGACCGGAGTAGTGCTCGGCGATCGCCCATGGCAGCATTGACAGGTACCGAGCGCGAAACGAGATCGTCGTGATGCCGGAGACCCACTGGCGTTCAATGCTCTGGTCGAGCTGCCGGAGACCCAGCAGATCGAGTCCCTTTATCTTCTCGCGTTCACCTGAATTCCAGAACGTCTGCATTGTCCCCCATGCGGTCAGGTTGCGAGACGCGAGGCGCCATGTGTGCGAAGAGCCGTCCTTGATGTTGTGTCGCTCATGACGTTTCCCGTAGCTGCGGGCAAGCAAATGCTCGACTTGATACTTTTCGTTGGTCTCAGCGATCAGGGCGATTCTCAAAGGAGGGTGCGTCAACCGGGAAATCTACGGACTGGGGCGTAGCGCGGATAAGGCGGTGGGCCGCCCTCCGCCGGAAGCGACCCCGGGTTTCGGCGAATGGGTGCGAGCACGCGGAGCGGTCGAGTATCTGCTTCAGGTCGCCAGATCGCAGAAGGTGTGGTCGAGCTGGTACGGTTGCCTGCCGTCCTGTTCGCCCTCGTGTCTTCGCGGCACACTCGAACCAGTCGCGGGCGGCGCACCGTTGGAGGAACTCCCGTGGTGGCCGACAGGGCCGCCGTAGCGCACAATCCGGGCTCACGCGGGTGCGCGTCACGCAGTTGCTGACCGGACCTTGCCGGCCTCTGACCTTCCGCTACGGCTCTCAGAACTGGCGGCTTCGACGGCGTCGAGCCGTTGAACGACCGTGATCTTCGCAGAACCGTCCGCGCTGGGACTGCGCGGAGCGGGAGGCGGCTAGCGGAGCGGTATGTGCGCCTGTCACACACCTACGGTTTCATCGACTCTCATCTTGTCTTGTTGACAACCGCCGGTCCGGATACGGTACGCGCGTGGGCTGGGGCGTTGACAGACAGGAATCGAACCGATGACCACTGAGCCGTGGGTCGCCGTTGAGGACGTCGCCAAACACCTCGGGGTGGCGAAGGACTCGGTCTACCGCTGGATCGAGACCAAGGAACTGCCTGCTCACCGAGTGGGCAGGCTTTGGAAGTTCAGGCTGACAGAGATCGACGATTGGGTTCGAGCGGGCGGTGCTGATGCACACGACGCGTCGAGCGCGAGGGGGTCAAGATGAGCGTCAAGAGTATGGACGTCTTCTCGCTGCGCGACACCGTCGTCGGGGAGTACCGCAAGTTCGCCACGTCGTTCACGACGATCTACGCAGAGGATATTCGGCAGCAAGTCGAAGCGATCTACGGGATGGGCCGCTTCTGGCCGGAGCCGCTCATCCAGATCAACCCGAGCTACAAGCGGTCGACGAGTATCGACAAGTTGGTTGACGGGGGGGTCCTCGACCCAAAGTTGGCGGAGATCTTTCGGACGGCGTCGACCCCTGCGTCTCCGCGAGGGGAGGCGCTGTCTCTGTATAAACACCAAGAGCAGGCGATCGCGCTCGCCTCGCATGGCGAGAGCTACGTCGTTACGACGGGCACCGGCTCCGGCAAGTCCCTTTGTTTTTTCATCCCTATCGTCAACGCCGTACTCTTCGAGAAGCGAACCGACAGCAGGCGGCGAACGCGGGCGATCATCATCTACCCGATGAACGCCCTGGCTAACAGCCAGCTTGAGGAGCTCGACAAGTTCATCAAGAACGTTCCCGGCGAGAAACCTGTCACATTTGCGCGTTACACCGGGCAGGAAGACGCCGACGAGCGGCGTCGGATCTCCGAGAACCCGCCCGACATCCTGCTCACCAACTTCATGATGCTGGAACTGTTGATGACTCGGCAGGACGATATCGATCGCCGCGTCATCGAGAACTGCACCGGGCTTCGTTTTCTGGTGCTTGACGAACTGCACACGTACCGAGGCCGTCAGGGCGCCGACGTCGCGCTCCTCGTTCGCCGTGTTCGCGAGCGGCTTTCGCCCGAGAAGCTTCAGTGCATTGGTACCTCGGCGACAATGGTCAGCGACGGCTCAATCGAAGACAAGAGCCGCGTCGTCGCGCGCGTGGCGTCGAAGCTGTTCTCGACCGACATTCCGGACAGCAGCGTGATCGTCGAGACGCTCGAGCGGGTCACCGACTCCGCTCAGAACGCGACATCTGTGCGCCAAGCCCTTGGCCCCGCTATCGATACAGGCCTGGCCCCGACCCTTTCGGATGCGGAGCTGCGCATCCACCCGCTGACGATCTGGGTCGAGACAAGCCTGGGCGTGTCCTGGTCCGAGGTCGACCAGCGCTGGGTCCGAGCGCGTCCCCTGACCGTCGAGGAGGCCGCTAGTGAACTCAGTGTGGCAGCGAGTCGTGATGTTGCGACGTGTCGGGCCGCTGTCCGAGACCTGCTCTTGGTTTCCAGTGTTCCTGAGACGGAGCGTACCGGCTCGCAACTCGCCAACGGGTACAGCTTTTTCGCGTTCAAGCTGCACCAGTTCATCTCAGGTGCTGGACACGCCTTCGCCACGCTCGAAGCGCCCGGTGAGAGAACTGTTACGGTCGAGGGGCAGCAGTTCCTACCCGGTGCACCAGATAAGCGTCTCTACGCCGTGCATTTCTGTCGCGACTGCGGCCACGAATACCACCCGGTACGTTTTGTCACCGACGGCAGCGATCGCAGATTCCTCGCTCGCGACATCGACGATGCGCCGGGCCGCGCCGATGACGCGGATGATGGCGCCCCAGACGGCGCGGACGATGCAAACGAAAAGGAGGTATTCGGCTTCCTCACTCTTCATGCACAGGACGTCGACTTCTCCTTCTTCGACCGCATCGAGGACTACCCGGAGAACTGGCTCGAGTACGACTCCGCCGGCAATCCCCGCATCAAGGCCCACTACCGCAAGGTGCGCGCCCGCGCCGAGACCGTAGCTCCGACCGGCGAGCTCGGTGCCGGTGTCAAGGTGTGGTTCCTTCCGGGTACATTCCGCTTCTGCCTCCGCTGCGGCGCAACGCATGCTGGCGCCGCGCGGGATCGCAACCGCCTTGCGTCGCTCTCGGCGGAAGGCCGCAGCTCTGCCACCACCGTCCTCGTCGGCAGTGTGCTTCGCTGGATGCATGGGGCAAGCTCGGGGCTCGAGTCGCACACTCGCAAGCTGCTTGGATTCACAGACAATCGCCAAGACGCAGCGCTCCAGTCGGGTCACTTTAACGATTTCCTTTTCGTCAGCCTGATCCGCGCTGGTTTCCTCGGAGCGCTCGACCTCGCGGGTAACAAGGGACTGCGAAGTGACGAACTTGGTGTCGCTCAGCAGAAGGCGCTTGGTTTCGATCGAACGAACCCGGAAATCCGCTCTGAGTGGTTACTGGAGCCGGGCCTCAAAGGCTTTAACCTACAAGAGGCCGATAGCACGCTGCGCCAGGTCCTTTCGTACCGCGTCTGGTTCGATCAGCGACGAGGCTGGCGGTACACCAACCCGAATCTCGAGCAGCTCGGACTTGTCACCGTCGACTACCTCGGGCTGGAGGCGCTCGCCGAGGATGAATCACTCTTTGCGCAGGCGCCGGACGTGCTCCGCCTAGCGTCGCCATCAGAGCGTGCAGCCGTGTATTGTGAGCTGTTCGACCACTTGCGAAAGGCACTGGCCGTTCGCAGCCACGTTCTCGACGCGACTGTGATCGAACAGATGCTTGCTAAGTCGCACAGCCGTTTGCGCGCTCCGTGGGGTTTTGGCACAGACGAGGTGGGTCACCGGAAGCCGAGAGGAGCGAGATGGCTAATGCTCTCGGTTCCGTTCATCTCCAAGAAAGACCGCAAGGACGAAGATCTCATCGTGCGGGGTGGGTCGCGCAGTGCGCTGGGGAAGATCCTAAAGTCCTCGCGCGGACCACGGTCTCCGCAGTTTCCATCGGGTCGTCCACTCTGGAAGGATGCATCGGTCGTCCGCTCGCTCAAGGCGAAGGACTTCGACCAGTTGATCGGCGAACTTCTTCGAGCCGCCGCTATTCACGGGCTCGTCTCGGAGGAGGTCACGCCTTTCGGCAATCAGGCTGGTTGGTGCCTCAACGACGCTTGCGTCCTCTTCAAGGAGGGCATGCCGGTACTCGATCCTAACCATCCTAACGAGAGTGCGTTCTTTCGCGACTTCTACGCGAACCTTGCCAGCGTGCTGCGCACTCCGGCGCATCCGCTTTTCGGCTTCGAAGCGCGCGAACACACGGCGCAGGTCGACGGTGAGAAACGCGCGGTGCGTGAGAAACGGTTCCGCTATGGGGGCAAAGAACGCCAGGAACTAGCGGCAGACGAGAAGCACTTGCGCGACATTGGCGAAACGAACCGGTTTTTGCCGGTGCTTTTTTGCTCCCCGACGATGGAACTTGGTGTCGATATCTCGGCGCTGAACGCCGTATATCTACGCAATGTTCCCCCCACGCCCGCGAACTACGCGCAGCGCAGTGGCCGTGCTGGTCGCAGTGGGCAAGCGGCGCTGGTGCTCACATATTGCTCGGCGCAAGGGCCTCACGACCAGTACTTCTTCCGCGACCCGAAGGGGATGGTGCATGGCGAGGTCCGGCCGCCATTGCTCGATCTCGCCAACCGCGATCTTGTTGAGAGCCACCTTTCTGCGATGTGGCTAGCTTGTACCGAAGAGCCGCTCAATCCGGCGATCTCGGAAATGCTCGTGCTTTCGGAGCCAGAACGTCCGCTCAAGCCCGAGGTCAAGAGCCCGATGAGTGCGCCGCGCGTTACCGACGAAGCAGTGCGGCGGATCCGGCGCGTGCTCGACCTTCTCGAAGAGGACCTCACCGAGGCGCTAGCGCCCTGGTATCCCGGTCCCAACGAGTTCGCGAACGAGGTTGTGCAGAACGCTCCCCGTCGATTCGAAGACGCTTTCGACCGCTGGCGCGATCTTTTCACGGCGGCCGAGCAGCAACGCGACGCTGCGCATCGCACCGAAAGCGACTATTCAGCGCCACCAGCCGAGAAAAAGGCCGCAAAGGGCCGATACCTTCAGGCCATCGATCAGCTCAATCTGCTTCAAAAGGGGACGAGCAGTAACTCGAACGACTTCTACACCTACCGCTATCTCGCGACGGAGGGATTTCTTCCGGGCTACAACTTCCCACGCTTGCCGTTGATGGCATACGTTCCGGCGACGAGCGATGGGAGAGGCCGACAAGCGTATCTGCAGCGACCGCGTTTCCTCGCGCTGTCGGAATTTGGTCCGCGCAGCCTTGTGTACCACGAGGGGCGTGCTTACCGCGTCGTACGCGCCCTCTTGTCGGTCAATCACCAGGGAAGCGCCACGGCCGACACGCGGTTGCCAACCAAGTCCGTTCGCATCTGCAAGAGTTGTGGCGCGGGCCACTTCAACGACCAAGCGTCGATGTGTCACGCCTGCAAGGCCTCGCTCGGCGACGCCGAGATCGTCAATCACGTTTATCGCATAGAGAACGTCGCCACGCAGCCCGCTGAGCGCATTACGGCCAACGACGAAGAGCGGCAGCGACAGGGGTACGAGCTTCAAACCACCTTTGAGTGGGCCGTGCGCGACCACGTGATCGATGAGCGTAGCGGGGCGGCGGCGGACGACGGGGGCGAGGTCGTGCGGCTCGCATACGGTCCGGGTGCGACGATCACGCGTCTCAACAAGGGCCTTCGCCGTCGGGCGAACCGGACGCAGTTCGGGTTCAACATTGATCCTGTCTCCGGGTATTGGGCGACGAACGAAGACGAGGGAAGCGAACCCGCTGATCCTACCGTGTCGCTGCGCCAGTGGATCGTTCCCAGCGTGCAAGATCGAAAGAACGCCCTCCTGCTCAGGCCGACGGGGTCAGAGTTCTCGCAGACCACGTTCGCCACGGTGCAGCACGCGCTCCTCCGAGGCATTGAAGCGGTGTTCCAGCTGGAGCAGGGTGAGATTCTTGCCGAGCCCATGCCGACGCGTGACGAACGCAGCGGCTTTCTACTCTACGAGGCTACGGAGGGTGGCGCGGGTGTGCTCACGAGGCTTGTGGCCGAGCCGGACCGTCTCGCCGAGGTCGCGCGCAAGGCCCTTTCCATCATGCACTTCGCGGTGACAGACCAGGCAAGTCTTCCGCTCGACGGTCATGGGCTTGTCGACGTGCCAGAGACCGCCTGCGTAGCGGCCTGCTACCGGTGCCTAATGTCATACTACAATCAGCCCGACCACGAGCACATCGATCGCCGCGATGTCGACACCAAGACCATGCTGGTACGACTTGCGCGTGCGGCGACGTCGGGCCTAGATGTTCCGCAGATTTCGAGGCGCAGCTCGCGCCCAAGTGCTCCTAACGTTGATGACTCGGTCGCGGTTTTGCGGGACTTGGCGCGAAGGCGCGAGTTACCCCCGCCGGATCCGGCCCCGCTCGTCGTCGGCGCTGTTACCGTACCTCTCGTGTGGCGGCGTCACTACGTCGTCGCGCTCTTCGATACCGCGCTTCCAGCCGTCGTGAGCCAGCTTTCGGACCAAGGCTTCGAAGTGATCGTTTTTGGTGGCGAAGCGCCGCCGTGGCCCGAATCGCTCAAGCGTCTGACATCGGCCTTAGGACGTTCATCATGACCGCCGTGACCTACTCACCCGGAAGCCTTGTGCGCGCACGCGGCCGCGAATGGATCGTGCTGACGGGAAGCGATCCGGAAACGCTCCGCGTGCGGCCTGTCTCGGGGTCCGAGGAAGACCAGACGCTCATTCACCTGGCCCTTGAGCTAGAGCCCGTTACCGAAGCCACCTTTCCGCGGCCCGACGCGCGCCAAATGGCCAGTCATGACGCGGCGCTCCTGCTCCGTGACGCCCTGTTGCTGTCGCTGCGACGCGGTGCCGGGCCGTTCCGCGGGTTCGGGCAAATCGCCGTCGAGCCCCGGGCGTATCAGCTCGTTCCCCTGCTCATGGCCCTGAAGCTCGATCCGGTACGCCTGCTCATCGCTGACGACGTCGGCGTCGGCAAGACCATTGAGGCAGCGCTGATCGCCCGCGAATTGCTCGATCGGGGTGACATCGAGCGGCTTGCGGTGTTGTGTCCGCCGCACCTCGTCGACCAGTGGGTGGGCGAGCTGGAGGCTCGCTTTCACATCCACCCGGTCGCTGTTACCGCGGCCAGTGCAAATCGTCTGGAGCGGAGCCTCCCCCCTAGCGAGAGCGTCTTCTCGGCCTGTCCGCACACGGTCGTGAGCCTCGACTACATCAAAAGCGAGCGTCGGCGGGCTGAGTTCCTGCGTGCATGCCCCGAGTTCGTGATTGTCGACGAGGCGCACACCTGCGCAGCCACCGGCCAGGGTCGCCACCAGCGCTATGAGCTCCTGAAAGGGCTCACTGAGTCGCCGACGCGGCACCTCGTGATGTTGACCGCGACCCCCCACAGTGGCGACGAGGCCGCGTTTTTCCGCCTGCTCGGCCTTCTCGACCGGGATTTCGAGAAGCTGGCCAATGCGACCGGCGCGGAACGCGACGGCCTGCGCGAGCGACTCTCGCGGCACTTCGTGCAACGCCGTCGGCCCGACATCGCTGAGTGGAAGGAGGGCAACCTGTTCCCGCGCCGCGAGACCAAGGAGCTGACCTACACGCTTACGGGGGCGTGGGAACAGTTCTTCGATGCTGTCCTCGACTACTGCGCCGCGGTCGTCGAGTCAGCGGGTGGTGACGAGCGGCGCCAGAGGCTCAATTTCTGGGGCACGCTCGCGTTGATGCGTTGCGTCGCATCGAGCCCCGCGGCGGCCGTTCAGGCCCTGCGTACACGCGCAGGCATCGAGAGAGATGAGGACGTAGACGATCTGGAGAGTAGGGTCTTCGACGGCGCAGCCGATGCGCTTCCGGACGATGATGTAGAGCCGCCGGTGGGCACCGATGATCCTGCGCTGAACGACCTCATCGCAAAGGCCGAGCGCTTGGCAGGACAAGCCGGAGATCCCAAGCTCAAGATCCTTACGGAACATCTGAGCGAGCTCGTTGCCGACGGCTTCAACCCCGTCGTGTTCTGTCGCTATATCGCGACCGCGCACTATCTGGGGCGCCAGCTGGACGGGAAGTTCAAGAACATCACGGTCGGTGTAGTTACCGGTGAGCTGACCGCCGGCGAGCGGAAGGACAAGGTCGACCTGCTCGGCGACGCTGAGCGGCGTGTGCTCATCGCGACCGACTGCCTCTCCGAGGGCGTCAATCTCCAGGAGCACTTCGACGCGGTCGTGCACTACGACCTCTCGTGGAACCCCACGCGTCACGAGCAACGCGAGGGCCGCGTGGACCGCTTCGGGCAGAACGGACCGCAAAAGGACGCGGATGGAAGAACCATCGTTCGTGCAACGCTGATGTACGGCGCGAACAATCCCGTCGATGGCGCGGTGCTCGACGTCATTTTGCGCAAAGCCGCGAAGATTCGGGAGGAACTTGGCGTGCCTGTACCCGTGCCCGACGACGGTCTCAAGCTCACGCAGGTTCTGTTGAAAGCGGTGCTCCTCAAGAGACGGGGTGGCGACGACACGTCGAACATGAAGCAGCTCCAGCTCTTCGACGAAGGCTGGAAGGACGCGGCCGAGAAGGCCAAGAAGAACCGCACTGTCTTTGCCCAGCGCAGGCTCAAGCCCGAGGACGTGCTGCCCGAGTGGCACAAGTCGCTCGCAGCTGTCGGTGGGCGTGAAGACGTTCAGCGCTTCGCAGGGCGCGCGTTAGCGAGGCTCGGCTCGGGGCTCGAGGCGCTGCGGCGAGGTTTCAAGGTCCCGCTCGGCGCCCTGCCGGAAGACGTGCGCGAGCGCCTCGAGTCCGAGGCGCTCACGGGATCGATCCTCGTCGACTTCGAGTATCCACCCGCTCCCCGCTGCCGCTCCGTGCAGCGTAGCCATCCGCTCGTGTCGGTGCTGGCAGAGACGCTGCTTGAGCGCACGCTTGGCAGCGGGGTGGATGAAGCCGACAGCGACCCGGGCGTGCTTGGTAGGGTCGGCTGTTGGACCTCCACGGAGGTGACGGGCCGCACCGTAGTAGCGCTCTTGCGCTTGCGCCACCAGCTCGTCAGCCAGCGCTCCGGCCGCAGCTCAACTTTGCTCGTCGAGGAAGCGACGGCGCTTGCCTGGACCAGTAGCGGGGCGACACCGCTCGAAGGTGTCGAAGCGCTGGCGCTTCTCGCACCAAAGCCTGTGGCCGACCCACCGCTGCATGTGCGCGAGCGAGCGGTGCAACAGGCCCTGGTGCAGCTCGATGCTCGCCTCGCTGAGCTCGATGCGTTCGCCGAGCGCCGCGCGCAGGCTTTGCTCGCGGATCACCGACGTGTCCGCGAGGCGGCCGACGCGCGTGGCGGTTACAGCGTGAAGGCGCTCCTTCCCGCCGACGTGATCGGCCTGTTCGTGCTTCTTCCGCGCGTGGCTTGAGCGTCATGGCCACACGCAAGGTCCCCTCCTCGGCCACGACGCCAAGCCGGCGCGGCTCCCGCGCTCGGCAGGCGCAGCTCGCCTTCGATGCTCTAACGATCGAGGGCGGCCTGCTTTCCCCAGATTGGCTCTCGCGGGCGGCGCAGCTCGCCGCCGGAGAGCAGAGCGAGGCCGAGTACCGCATTCCGAAGGGACTCAACCTTCGCGACGAGATCGGTCGCTTCTGGCGTATCGCCCAAGCGCACTGGAGTGAGTTTCAAGGTGGCCACGGAGGCGTGGTCGATGCGCGACGGTTCGTCGAGTCCTTGTTGAGGGATACTTTCGGGTTTACCTCGCTGGCGAGGGTTGAACCCGTCATCCTGGCTGAGCGTACTTACCCTATTGGCTTCGCGGCGCTCAATGGTCGCGTGCCTGTGGTCATCGCGTCCGTCGAGACCGGTCTCGATGCGCGAGCTTCCGCCTTTGGGGACGGCACGCGACGCCGCAGTGCCTTCGGTCTGGTCCAGGAATACCTAAACGCGCAGGAGGGCTCACTCTGGGGCGTAACCAGTGACGGTCTCACGCTCCGCATCGTGCGCGACAACGCCAGCCTGACCCGGCCGGCGTGGATCGCGGCAGACCTCCAGCGGATCTTCACCGAGGAGCGCTACCCGGACTTTGCGGCGCTCTGGCTGCTCGCCCACGAGACCCGCTTCGGTCGTGCGAATCAGCCACCGACCGAGTGCGCCCTCGAGTCCTGGCGTAACGCTGGTCGCGAGGAAGGCACGCGTGCGCGCG
>JAYWEH010000264.1:0-4731 GCA_043780025.1 Deltaproteobacteria bacterium
TCCGCGGCGCGAACCGTGAGGTCGAAGCTCTCCGCGTCGGAGGTGAGAGCGAGATGTAACGTCCGCGTCACCAGACGAGCGAATTCGGGCGCTGGATTCGGGGTCATCAGTAACCCATGCCGGATCAGCCCAAGCCAGGGCCAATTTTCAGCGCTTCGCACGTGTCAACCCAGGGTGCGAAGATGTCTCCCTGCGCGCCCTGCCAGTGTGACGGCCACACTCCGAGCACACTCGCAGAGCTCCGCAAGCCGTTTTCGTTGCTCTCGAGAAATATCGAGTACGCCCGCGCGCTTAAACGAAAGCGTGCCGATGATCGTTGACGAGCGCGGAGGAAAAGTTAGTTTAGGAGTCGAGTTCCCTCTGCGGAGTACGAACGGTGCGCTCAATGGATCCCTGACATAATTGAACCAGGGACTCGATATGCCGGTGGAGAGCTAGGCCCGGATACGTTTCACCGGGAAGCCAGAAGCCGGCGTGAGATTCCCACCTAGCTAGTCTAGGGGTTCATTGCACAAATATCACCTTCGGCTCACGCGGTAAGGAACCGCCTTTGGACGGGTTGGCAGCGAGCTGACCCGTTCTGGTTTTGTCCCCGACAGTTTGTGCCCGCAGTTTTCTCGTCCCCATTTCTCGTCCCCGGCTTTGTCCCCCCGATTGCAGCTCCGGTGCCGGTCGCCCCGGCCGCCGGGTTCTCGGGCCTTTGGCGCGCTTTCTCAGTGGCCGTCAGTCCGATCCCGTGTGCAATATCGCTGTCCTCATGATCCAAATGAGCGTCGTCAGGGCGCGTGCGAGCAGGTGGGCCAAGCTGGCCCTAATTTTCGGGGCGCTGCTCGGGGCGCGCGCCGTGGGTGCAACCGAGATTCGAGGCCGAATCAGCGGGCACGAACACCTCCGTAACCCCGTCTGGGCCGCGGCCAAGAACCCCGATCGCCATGGCTACTCGTTCAGGGAGCCGGTCACGACCGTCCCATCGGCGATGCGCAAGCTGTTTCCGCTGGTTTCAAAGGAGGTGTGCATCGTGGCGCTGGGCACACCGAATCGCGCCGGCTCGAAATTCGTCGACGTGCGAGTATCGGGAGGCCGAACCACGCCGGTGACCCTGGTGATAGCGCCGGGCACAGAGGTGCGTTTCAAGAACGCCGATCCGTTCGAGCACCGCCTCTTCGGGGTGGGCTTCGGGACTTTTCCCGCCAACGTGACCGGCAAAGGGGGCTCGCGCCGGTGGACTCCCCAGGAACCCGGTCGCTACGAGATCAGGGATGAGCTCACACCCAGTCTTTCGATGTGGGTAGTGGCAGAGCCGACCGTCGCGGGAGCGGCGTATCCGCTTTCAGACGGCCGCTTCACCGTGAGCGTGGCGGAACCCGGACAATATATGCTGCAAGCCTATTTCGCGGGAGAAGCCGTAGGGCGCCCGCTAGCGGTAGCTGTTGACAAGCGAGACGTTGACGTGAGCGCGCGCCCACTCGTGCTCGCTACAAAACCGCCTGTCGAGGACAACAATCCCTGATGATCGCATCACGTTTTTGGTTTGGGCTGCTGGCCCTTTTGTTGAGCGGAGCGATCCTGCTCTCGCTGCTCGCCATCAGCATGCACAACCGGCTCGGTGTGCGCATGGTGGCCGAGGGGTTGTCCGCAGACAGCCGCGTGGTGTCGTGGTCCCTGAAGAACGAGGCCCGCGAGGGCGCCGCCCAGCTGATCCGCTTTGCCGGAAATGATTCCGTGGCGCGCTCGCTGGCCACGGCGAGCCGCGCCGCGGACATCAATGCGGTCGACGCTTCGCTGCGCCGCCAGCTCAAGGGGACGTTGACGCAGATCGCGTCGGAGCTCCCCAAAGGCGACCGTTTCGACGCGGTCTTCGCAGTCGACCAGTCCGGCGAGGTCGTGGCCCATATCGGCTTCGAGCAAGCGTCTGGGCTCGCCGATTTCGAGCTCGGGGGCTATCCCGTCGTCGCGGACGCCCTGCACGGCTACGTCCGTGACGATACGTTGCTCATGGACCGGTTGTACCGGGTGGTGGCTCGTCCTGTGGAGTTCGATCTCGGGCAGCTCCCGGCCGGCGCCATCGTGGGCATGCGCGTCGTCGATGATCGATTTGCGAGCGAATTGTCCGAACGCACCGGCGCCGCGGTGGCCTTCTATTCCAGCGGGCGCCGTCAGGCGATGGGGATCCCGACCGGTTTCCAACAGGCTGGCCTCGATCAGATCGTCACCGACCTACCCTCGCTCGTGGGCGATGCGAACTATCAGGAGAAGGGGCGCACGGACGTGCATCAGTTCACCGATGGACTGGCTGTCGTGTACGCCCGACTCCCCGGCGAGGCCTGGCAACTCGGCGCCGGCTACGCGGTGGCGCGCCAGGTCCCGTATGTGGAAGGCCTGATGGGCGCGCTGCGCCACGCGGACAAGAAGGACAAGGAAGCAGTGAGCACGCTGCTTTTGATCGCCTTGGCGCTCGGGGCGGCCGCCGTGGGCATCGGCCTGTCTTTCTGGGAGTATTCGCAGCCGCTAGGCGCTTTCAAGCGCCAGGTCAAAGCCCTCGCCAGCGGTTCAGGCGCGCACCTGGCGGTGGACAAACTTCGAGGGCCCTTCCGGCAGCTCGGGCTCGACTTGAACCTGGCCCTCGATCGCGCGATGCGAAACGCGCCTGAGGACGCACCGATTTCCATCGGCTTCGAGCAGGTCTTCGGGGACGCGCCACCGCCCTCGTCGATGAACGCGTTCGGGTTGCCGCCCTCGCTGCCACCGTCCACCGCCGGCGCTCCAATCGTCGAGCCACCCGCATTGCCGCAGCCTTTATTTGTGCAGCCCGCTTCGAGCCAGGCGTTCCCGCCCAGCCCGAGGGGGTTGCCGCCCCGACGGCAGCCGGAAGCGGCGCCTCCATTGCCGTTTGGCGGTGGAGGAGGAGCCCAATTCTCGCCGCCCAACGCCGGCGCGTATCCCACCGCAAACGGGGGCGGGCCGCTGGTGATCCCGCCGACGCTACCGCCGATGGACGCGGGTTACTCGTCCGGCGTGGGAGAAGGCACCCTGGCGGGCGGATTCGTTGGCTCGGCAGCGCTTCAAGCGGCAACGGCCCCGTTCCAGGCACCCGCCCATCAGGCGGGCAACGGTGGCGCACCGGCGGAGATCGAGCCCGGCTGGACGGAAGTCTACCACGACTTCGTGCGCATCAAACAGGACTGCGGCGAGGCTGTAGAAGGCTTCACGTTTGAACGTTTCTCGGCCACGCTGCGCAAGAATCGCGACACGCTGATGCGTGAGCATGGCGTGCAGCACGTGCAATTCAGCGCCTACGTGAAGCAGGGCCGGGCCGCCTTGAAGGCGAAACCCGTACGCGAGTGAGCGGGCCGAGGCGAGGGGAGTCGACGGGTCGTTCGCCCGCGGGATCTCAGGTTGTCATTTACGGCTGCCGGCACTATCTGAGAGCGCCGAGGCCACTGGCGAGGGGCGGCTCCCAGGGCGAGCCGGCGCCTCCGAGTTCACCGACGCGAGTCCAATGACACAAGTAACTCCTCTCCACAAAGTCGTGATCATCGGCTCCGGTCCGGCGGGGCTGACCGCAGCCATCTACGCGGCCCGCGCCAATCTCGAGCCGCTATGCGTGGAAGGCTTCAATGCTGGAGGGCTGATACCCGGCGGTCAGCTCATGTTCACGACCGATGTCGAGAACTACCCTGGCTTTCCGAAGGGCGTAACGGGACAGGAGATGATGGACCTGTTCCGGCGCCAGGCCGAGGCGCAGGGCACCCGCTTTATCACCGCGGACGTGCAGCGCGTCGACTTCTCGAGCTGGCCCTTCAAGCTTTGGGTTGGTGAAGATGAAAACGAGCTGCATCTCGCGCAGAGCGTGATCATTTCGACGGGCGCGCGCGCCAACTATCTCGGTCTACCGAGCGAAGATGCTTTGAAGAACCGCGGCGTGAGTGCGTGCGCGGTTTGTGACGGTGCGCTGTTTCGCAATCGGGATGTGGTCGTGGTGGGTGGCGGCGACACTGCGATGGAGGAAGCCAGCTATCTGTCCGGCTTGTGCAGCAAGGTCACGTTGGTGCATCGCCGCGACGATTTTCGGGCATCACAGGCGATGCAGCGCCGAGTTCAGAGCAATCCCAAGATCTCCATCCTGCGCAGCCACGTGATCGAAGAGGTGCTCGATCCGGCTCAGGGCAAGGTCACGGGTGTGCAAATTCAGGATCTGCGTACCAATGAACGCCGGACACTGGCTTGCGAGGCCGTGTTCGTCGCGATTGGTCACACTCCGATGGTCGACCTGTTTCGGGGCCAGCTGGAGATGCATCCGAACAGCTACCTGAAGGTCAAACCGGGCGGCACGGAGACCAACGTTCCTGGCGTGTTCGCGGCGGGGGACGTCGCGGACTGGACTTACCGGCAAGCGGTGACGGCAGCCGGAAGTGGTTGCATGGCAGCACTCGACGCCGAGCGCTGGCTCGCGGCGCGACACTGAGAAAGCCCGACCAGACCTTTGTTGGCGTCTAGACCTTTGATGAAGGCGCCGGCAGCCCCAGTTGGCGGAGCACGTCTTGCAGGTCCTTCCAGACTTCGCGCTTGGCCTGAGGCTCGCGCAGCAGATACGCGGGGTGAAACGTGGGCATGACTGGGATCTTGCCGCGATACAGCTTCCATTGTCCGCGCAGCCGCATGATGCCCTCGGTGGTCCCGAGCAACCCCTGCACCGCGGTGGCACCGAGGGCCACGATCACCTTGGGGTTC
>JAYWEH010000265.1:0-11236 GCA_043780025.1 Deltaproteobacteria bacterium
GGAGGAGCCAGAGCCTGCGGCTCCCGTGCCGCCCTCGACCGCACAGGTGGCGCTGTCCGAGCCCAAACCACCTACCCCTGCAGCGCCTCCGGCACCGAAAGCGCCCGTGGCGCCCAAGCCAGCCCCGCCCGCGCCGGCCACACCGGCTGCGGCGCCCAAAGCCGAGCCCTCTCGGCGGGCGGGGGCCGAAATCGGCCACCCTGTGGAGCTCGCTGGGCTGCAGTCCAACGTCATCGACGAAAACGCGAACGTCAATCTGCTGCTGATGACCGAGCGGCTGCGCGGGCACCCGCTCGGTGAGCGGATCGGGCCATTGCTCGTCGCGTTCCCGCAATGGAGCAGCTTTTTCGCGTCGGGCGAGATCGATCCCGTGCGGGACCTGAATCGGATCCTGATCGTAGGGCCCCAGTTTCGGCGCACGGCGGACGTCGTGGCGATTCTGCAGCACGGCTTGCCCGAGCCCATCCTGGTGCGGGCGATCGACAAGCTGGTGGCGAGGCCGCCACGAGGTCGCTGGTTGAGAGGGAAGGTCAAGGCCGCGCGCGCGCACGCCGACCGAGCCGAGCGGATCTTCGCCCTGACAGCGCCCGAAATCTTGGTGGTTGCACCGCCCGCACTCGAGGCGTCGCTGCTGGCGAACCCGCCGCGCGCCTTTCCCGCGCCCGAGGGGGACGAAGCGGTGGTCTTGCACGTCAAAACGCCCTGGAGGGCGCTGATCGGGCTGCCCTTTCAGCTGCCCGAGTCGATCGAATGGCTTCGCCTCGACGTCACGACGCTCGAAGGTGGGGCCGCGCGGGTGCGACTGACGGCGCGCGACGCGGACGCGGAGCAGGCCGCCCGCCACGCCGACGCTCTCACCATTGCCATCAACACCCTGACCAATCCCGACCTCGGTGCGCTCGGTGCGTTGATGGGGCTGCGCTCGATCGCGTTTATCGACAAATTCCAGCTACGCGCGGCGGGCCAGCAGATCTCGGGGGAAGTCGACGTCTCACCGCGCCAGCTCGAGCGACTGCTGGTGTACGCGGAAGAGCTGGTTCGGAGTTGGACCGGGCGTCGAGACGTAAAGGCGCCGCCTTCGGGCCCCGCGCAACCACCCAACAGGGTGCCGGCACCGTTGCCGGGGCCTCGTCCAGCGGCGCCTCGTCCAGCGCGGCCTCCGCCCGAGAGGCCTTCACCCTGAGGTCGGGGGGTGGGCGAAAGCTTGCAGCGCCGCGTCGGCGACGGCCCGATCGACACCCAGCAGGCTGAATGCCGGACCTTGCTGAGGGACCACCACGACGCGGCAACGCGAGCGCGCGCTGGCACGAGCTGTGGAGATGAAGAAGTCGAGACCGATGCCGAGAGCCAGGGCCAACGAGCCTTGCCCGAGCAGCAGCGGAGAACCCTCGGGGACGGAAAGGCCGATCCAAATCAGCCGGAAGCCCGCGTAGCTGCCGAGCCCGAGCGCGAGCAGCCCCGCATACAGGCCCGCCCGGGCGTAGCGCACCTCGCGTGTGAGCCGCGCCAGGTTTTCGCGCGGGATCCACGTCTCAGACTCGCTGAGCACGCGACCGAGTAGCTCTGTCTGTTGCCGCACGCTCAGACCCGCCTCGGATAGCTCGAGGGTGAGCGGCCGTTTGTAGCCGGCGACCCAACGGGCCAGCAACTCGGCCACGCGCAGGGCGGGATACACGAGGCTGAGCAGCAGCAGGCCTGTGCAAAGCAAGCCGCGCGGCTTCGGGCCGCGTTCACCCCTCAACGTGAGCGAAGGCTGTTCGGCGCGCGGGAGCGGCGTTGTCACGTTCCTGCTCGCAAACTTGGCCCATTTCGCGTGCGTTGGGTAGTTGCGATGAACAAGGAGACACCGATGCCGCGAGCGCCGAAAGACCTCATGATCGAGCATTTGCGCAAACTGCTCGCAGACGCGTTTGCTCTGCAGCAACGGGGAGGTACCGGGCAGCGCGTAGGGCGCGCCTACGGTACTGCGGATGGCTACATGCTCGCACTGATCGACGCCGCCGTCGTGAGCGAGGTGGAGCTACGAGCCTTGGTCGCCGAAGAGCGCGCCCGCTTGCTTGGGCCCGGATCTCGGACGCTGACCGAAGCGGATCAGCACGAAGGCGCCGAGCAGGCAGCCTGACGCGGACCTGGCCGCTAGACGTGGCTGGCTCCAGCAGAGCCTTCCACGGTAGCGGCTTCCAAACGCCGGACGGGCCGCGCGCCGTAGTGGCCGAGGACTCGGGCTGCTGCCTGCGAGCCGCTCTTCCCGCAAGCGGCCAGCGGCTCGCCGCGAGTGAGCCCGAGCAACACGCCGGCCGCATACGCATCCCCCGCGCCGGTGGTGTCCACGAGCTCGGTCACCGGCTCGGCCGGGACGTAGATCGGGTCCCCTTCGGACACGAGGACGCTGCCTTTTGCTCCACGCGTGAGCGCGGCGAACTCGGTCTGGCCGCGCACCGAACGAACCGCGACCTCGAACGAATCGGTCTGATAGAGGGCGCTGATCTCCGCTTCGTTGGCGAACAGGATGTCGACGTGGTGCGCCACCAGATCGAGGAACGAATCACGGTGGCGTGATACGCAGAAGCTGTCCGACAGTGACAGTGCGACCTTGCGGCCAGAGGCCTTGGCGACGCGGGCCGCCTTGATGAAGGCTTGCTTGGCGCTCGGGCGATCCCACAGGTAGCCCTCGAGGTAGGTGATCTTGCTGTTCCGGATCAGCTCATCGTCGATGTCCTCTGGGCCGAGCGTCACACACGCGCCAAGGTACGTGTTCATGGTACGTTGCGCGTCCGCTGTGACCAGGATCAAACAGCGCGCGGTGGCAGGCCCCGCCGAGCGCGGCGGCACAGCATAGTGGATGCCCATTGCCCGCAGGTCGTGCGCGAAGATTTCGCCCAGCTGATCGTTGCACACGCAGCCGATGTAGCCGGCCGAGCCTCCGAGCGACGCGATCGTGGCGATGGTGTTCGCCGCCGAACCGCCTGACGCCTCGAGCGCGGGGCCCATCTGCGCGTAGAGTTCGCGGGCACGCGCTTCGTCGATCAGCGTCATGCTGCCCTTGATCAGACCGTGGCTGACCAGGAACTCGTCGCTGGTGCGTGCGAGCACGTCCACGATGGCGTTGCCCACGCCGACTACATCCAAGACGGAACCGTTCATTGACCGCTTATGAAACCCACAAAAGTCCTGGGGTCAAGGGCTAGCTTGCGAGCAACCATGACAACCGAGCGAGCACTTCCGGAGCCAGCTGAGCACGGGAAGACAACACGGCGTTACCCGTGGCCCCGTGGGCGGGGCTCTGTTCGGGCGGAGGGAGTGAGCCGCACAACCGAGCAACGCTGCGCTGGGCCAGCAGTGCGTTTTTTTTCAGGACGGCGACGACGGCATCCGCGCTGACGGCGGCTTCCGACTCGTGCCAACAGTCGTAGTCCGTGGCGAGCGCCAGCGTCGCGTAGGGCAGCTCCGCTTCGCGGGCGAGCTTGGCTTCGGGCATGGCGGTCATGCCGATCACGCTGACCCCCCAGGTTCGGTACAGGCGGCTCTCGGCGCGCGTGGAGAACTGTGGGCCCTCCATGCACAAATACGTGCCGCCGCGGTGCACGACGGCGCCGGCACCTTCACTCGCGTCGGCGAGTGCGGCAGACAATTCGGGGCAGACCGGATCGGCGAAGCTCACGTGACCGGCAATGCCGTCTTCGAAGAAGGTGCTGACGCGCCGTTTGGTCAGGTCGATGTATTGGTCCACCACGACCAGGTGCCCGGGCTCGATGTCTTCCCGCATCGAGCCCACTGCCGACAGGCTCACCACGTGGGTTGCGCCGAGACGCTTCAGCGCGCAAATGTTCGCGCGGTAATTGATCTGGTGCGGTGGGAACTGGTGGCCGCTGCCGTGTCGGGGCAGAAACAGCAACGTGGTTTCACCCAGGCGGCCACGGACCACCTCCGCGCTCGGTGCACCGTAGGGCGTATCGACCGCTTCTACCGATATGCGTTCGACGCCCGGTAGATCATAGATGCCGCTGCCGCCGACGATGCCGAGCACGTATGCCACGGGCCTTCGGGTAGCACGCCGAACACGCCCCCCGCAATGGCTGCGCTGGGGGCAATGGCTGCGCTGGGCAATGGCTGCGCTGGGCAATGGCGCCCCACTCTATGTTTTCAGCGCGGAGGGGTGGTCCCGCCGAAGCCACGCACCTGTTCGAGCAGGCGCTCGGCGCGGCCGGCGTTGCGCCTGCGCCGGCACTCCTCGGCGAGCAGGATCGCGATCAACTGCTCCGTTGCGCTATCCAGATTGTCGTTCACGAGCACATAGTCAAAGAAGCCGTAGTGAGCGATTTCGTCCTTGGCGGCATTAAAGCGACGCTGCACGGCGCTTTCATCTTCACTCGCGCGGCCCCGCAAACGGGCTTCCAGTGTGACCATGTCCGGCGGCAAGATGAACACCGTCACCGCGTCCGGTTCGGCGCATTTGATCTGACGGGCGCCCTGATGGTCCACGTCGAAGAGCAACGCCCGGCAGCCGCCCGCGCGATCGATCTCCGCACGGCTCGTGCCGTAAAAGTTACCGTGAACCAGCGCCCACTCGAGGAATGCATCCCGCTCGATCAGGCTCTGAAAGTCTTTGCGCTCGACGAAATAGTACTCGCGCCCATGCGACTCGTTGCCGCGTGGCTTACGCGTGGTGTGGGACACGCTGAAGTTGACGCCGGAGACCCGCGCACGCAGGGCCCCCGTGAGCGTGGTCTTTCCGGCACCGGAAGGTGACGACACGATGAGCAAGAGTGGGGAGTGCTGGGGCTCGTGCATGTTGGACGCTGGCCTCGGAGAACGGCCGATTCTACTCCACGTTTTGGACCTGTTCGCGGAGCCGTTCTACCTCTGTTTTCAGACTGACTACGAGGTGCGACATGCTCGCATCTTGGCACTTGGCGCCGATGGTATTGACCTCGCGCCCCACTTCCTGAAGCAAGAAGTCGAGCTTGCGCCCCGTCGGGCCGGGTTCAGCGAGACAGCTCTGAAATTGCTGGAAGTGGCTGCGCAGGCGGACCAGCTCTTCGGTGATGTCCGAACGGTCGGCGAGCAGGGCCACTTCCAGCTCGAGCCGTGCCGCGTCCAGGGCTCGGGTCTCTCCCAGCAGTTTCTCCAGGCGCTGCGTCAGACGGCGTTTCTGGAACTCCGCTAAATCAGGGCCGTGCGCCGCGATACCTTCGACAAGACGCAGCGCGTCGCCTAGCCGGGTGCTCAGCTCGACCTCCAGGCTCGTGCCCTCGGTGGCCCTCATTTCCTCCAGATTGGACAGCGCCCGTTCGAGGCTTTGCCCGAGGGCACGCCGAAGGGGCTCCGGGTCGGCGGTGGACCCGCCGGCGAGCAAGCTAGGAAAGGCGCCGAGCAGACTCAAGGGCAGCTCGGCTCCGGGCGCGAGTTCGTCCCGCAAGCGCCCGAGCGCCCGATAGGCGGTGCGGGCGCGATCGAAATCGAACTCCGGTAACGGCATCGCGGCCGCATCGACCCGCACACACACGTCGTAGCGACCGCGGCCCAGGCGCTCACGACAGTGCTGCTCGACGAAGGAGCTCTGGTCCGCGAGCTCGGGTGGCATACGCACTCGCAGCTCCAAGAACCGATGATTGAGCGAGCGCACCTCCGCGCTGACGCGGCCTTCACGCAGCGTCGCTTCACCCAGCCCAAAGCCGGTCATGCTGCGCATCGCTCACGCATCATCGCTGCTCGACCCATCGGTCGTCTTCAGCTGCGCCGGCGCGTCATCTCTTCGCGCATGCGCTGGTACTCGATCTCCCATTGGGACGTACCTTCTTGGACGTGCTTCAAGCGCTTGCGCACGGCTTCGTCCGCCTGCTCGGCAGCCGTCTCTTCCTTGCGAAGCGGGATGCGCATTGCGAGCTTGAGCTCGTGATCCTGCGCGAAGATCTCCTCCACGCTGCCGGAGTGCAGGAGCATTTCGACGAGCTGGTTGAGCATGTAGTCGATCGCCTCTTCGCCGATCCCGATGCCCTGCTGGCGCGCCAGCTCCTTCCTGATCCTCGAAGCGTCGCTCGGCGCGGCGTTGCGACCACTGGCGATGTCACGCGCCTTGGTGGACAGCTCTTGCTCGTCTCGCATGTATTGTTCGAGCACGGCCAAGACGTCCGCCTGCACGTCTGCGGGCGCGTCGGTGAGAATTAGTTCGTTTTCGACCAAGGGCTTGACGATGGCTTGCGCCAGCGCAGGCAACTTGGCTCGGATGAGCCACATGGCTGGTATTCCTACCGGTGCGGCGCGCCCGGGTAAAGTTCAGCCGTGCCCCGAGCCCGGGATCCGTGGAGTTCGGGCTCCGAGCCGGATGCGCCGGTGGACGGCTTCGCGCTGGCGCTGCTTGTACGCCTCGTGGTTGGCGCTGCCGGTTTCGTTCGCTTCCTCGGTCTCCGCGTCCAACAGCTGGATTTCACACAACATATATACTATTGGTCCCAGATTGTCCGAACCGGGGGGCGCCAGCTCCATGATGTGCGCCGGCACCCGCACGGGCACGTCGGCGACGAACTGGATGGTGCGATAGGCGGGAGAGCTGAAGCGATTGTCACCGGGATTCAGTGAGTCCTCCACCGGCCCTTGGAACTTCGGGATGTACCTTTTCAGGCCCGCGTGTGACTCGCAGAAGCTGCGAAAGTGGAACATCGTGTTGGTGCTTTGTTTTGGCACCACGTAGTTGAACGGGAACATCTGCTCGGACAGGTAGAGCAGGATGGGCAGCAGATCCTCTCGTTGCCGCGTCACGATGCGGAAGCGCAGCTTGTCGTAAAGGGCGACAGCCGAGGATTCGGGCTTTGAGAGCAACTTCGTGTAGGTGGAGTCGAGGTTCTTGCGGCCGCCGACGAACTCGGTGATCGGGAAGCCCTCGCTCAGCATGGTGCCCACCACGCGGTAGACCTTTTCTTCCACCAGATGGAAGAGGTCACGGTCGCTCACGGGGAGCCGGAACAAGAGCTCACGACCGTTCGTGTGATTGATGATCTGCATGGCCTTGAGCACCGTGCAGGCGGCCTGCTGGCGGTGCCCGGTGCCTGAGGCCATCACCACGAGCTCTTCCGCGCGCGCGTTCTGGACGGGCTTCGGGAAGGCCAGAGCGAAATTGCGGCGCAAGTAGCCGATGGCCTGCTCTTTGAGGGACGTGATGTATTCGACGTCTCGCTCGTCGAGTGGATCGAGCTCATGGTTCCGAATGAAGTCCACCGCCTGCTGCCGATCGGTCAGATTCAGGCGGTGCCAATCGATGACCGAGTCGCCCTGCAAGATCAGCCGAACCGCGTCCACGTCCTGAAGCGTGAAATCGCCGAGCGTCTTCAGTGCGGGTGCACCTTCGGCCTGTCGCTCAGGGCGCCGCGTCGACGGAGGCGGCGGATCGCTATTCATCCGCACAAAAGCTGTGGGTTAGAGCCCAGGCGGGGTGCTCGTGACGTCTCGGGCGCGATGTCCTCGAATCGACACGGTACCGAAGAAGATACCGAGCGCCAGGGCCAATACCATGAGCGGGGTGCCATACGGTCGAAACGCACTGATCCCCAGAACGGCGGCAACGGGCGCGATGAACCAATAACTGCGAATCATATCGTCTCCGACCAGAGGCAGGCGGCCAGGCGCCTCGAGCATTTGTTGGGGCTGCGGGCCCCCAACTTCAGAATCATTCGGAGAGTTGGGGCTGCGGGGCCCCAACTCCAAAATCACTAGCGGCCAACGTTAACACGGGGAATCCAGAGCGGGCCAAGACTTAGCCGGCTCGGCGGGGCTGTTCAAGACTGTTTGAACCAGGGTGGGACAATTGCCGGTATCAGGAGCCAATGCGCGGGCCGACTCCTCGAATACGAGAAAACGGATCGTTAATGCCAGGCCTTGAATGGCAGCTGCCATCGGGCGACCTTTGGAGGGCTTCGTCGCGGTGCGCTACCGGCTCACAGACCTTAGGAATCACCTGCAAATGTCCGCTTGCACGGTTGGGGGTAATTGAGACGCCGTTGGCACGCCGCGATTCCTGGGTTCACCTCTTTTTTCCACGAGCAGAGCGCGCTCCACTGCTGGCGCTGGTCTCCGGTGCGGCGGGTGCCCTGCTCGGCGGCGGTGTGCCGGCGTGCACCCTCGACGTGGGTGAGAACTTCCAGGTCGCCGAGGTTGTCTACGACGAGAGCTTTTTCTACTGCGAGGTCGAACCCCTGCTGTTCGCGCAGGGCTGCGGCAGCGGGGACGCGAGCCTTGGCGAGACGGCCCAGGGCTGCCACTTCAATCGCCAGGGTCTCCGCCTCACCGACTATTCGCCGATGGCGGCAGAGCAATGTGTGGGCGGCGAGATCGAAGACGTGGCTGTACCTCGGGCCGCTCGTCAGAACTACCAATCGGCGCAGCTCTCAATGGAGGTCGACCCCGAACGTTCGCCGCTCTTGAATCGCCCGAGCCTTGGCGTCGCGCATCCGAGGGTTGTCTTCGAGGCTGATTCCGAAGAGGCGGACGTGATCCGCACCTGGGGCACGAGGTATTCCAATCGATGACGAGGCGCTCCCGCTTCAGCGCGACCGGAACGGCCCTGGCCCTCGTGGCAGCTGTGCTGGCGGCGGCGGACTCGCGAGCCGTGGATGCGGCGGATGAGGACTTCGCCGCCGACGTTGATACGGTCGCGCGAGTCACCTCGTCGACCAGTGAGCTGCGCGCTGGCCCGGGCCTCGCATATCGCGTGATTCATCGCGCAGAGCGGGGCGATTCGTTTCCGATTCAAGGTCGTGAGCCGACGGGCTTCTGGCTGCGCGTCTATCTGGTGGATGGGCGCACCGCGTACCTCCTCGGTGATACAGCCGACACCGTGCTGCTCGAGGATCTGGACGGCGAGCGCCCCGGCAGCCCCGGCATCTTTTCGCCGCCGCCGCTCGGCAGCGCCTGGGGTGGTATGGCCATGACCGGGGGCGTGTTCGATCTGAATGGCTACGCCGAGCTCAAGCCGGCGTTCGTGCTCAACGAGTCGCTGTCGCTCGAGCCTTACGTCGGTTTAGTCATGGCCTCGGCCGGGCGCAGCCTGTTGTACGGGGCGGCGGCGACCGTCAACCTCGCACCGGATTGGGCCCTTGCGCCCTACCTGAGCCTCGGGACAGGCGGCTTCACCAGCATGCCGAATGACGATGCGTTTGCGCTGCGCGAGGAGACCCTGCTGCACGCGCGCGCCGGTGGCGGGCTACTCGTGTCTTTGCGCTGGCGCATTTTGTTGCGGCTCGAGGCCACCAATACGGTGCTGTTCGACGCGAGTTCGTATCGCAACGTGCAGAGCTATGTCGGCGGGTTGGGCAGTTACTTTTGAGCAATTACTTTTGAACGAGCGAAGAGGTCGTGGCATGAAACTTCGAGAGCGTGGCGCCGAGATCTGGCGCCGTCTGCCGCGATGGCTCGTGGCCTGCTCTGCGCTCGCACTGGGGTGCACGCCGGTTCGGCCGGAGCAACGCGCGATATTGGCCGACAAGATCATGCAGTTTGGCGCCGACGCTCGCGCACAGGCTTCGCTCGAGCACGCGCTCGAAAATCGCGAGGGCTCGATGGGGGGTGGCTCCGTGCAGGGCGGGGGTTGCGGGTGCAATTGAAGCACCTGTGGGCGTGGTTGCTCGCGCTGTCCGTCTGGCTCGAGGCGCCCCTAGGCCACGCCCAGATGGCGGAGGTGGATCTGCGCACCCAGGTGTTTCACGAACCGTCCAGCACGAGCAAGATGACGGTCTACACGCCCGAGCTGGGCATCTCGGCGTCACCTTTCGAGAACGTCGAGGTCTTCGCTGCCTATCAAGCGGACGCCGTAACGGGAGCGAGCGAAGCCGTCAAGGCGGGGCCGCTCCTGAGCGACGTACCGGACATCGTGAGCCGTGCCTCCGTGCAAGATTTTCGGCACATCGCCAGCGGCGGGCTGTCGATCGCGCGGCAGCACACGCGCTTTAGCGGTTCGTACACGTACGGCACCGAAAACGACTACCGGTCGAATGCGTTCTCGATCGCCGCCGGTACCGATTTTTGGCAACGCAATACCGACGTGGAGCTCGGCTATTCGCGCGGCTTCGATCGGGTCTGCAGCCTCGCGCAGCGCAATGTGCCCGCCACGTTGCGGCAGGGCCTCGACACCTCGGATGGCTGCTTCACCGAGTCGGAGCGCGTCGAAGAACTCGACGTCACTCTCGACAACTTTCGTGTCGCCTGGACCCAAACGTGGACGCCCGTCTTGACGACCCAGCTGATCTTCTCGGCGGGCCTCCAGCACGGCTTTCTCGGCAACCCCTATCGAGAGGTGGTGATCGGCCCGACCGGGCAGGCCGCGCAGGAGAACCACCCCGAAGAGCGCCTGCGTACCGCGGCCGCCGTGCGACTCAAGTACTATTCTCGCGACTTGAAGACCGCATTCGGCGTGTTCGCGCGCGGCTATCGCGACTCCTGGGAGCTAGCGAGCTTCACCTCGGAGCTCACCGCCGAGCGCTACCTGAACTCCTGGCTTTCATTGATGGTCCATGGACGGGCGTACATCCAATCGGGCGCGAGCTTCTGGAGTGACGACTACACGGGCGGAGAGCCCGAGACCGGGCCGCGCGGGCAGTATTGGTCTGGCGATCGAGAGATGTCTCCACTTCAGACCTTGCTCGGGGGCGCTCGCTTCACGGCGACATGGCGCGGAGACGGCGGCGGGCGCTGGGCGGGCTTGTTCCGCGAGTTCTCGGCGGCGGCTAGCCTCGATCTGATGAAGAGCTTTTTAACCGACTTTACGTGGGCTGGAGTGGCACCGGACGATACCGTCGTGATGATGCCGTCGCTGAGCGCCACGGGCGCTTTCTAGCGGGGCCGCTTCGGCGGAAGCACGGGGCAGTTTCCGCGTGCGGGCCTGCGCTCGCTAGGTTATATGCGTCCCGTTCGAGGGCCGTCCGTTCGAGGCGGCGCCGCAAGGAGCCAACATCACGATGCAATCCACTGAGCCTGCACTCACCAGTCACGCCGCGGCCAAGAGTCCCGCTGCGCCGCGCTTGCCCTTCAAGGTCGCCAATCTCGCCCTACACGAGCTGGGACGCAAAGAGATTCGGCTGGCCGAGCAGGAAATGCCGGGTCTGATGGCGCTGCGTGCCCAACATGCCAGCAGCAAGCCGCTCGCCGGCGCAAGGGTCGCCGGCTCTCTGCACATGACGGTGCAGACGGCCGTGCTGATTGAGACTTTGACCGCGCTCGGCGCGGACGTGCGCTGGGCTTCCTGCAA
>JAYWEH010000266.1:0-4726 GCA_043780025.1 Deltaproteobacteria bacterium
CAAGCGTTCGAACGTCGCTGGGAGCGGATTGTTTCGGAGGCTCTCCGGTTGCGTGCGGCTCCGACGCTTGCTTCCGACTACGGCGACCTTTCCCAACGCCGCGCAGATGTTGCGGCATTCATGGCTTCCGTGATCGAGTCGGGACTGCGAAGGAATAGCCCCCCGAGCACGAGCGCGCGCTCGTCGTCGTCCAGGTGGGCGCGCTGATGACGACCGCGGGCGTGCGCCCGTTCTTGGGCGTGAGCCAGCTCTCGATCGAGCCGAGCTCGGCGGTCTGGCCCTGCTGCAGCCGGCGTTCCGCCAGCACCGAGAGCACGCGCTGTCGCAGCTGCCGCTAACGGATGTCCAAGAAGTCGGGCAAGGCGAACAGATTCCGCTTGCGCAGAGAATCGGGCGCGTGACTTTTTGCACGCGCCAGCGTTCTAGGCATCTTCTCTATTCCCGGGTCCAGAAAGACGGGCTCTCTTTGTGCGCCAATTGCCACGGTCTAAGGAGGCGGTTGAGCCCCGACGCGCTCGGCAAGCAACTCGGCCATTGCAGCGGCCACTGCGAGTTCTCTGTCATCCATACCGTCGGGCCGCGCGCAGAGCTCCCATCGCAAATGGCCCCGGTACGCATCCGCAACCCATTGTCGAGCTGTCAGCAGATCGCCTTGGAGAATCGCGCGGACAAGATCACGTAATTCCATGAATGGACTCCCACAAATCTTCGAACGCGTACGACGCCTTGTCGCGCTGGTGCGGCAGAACAGTGCCGCGGAATTGCGCAGATCCGGCGCCGGCCGGGCTGGAGCCCGAGCGCGGCTCAGGGAAAAACCGCGCTCAAATAGGGTCAACGGAGCCCCGCAGAAACCCACCCGCTCTACCACGACACAACTAGCGTCGCCTACGCTACTTTCGCCTTCAGTTGGAGCGTGCGATAGTATTGGTGATCCCGCGGCCCGGTGGGTCAACTCGAGGAGGCGTACATGTCGGCAGTCGTTTCGAAGCGAGGATGGATGGGTCTGGTGTTATTGCTCGCTGGATGCTCGTCCGTCGAGCCAGAGGACCAGGCTGATGCGCTGGCGACGGGCAAAACGGTGCAGGCGCTAGAGAGTGCTGCGCTCGTCTCGAGCGATCGCTACTGCAGCACCGGCATTCCCGACCAAACCGGCAGCGTTTGCTGTGCGTCGACATGTCAGAGCATCGCCGGAGACACCCTGTTCGCGTGCGACCAAGGCACCGACCAAGGCACCACCTGTGCCGACCGAGGGCCGGACGAACTGTGCTGTCCCGACGAGATCCGTGAAGCGAAGAAGAGCTGTAGTGACAACCCTCCGCCCTGCGTGATCAAGCCGGATCCCGAGTGCCGCACCGGTATCAAGGATCAGGCTGGGCAGGTTTGCTGTCCCAAGTTCTGCGGTACTTGCGGCGGGGCCGATTGCTCGCAACGTACGGGCAGCGGCGCGAATTGCTGCGGTGGCGCCATCATGTCGGCCGGCATCATGTGCAGCGGCGGTTCACCGCCCTGCGTGCTGGACGGTACCACGGGAGACCCGGAAGACGTTTTCGATGCGCCTCGCACGTTCCGTCACCCTGGCCTGTTGAACACGCAAGCTGGCTTCGACGCCATCCGCGCCCAATCAACCCAGGCGATCCGGAACGCCACCCTGGAGATCCGCGACGACTCGGCCGGAACCTTCAACTACGTGCATGCTCCGTACCGCGTCGTCAAGGTCTCACACGGCACGACGAGCGACAACTCCAAGGCGCGCTGGCGCGCCGACGTGAGAGCGGCCGTCGCCAACTCACTGCGTTGGATCGCCGAAGGCGACAATCGGCACGCGGTTCGTGCCCGGGACATCTTGACCGACTGGGCGCTGACGCTGGACCGAGTCGAGGCGAACGATCCGAATGACGCGGACGACGTTGCACAAGTCGCGCTGGACGCGGCCTGGCAAGCGCCTTTCTTCGCCCACGCCGCGGAGACCATTCGCTATCACCGAGACGCCGTCGGCTGGAACAGCGCCAACCGTCGCAAGTTCGAGGACATGTTGAAGTACCTGGCACTCACCGCAAAAGGTGTCCTCTACAAGCGCAACAACCAGGGCCCGTCCGGCGCGCTCGCGTTGATGGCGGTCGGCGTCTACACGAACGACACGGACATGTACAACATGGGCCGCGCCGCCTGGCAGTACCTCGCACCTCGCCTCATCTACTCTCAGGGGATGATCGACGAAGCCATCTACCGCGACTGCGTGCATCCTCAATACACGCTGCTCGCACTCGGCCAGGGCGCGGAGATCGAGTACCACCAGGGCTCCGAAGCGTTCTATTTGCTCACCAAGTCCGGCGAGAGCAAGCCGCAGCTCCTTCAAGCCGCGGAGTTCCTGTCGCACCTGTTCTTGGGCGGCGCGTTTCCCACTTCCTGTACTAAGAACGGCCAGACCAAACGCGGCGGGATCTTCGACGGCGCGTGCTACTGGTACCCGAGCGACTACCGGGGCACTCACACATCGTGCGCCACAGACACCATCTATGCCGGCTACGAGGTGCTCTACAACCACTACCGGTGGGTGATGGGCTTCGAGCCGGACTCCGAGGCGGGCGGAAACATGGACGAGTTCGAGGACTTCGTTCGGGGACGCCGCCCGGACGGCGACATGTACTTCGTCACGGGCTACAGCACCTTGACGCACGGCGACCTCGGGGATCCGTAGAAACTCGTGGAGCACTTGCTCGACCCCATGTACTGGTCGCCAAAATTGTATCGATCATTCGCGACGTTGGATTCGACCGTGCGGGCGGCCCTAGCGCTCGCGCACGGCGCTTCGCGTGTCGGAGATGACGACCATGGGGCAGCGCACCGTCAAACCCAGGTCCACCACCAAAACATTTCCGCGAGAATGACGTAGCACCGTGTTGGCGTGGCGTTTGGTATGCTCAGCACTATCGCAGGCCCCCCCGTGCGGTTAGACGGCGACTATCGACGCAGGGGGCATACAACTCGTCTAACACCACCAGGGCGGCGAAGTGCTGGAGCCGCTGTGCACGGTTAATGTAAAATCGGCGCGCCCAAGAAGGTTGCGTTTGGGAAATCGGATCGGACAAATCTGTCACTGGCCAAGACTACCCGCGCGTTGCAGCCTAACCACGCCAGCTGCCACATCGTCCGCGGGTTTCTACAATCGCTTGCAAAAGGATCGCTATGAAGTGTCTAGTTGAATGGCTATCGTTGTTGGGACTCGCTTGCCTGGTCGCAGGATGCGGTAGTCCTGCAGAGGATGCGCAAGGGGATACCAGACAAAACGGGGTCGGCGCGAATTCGGTTCCCTATTGGCGCGTCGAGGCGCGCGAATACCCCTACCTGGGCGAATCGGGTCGCATGGTTTGCCGCGTGCGCACCCACGAATTCCCCGACGGCTCACCGCCCTTGGTCGACGTCGAGGAGTATGAGTTCGACGTAATGAACGAACTACTCCAGGGACGAGGCGACCTGCATTCGGACCTACTCGAGAGCATGCAAAGTGCAGGAATTACGAGCATCGAGACCTGCGACGAGGCGCGCAGTTTCGTATCGATGCGCAACGCCTTTGAAGGCGACCCCGCGAGCATCCAGGCTGTCGCGGCAGCGTTTCGCGACGCCGACGTTGTCGATCCTGGCGCCCTGCCAGAGGAACCAGCCGATGCGCTGGTGGACAAGGTCGCCTTCGGGTACGAACAGTACTGGGGCTATTCCGTGCGGATCCAGGTCCACGGGGTAGTAGGAGCATGCAGCGCGGTGCTCATTGGACCAAAGGCTCTCCTGACGGCTCAACACTGCGTTCGGACGGCCAGCAACCAGTTCATCTATGTGGACTACGGCGTCAACTCGACGACCAACTGCATTAGCCCCTTCTGCAGCCTGTTCCCACCTTCGGGGTGGGGTCCCTCGGCACCTTCCCCCAACGCAAGGGTGTTCCGGTTCCCGAATTATACGAACAACGCCGCCAACGATCTGGCGTTGGTGGTTCCGATGTTCGGCGGGTTCCAGACGAGCTGGGCAGCGCCTGCGAACACCTCCAGTTCCTGGATCCGAATGTATCGGGACGTCGCTCACTATGGCGACGAGTTTTGGATAATGGGGTACGGCTTCGCGGGCAACGGCGACGTCGGCGGCGGAGTCAGCCGAGTCAGTAACTACAGGGTGTCGATTGAATCCAACAATCCTCAAGGTGCTCCCACCTTCGGTGCCGAAATCGTCTCGAGCGGCACCCGATTCTGTCACATGGATTCTGGTGGTCCAGCGGTCAACGACCTGCTTTTTACCAACGATGTCGTCCTAGGCCTGGCGTCGAGGGCGGACTTTTCGGACGGGAACACCTCATGTCCCTCGCCCGGTGACTGGGAAACATGGACCGCGCTGTGGGGGAAAGTGCCGTGGATCACGACCCAGCTCGCGAACCAATCCCCGCCCATCCCCTGCAACCAATATACGGGCGGCAACGGAACCTACGTGCGTTGCTGGTGACGGGCCCACGTGCGCCGACTTCACGCAGGGCTCTTCACCTCATCAACAACGAGGGGCGGGGTTGGTGTTTGATGGTCCACTCCCAAGTCCATGATAGTGCGCCGGGGAGGCGTGCTACCTCGGTCACCGCTCGGTGATCACCGCACTCCCCGCGCCCGCCGAATATCCCCGAGCGTCATCGGACCACGCAAGAATGACAGCGCCCAGCGCGGTTTGAGCAGCACCGTGTTGGGCGTGG
>JAYWEH010000267.1:0-11216 GCA_043780025.1 Deltaproteobacteria bacterium
GCCACCGGGTACGCCGCACGCGCTCTGGCCCTTGCATTCATGAACGCCCAAGCACTTCACCTTGGGTGAAGAGTCGTCAGGCACGGCGCTTGCTACTTCGCCACCCTTGCTGCACGCCGCGACGAAGAGGGCAGCTACGTGACCGCGAACGAGGTTCTCGGGGATGATTTCATGATGGACCTTCCTGTTCTGACGCTGACAATCGATGGATCGCACCAGGCTCGTTAGAACGTCCACTCGGCGCGCGCGCGCTTCCCGTGCGCGAGAGGTAGGAGGGTCGAGGTTGCGGGGTCCTCAGCGAGGAGCAGTACCGCTGCCGTTATGGCGAAGGCGAGGGCGGCGGTGAATGCCATGTCCGCCACCAGCGCATCGCGTTCAATCGCGTCGGCGCCCGTGCGTGACGGCTCCTGCTCATAGTCTTGGCCGGCTGAAAGCGACTCGAGCCCGAATACCACGCCCGTTACCGTGCTCGCACCGGCCAATCCGAGCATGAGGTAGGCAGGCAAACGACTGGGAGCCTCGGATGGGACTTCCAGCCTTGCTTCGAGCTTCAACGCGGCAGGCGGTGCTGCAATGATGGATAGCGTCAACGATCGCTCCAGCTTTTGCCCCGCCATTGCCTGCAGTTCGATCTGCTGCGGTTCGTGGCCCTGCATCTCCACCCGGATCTGATGGCGGCCCGGCCCCAAGCGCAGGGAGAGCGGTGTTTGTCCAGGGACTCGGGCGCCGTTGGCGATGACGTAGGCTCCACTGGGGACTGTCTTTAGTTCGAGCAGGGCGGGGGCGTTGGACGCGACAGCGCTCTCGGGAGCGCTCTGCGCCTCGCGCGCCTTCAAATCCTGGGCCATCGACGGCAACGGGATCGCCAGCAAACTCGAGAGCGACCAGGCCAGGGCAAGGCGTGCTTTGCCCGGACAGCGGATTGCTTCAACCGGAGACATCTGCCCGCGTCACCCGGCCACGGCCTAGCTTGAAGGAGTAGAGAAGGTTGATCGGGTCTTCGATGTTTTGGACGACGTTGTTGGCCGCGCCGGCGGGATCCCCGAGGTAGTTGAAATAGGCGCAGCACGTCCCCGGCCGCACCAGGCTCGAAATGCGCGCGATGCCGCGCATTGCCCCTTTGCTGTCCGGGCCGCCCTGCGGCAGCCCTTCTGCAACGATACCCGAGGTCTCGATGGTGATTC
Organism: Deltaproteobacteria bacterium; assembly: GCA_043780025.1. GTDB lineage: Bacteria > Myxococcota_A > Polyangia > Polyangiales > Polyangiaceae > SZUA-265. The sequence goes on from JAYWEH010000267.1 coordinate 1,185, forward strand.
GATCACCGTCCGCTATGTTGCGCTCTCGAGCGTCCTCCGGGTGGATCTCGATCCAGTTCTCCGGATAGAGCGAGAGCCGGTATGGCATGCGCAGGTCTTCAACCATGGAGCTCCAGGTTCCGGACGTGCGGCGGTTTACGACCCACAGTTCTCCCTCTCGCGGTTGTGCGACGGATTGTCGAGGCTCGACGTCGTCCCAGGAGCCGCGCACAAACAAGGCCTTTTTCGTGGGCGTGTTGAAACCTTGCTCGTGGAGCCGCACGGTTCCCACGAGCTCTTCGCCATCGCGCTTGATCGGGCACTGGATCCCGGTGGTGCCCAGCTCGGCGATCAGGGAGGTCGCTGTCCGACCCTGCTCCTGGGCCAGCGTCACGAGCTCGGAGTAGTCGTTGACTCCGCCGGAGGTGGCGGCGGCGGCCTCCTCGAACACCTGGTTGCCGTCTTGCCAGTCGAAGCCCGAAAATCCCATGCGGCGGGCCACCTCCGCGATCACCCACCAATCCGGCTTGGCCTGGCCCGGGGGGTCGGCGATCTTCGAATAGTGACGCAGGCGGCGCTCGCCTTGCATGCGGTTGAATGGGGCCTCACCCCAGCCGGCAGCAGGCAGAATCAGGTCGGCCAGGTCACTCAGTGCTTGCGAATAGAGATCTTGATGCAAGAGCACCATTCCACCGGCGTCCAGGCGCTCTTTCCACGAAGCCAGGACGACCGCTGTGTCGAGTTCGCCCTGCTCCCCGTCGGGAAACAGCTCCGATTCTTCGGGTAGGCGTTCCACGCCGCTTCTCGCTTGGCGCCTCAGACTGTCGAACAGAGGCTGTGCGGCGGCCGTTCCGCCGCCGGCCCACGTGCAGCCAATGACCCAGGCGAAGCGCAACTCCCCCTGCATCGCCCAGTGGTCCAGGTTGACGCCCATCTTGTTGCCCCGTACCGAGTGCGGTGACAGGCTCGTGGGATAGCTGGTGGCCATGACCATGCCTCGTTGATGCCCGCCGGCACGTGAAACGACGCGACCCGGTCGGTTGCCTGCCCCTAGTAAGAGCCCCAGGCTGGCCAGGCTGGCCGTACCCGGATAGTTGTGGCCCCAGTAGTTGCCTTTCTCGAACATGAGCGAGGCTTTCACCCGTGAGCCATCCGCGCGGGGCCCGGCCAACATCTCTGCCGCCCTGCGAATTTCTGCAGGGGAAATGCCGACGACGGCCGCTGCCGATTCTGGCTTGTGTCTCGGATCGTCGAGGATGAAGCTGCGGTAGCCCTCCGGATCGACACCAAAGGCCAGCCTCCGCCAGGAGGTGCCTTGCGTTTCAGCCAGCTGATCGGCATGAGCGCACTGAGCGTCGATGAACTCGCGGTCCTCCCAACCATTGACCAGAATCACGTACGCGATGCTGTTGTGGAGCAACGTGTCAGTCCCTGGCACGATCTGGAGAAACAGCCCGTCGTTTCGCACGGCGTACTCCGCCGTGGGATCTCGCCTCGGGCCCACCACGATCAGTTTGGGACCGCGCTGGACCCACTGAGTAAATAGAATCTGGTGCGCGTCGTACAGCGAAACGCCCGACACGAAGAGTACTTCAGACTCTTTCCAGTCCTGATAGGCGGCGCTGAACGCGTCAATGCCAGCGTCCGAAAGTCCGGGTGTGTCCGACGCCTCACGAGGCTTGTCGTGTGGAGCCCAGCACGGCGTCCCGATGGCTTTGAACGCCAGCTTAGTGATGGCGTACGTATTTTCGTAGAACTGATAGCTATAGGTCTTCATGCCCCAAGCCAGGGGCCCGAAGCGCTCCAAGATGTGTGTCGAGATCGCGGCGATGAGCTCGATGGCGCTTTCCCAGCTGATGGGGAGGAGGCGTTCGCCGACACGCAGTTGAGGTTGGAGCAGGCGATCGGAGGGGCGCTCGGGCGAGAACAGTTTCTGCGCCAGGCTGCCCCCAATGCCGTGATCACCCCCGACGTTGACGACGCGAGTGTCTGCATCGGGCACCACAACGATGTGATGCGGAACTCCGTCGAGAGTAACCTGGTTGTACATCTCGGGCGAAATCCAACGACCGGACAGCGGGGCCACCGGAAAGTCGACGCCGAAAGCGTTGTCACCCGCAGCGGGGCCACCGGAAGGGCCATCCACAGGCCATGTGTAGGCTTTGTAGCCGCAGCCGACGACGCAGTAAGCGCAAGCGGTCGTGTGAACCTGGGCGTCCGGTGGGGGCAGGCGCCAAACGGTTGATGCACCACCGAGCTTCGTCGTGCCTGCTGCGACTGAGCGTGCGGCAAGGATTGAGCCCCCCGCTAGAGCTGCTGCGAAGCCCCTCCGTCCGATGGCCCGCTGCGAGCTGTCACTCGGGCCTGGCTCTCTCGCGGGCGTTGATCGTGCCGCATCGGAGCCGCTTCTCAGCAGGGGTAGCCGTGTCTTGGGCGTCATGCGCCCGCCTTGATGGCGCGCCCGTAAGGCAGCCTTTCCACGCCCACGGCGTAGACATCGTCGCCTCGCACCTCGAGCTGGATCTGGGCGACCGGTTGACTCGCCAGACCGTGGATCTGGAGCCCGCCACGGCGCAAGTCGAACAGGCTGAGGTGGCATTCGCAGGGTCCGAGCTCGGCCCGCTCGACGTTGAGCTCACTGAGCGGACAGCCCATGTGCGGACAGGCGCGATGGAAAGCCACGATATCCCCACTGCCTCCGATGCCGCCGTTTGCGGGGGTACGCAGCTGGACCAGAAATGCAGCATGGCCGGCTGGATATTCGAAATCGATCACCGCGCCCGGCGCGATGTCTCGAGCGCGTGCCACGAACTGGGGCGGGGGCAACGATCCATCATCGAGCGCGCTGAGCGCGAGCATCGAGCGGTCCGGGTCCGCAACCTCGCCAACGCAAGACATTCCCAGCAGGCCGCCGAGGCCCCCTGCAAACGCTCTACGCGAGGCTCGCTTCTCCGCGGCGGCCGTCTCTTTGGCACACTTCGAATTACTCATGATGTTTCCTTCCATTGGCGCCGGGCACGGGCGGCGATAGCGGCCATCAGCAGGGCCACGGCTGCGAGATCGGGCTCGACAACCACCGTTGGTCGCATCGCGCAACCATAGACGGGAAGATTGTCGCAGACGCCGGTCGCCGTAGTCCCGTTCGGATTTTCCGCGTCGCGAAGCTCCGCCATGTCAGACGTGCCGTCCAGATCGCTGTCCGCGCCGTCCAGTTCCATCTCGATCAGCAGGTCGCGCAACTCGCCTGACGAGCCGGGGCCGAGGCCGCGTTCGTACAGCGTTTCGCCGAAAGGCTGCACGACGGTCCCCAAGCCTCCGCCGATGTCGAGGTGGCAGAGTGTACAAGCTGGATCACACGGAAGACCTGTCGCGGAGCTCACTACCGCTGGATATGCGGGCGAGGCTTCCGCGCCAGGAGAGAAGGCTGACGCGAGCAGGAGGGTCCCGAGCAGGACCATCAGGGCCCTGCGTGATGGGAGCACGGGGCGGGGGGCCCCGCGGGATAGCAGAGCGCTGCCCGTCATAGGTACACGTGAAGTTGCGCCAGCAACTGCAGGGGTTCATCCTGCCGGCTGATGGCGTCGAGCCTCAGGTTGAAGTGCGTCAATGGAAACCAGTCGATGCTCAGCCAACCGCCCAGCTTGGGTTCGCCTCGCCCGGGCGCGGATCCCGAGAGCAACCCCTCCGGCTCTCCGACGTCCAGGATCTCAGCGGTGCCCAGCAGGTGGACTCCGTGCAGGAGCTCGTAGTCGACACGCGCGAAGCCCACGTAACCGAAGTGCCGACGAGAGCGCCGGAGCAAGTCGGCTTCCGCCAAGACGACCAAGTCGCGGAGCATCACCATCCGCAGGGTCGAACCGTAAAGTCGCCGGTTCGTGCGCCCCGCTCCTGGATCCAACCGGTCTCCTGCGGCCGTTGTCAGCAGCGTGTTCAGCCCAAGGGCGATGTCACTGCCGAGCGCGAACTCCAGATGCGCGGCGAAGCCACGCTCCCGGAAGCGATCCGGGCTCACCTGGTAATTGCCCAGGATGGCCAACATTTCGGCGCGAAGGAACGCGACCTCGAGGGCCAGAGCGACTCCATGCTGTTGATCCGATTCGCGGTCTGTCTGCGTGACCTCGCGCACCCACGAAGTGTGTTCGGCGAGGCGCAAGCCGAAGGGGACGTTCAACCGACCGAAGCGGAGCAATGTTTCACCGTCGTCTCCGAGATCGAACGCGAGCCAATGCGTCCTCGAGATCAGGTTCAAGCCGGTTCCCTGGTCGTCGGTGACTTGTGCGGCACGGCCGTGGGGTGATCCCACCGGGACGCGCGAAGCGCCGAGGCTCGCGGCCAGCGCGATTCGCCTGGCGATGCTCACGTTGGTCCAGAGATCGAGCTGCATCGGGAAGACCCTAAAATCAGGCTCACCCGCCACGGAGCGGCTGAGCCCGGCGAGACGAATACTGCCTCCCGCGTCAAACCCGGACGCTAATTCTCCTGCGCCGAAGAACGGTTCAGACAGGCCTCCGGCAGATGGACCCAGCAGATCACCCGACGAGAAGGAACTCAGCTCGTCGTCGCTGACCATGCGCCCGTAGTCCGTCAGCAACTCGCCTCCGGACGGGTCCACGTGGCAGCTGGAGCACGCCGATTGGCCGTGTTTCAGCATCCATGGATAAGCGTTTGCGACGTGGGCGCGCGCGCAAAGGCCCGCGTAAAAGAACGCGCAAACGACCGCGACGAAACACTTGTGTGCCAAATTCGCTGTCGGTCCTGTGATGGTACGAGCATCCCCGTGCCGGCTCATCGTCGGTCAATTCTCGAGGTGGAGGGTGAGCGGTAAGGGACCAAGAACGAGCCACGGACCCGACACGCGCAGGTACTACGGAGGCGACCAGCGACGGTTTCGTGAAATGTGGTCCACCCGCACGAATTGACTTCGACGGTCGAACCGTTCGTCCACGACGCACCCGGGAGATTCTGTCGCTCGAGAAAAACCGTTTCGGCGGGCTTGGGTGCGTCCGGACATGTCCGGACATGTTGCACGGGGGCAGGGCCTCTTGGGAGGGTCAGTCCCGGCTGGGTACTGCCCGATTTTTCGCGTAGGTTTCGGGCGGTCTCGTGGGGCGTGGGACGGCGTCCCCGTTCGTGTTCGCGCCGACCCAATTCGCTGGCGAACGGGCCAGCACCGGCTAGCCTTCGGCGACCATGTGGGAAGAGAGTCGCTCGCGCGCCAGCCTTGCGATGGATGCGTACGCGGACGGAGATGAGCAGGCATTTGGCATCGTGTACGATGCTCTAGCTTCGCGCCTGTACGCGTTCATCGGCCGTTTCGTCGCCTCGGAGGCGGTCAGCGAGGACGTTCTCCAGCAGGTCTTTCTCAACATGCACCGGGCGCGAGCGAGCTTTACCAAGGGCGCCAGCGTTGAGCCCTGGGCGTACGCGATAGCCAGGCGGGCCGTGATCGATTGGATCCGCCAGTCGCGGGGCCGCGAGCGAGTGAAGGCCGATGCGGAGCGCGAGATCGGGGCGAGTGTGCATAGCAGCACCCCCGAAGGGAAGGCCTGGACCCTGCAGTTCGAAAGGATTTGCCGTGACCAGCTCGCGCTGGTTCCTGAGAAGCTGCGAGACGCGTTCGTGCTCGTGCGCGTGGAAGGGCTCACTGTGGAGGAGGCCGCGAAGGTCCTCGGTACGACGGGGATGGCAGTCAAGCTCAGGGCCCACCGGGCGGCCCTACTGCTTCAGCAGCAGCTGGGCCAGTTCGAGGTGAGGAGTGGGCGTCCGTGACGGATCTACCGAGACACCTGAGAGATAGCATCCTGGCGCGAGCTCGGGAGGTTCCGTCTCCCACTCGCACCAGACGCGCGGTCTACGCCGCTGCGGCGCAAGCAGCGATAGCTCTTGCCGCACTGGCGTTGGGCCTCTCAGCTCGGACGCCGCCGAGCCTGTCCTGGTTTTTGATCGCTACACTGGTCTGTTGTGTGGTGAGCATCGGGGCGGTGTCTCAGGCGTCGCGTTCGTCGCTAGAGCAATCGCGAACAACTCGGATTGTCCTGGCCGGTTTGGTGCCTGTGGTCCTTGTCATGGGTACGGTGGCCGCCCAGCGGACTTCGGGGCTGGAAGCGCCTTTGTCCGCGCTTTCTTCTTGTCTCTTCTCGTGCATCGCATTGGGCCTATCGTTGCTGCTCGTCGTGGGGTGGGGGTTGCGTCCAATGGATCCGGTTTCGCCGTGGGCAACGGGGCTGGCTCTGGCTGCTTCCGCGGGCTCGTGGAGCGCCCTTTGTTTCAGCCTGCGCTGCTCCAGCACCGAATGGTTTCACCTCGGTGTGGCGCACGTGGGGCCGGTGCTGGTTCTGCTTCTATTTGGGGCTTTGCTCGGCCAGCGGTTCTTTGGCGTTCGTCGAATTCGGCGTTGAGCCGGTTCGCGGAGTCTTTGGCTGTAAGGAAATTGCGCTCCCGCCGGTCTCCTTCCCCGATCGGAAGCGGGCCAGGGGACGATTGGGCGTCCGCTGGGCTTTCGATACGAAAGCACGCGGCGCCAAGCGCCCGCGGCATAGCGGGAAGGAACGAGTGATGAACGGCAAGAACGTGGCTCAGGCAGCAGTCCTAGGCGCTCTGGCGCTCGGTGTATTGGGAACAACGCGCACGGCGCTGGCCGCCAAAGGAAGGCCATAGGCCCACGAGATCTTGGCTGGATGCGAATCAAAGGGCGCGCTGAGCATCCGGGAGGGCGCGAATGGCAGGAGACTTGGCTGAAGTTCAGCGGGCGCTGGTCGCGCGCAGCTATGGTGAGCGCGGCTCGCTCATCGACGCGCTCGCGTCGCTCCCTGGTAACAGGGCGGGTCTGGGTGTCTATGCTGCTCATCGTCGGACGTGCGCAGCTTGTCGGCGCTTTTCGCAGGGGCTGGCGCGCGAGAACGAAGCCCTGCGTGCTGCCCTGGCTGTCGAGGTTCCGCCAGGGCTCGCCGATCGAGTCTTGCTCTCGAGGCGTACATCGGGGGCTCGCTGGGCCGGGCTGGCGCTCGCTGCAGGCGTTTCCTCAGCGCAACGGTCTGGGCGTTTTGGCAGGCCAGCGTCTCGCGACGACTTGCTGATAGCATGATCGAGCATGGCGGTTGGGACGGCCCGGGCGCGCTTGGCAAGCTGGCCAAGAACCGCGAGGATGAGGCCATGGTCGACGTGCTTACCGAGATCGAAATCGATTGCCCGCGCGAACGAGTCGCAGCGTTTGCGGCCGATCCATCCAACGCTCCCGAGTGGTACGTGAACATCGAAGCGGTGGAGTGGAAGACTCCGCCGCCCTTGGGGGTCGGTTCCCGGCTCGCGTTCGTTGCGCACTTCCTCGGTCGCCGGCTGGCCTATACGTACGAGCTCGCCGAGCTGATTCCAGGCGAACGTTTGGTCATGCGGACGTCCGAGGGGCCGTTTCCGATGGAAACGACCTATACGTGGGAGCCGGCTGGGCCCCAGCGCACGCGAATGACCCTGAGAAACCGGGGCGAGCCGAGCGGCTTCTCGAAACTCGTGGCGCCGTTCATGGCGGCCGCGATGCGCCGGGCAAATCAGAAGGATCTGGCTCGGCTGAAACTCCTGATGGAGCGTTTCTCCGACCCGCCTTGACGGACCCAGGCCGGAGCGCTCACTCCCACACGATGTTCGACAGCGCGAGGCTCAGTACCGGGACGAGCACTACATTGGATGCAGTGTGGATCTGCGCGGCGCGAGCGAACGTCTCGGGATCCGAGCTCTGTGAGCGGAGCATGATGATGCCAGTGATTGCGGACGTCAGAAACGCAGCGCCATGGCCGAGCGCGAGCCAGCGATGGGCCTGATGCGCTCGTCGCGGTTCGCGGCTCGGCGGGTCATGAAACACGAGGTTGTACGCCGCAATTGCCGCCGCCCCGGAATAGGTGACGATGCCCGTCGTGACCAAAGCCCGGTCTGTCGTGCGCCACACCGGGTCGCGTGTGCCCCCGTCCGGACAACACGCGTTTGGATCCATCAACTTGCCGAGGTTACCGCTTGCCGCGCCCACGACCAGCGAAGTGGAGAAGGCGCTCAGCGCGGTGATGCCGAGCGCCGCATGCACCTGCATCAGACCGCCCTTGGATTCGCCGGTAGCCTGACACCACGCGGTCCCGGGCCAGGCCGCAACGCCGAGCACTAACGCGAGTGCCCAACAGTACCTCGGAGAGCCCGCGAAACGCGGCCTGCCCCCAAACCGATGGCATCGCGACCCGTCAGTCAAGTCTCATCCTCATTCGGAACCAATCGCGTCGTTCGTTCCGAACATACAGCAGCCGATCTCCCGAGGCGACCCGAAAGCGCACTCTCATCGGTAGCTTCCCGACTCCGACGGTCAACCAGACTCGTGTTGCGCCAATTTGGGATGAAGATTTTGGCGCAAATGCCCCCGCCCCACCCGTCCTAGCGCTGCGCGCTGCGGCGTCCCCCAAATCGCCCGCCCCTGTCTAAGCCTCACGTTCTAAGTCGTCCATACTGCTGGCTCGGGCGCCGCGGCGATCGAAGTTCTTCAGAGTCAGCCTGTACAGGCTGTCGTGTGCGACCTGCGTCTACCCGACATGACCGGCATCGACGTGCTCCGTAAGCTTGCTCAGGAAGAAGTGGCATGAAGCGATTGAGCTCGGTCGCAAGGAAGTGGCCCGGCAGCTTGCCTGGAGACAGGGGGCGGCCCGCGCGCACCTCGGCGCGAGCCACCCGGGTTCGTTGGGCTGCGCGTTACAAGCAGGTCCCGCCGCTGGTGTTGCTATTGTCGCCGTTGGGACACGTCGTGTTGCTGAAGACCGTGTCGACGGCAATGACGCCGTTCAAGCTGGCGTCGGTCAGATCCGCGTTGGTGAAATTCGCGGAGCTGATAACGACGTTCGCGAGATCCGCGTTGGTCAGATCGGCGCCGGTGAGGTTCGCGCCCGTGAGATCGACGTCCCGCAGGTCGGCGCCACTGAGATCGATGCCGGGCAGGTTCGCCGCGGGGCCGACCAGAGCGTCGCTCACGCAGTCCCAACCGTCGGGCAGCGACGCCGGGCAGGCGTCGAGGTTGCGAGCTGCAAGGCCCGCGAGGGTGGCATTGCCAAGAGCCGCGTCGCCGAGATCGGCGCCCGTGAGGATGGCGTTGCCGAGGTTCGCCCCGTCGAAGCTGGCATCTGACAGATTAACACCGATGCCGAAATCGACTGCGGTCAGGGTGGCGTCGTCAAAGCTGACGTCCTGCAGGTCGGCGCCATCGCCAAAGCTGGCGCCATCGAGGTCGGCTCCGGAAAAGTCCGCGTTTCGGAGGTTGACGCCCGCCGCAAAGCTCGCGCCGGCGAGATTGGCACCGTCGAACTGCACGCGCGAAAGGTTGGTCAGAGACGAGAGATCGGCGCCGTTCAAAGCCAGTCCGCTCAGGTCCGCACCGGGCCCGACCAGCGCGGTCCCGACGCTGCCGCCGAGGTCGACACAGCTCCAGTCCTGTGGGAGCTGCGCCGGACAACCCTCGAGGCGGATGGCCTGAACTCCAGCAAGGTCCGACTGGCTCAGGTCGGCACCGCTCAGATCGAGGCCGTCGAGCAGCGCGTTGGGGCTCATCAAGGTGCGTCCCGCCGCACCCAGGTCGAGGCAAGTCCAGCCATTGGGAAGCCCCGTCGGGCAGCCGAGAAGCCCGCTGGCGGACACGCCGTCGAGCGTGGCTCCATCGAGATCGGCCCCTGAAAGATCGGCTCCATCGAGCACGGCGTTGCTCAAGTTGGCCCCCTCGAGGGAAGCGTTGCTGAGATCGGCGTTAGTCAGCGTCGCTCCGCTCAGGTTGCTGCCGCGCAGTTCGGTCCAGCTCAGATCCGCGCCGCTCAGGTTGGCGCCGCTCAGATTCACGCCGGCCAGGTAGGTGTTGGCGAGCACGCGGCCCGACAAGTCGCTGCTCGTCCAGTCCGTTTGCGTCAAGCAGCCCGAGCTCGTGGCGTTCCATTCGGCGGGGAACACGCACACCCCCGGTTCGCTGGAGACGACGGCGTTACACACGTACTCCGCCGCCGATGCCTCTGTCGGATCCAGGACGCCGTCCGCGTCGGCGTC
>JAYWEH010000268.1:0-11201 GCA_043780025.1 Deltaproteobacteria bacterium
ATGTAGATGGCGCGCAGAAGCTGGTTTTCGCCGTTGCCGCTCTGCCCCGTGGGATCTTCGGCCGCGTAGGCGCCGTGGAAGAGCGCGGTGTCGAACAGGACGCAGTCGCCGGCCTCGATGTGGGTGACCGAGGGTGTAAGGCCGCACCGCTCGAAGGGCTCCAGATCAGCGGCTGCCAGGAGCTTCTCTGCGGCGCTGTGCTCGGCGTGGCCTTTGCGACCCCACTTCTGGTGCCACCGCGCTTCGATCTCCTGGACCTTGCGGTGAGAACCCGGCACCAGCGCCGTCGCGCCCGTGTTCCGGTTCATGTCGAAGAGCGGCACGATGCCGTAGTACTCGGGGCCCTCAAACTCGGGGCCATAGAACTGGCCGATGTGCGTGTGCATTCGCTGCGCCACTCCAAACTTGCCGTGCTCGGAGGTCGCCGCAGCTATACGCAGCGCTGCAGGGTTGCCGCTGGAGATCGGCAAGTTCACCGACATGCGGTCGTACGCCGCCACCAGCTCGGAGTCGTGCTGCGTGCCGTAGGCGGCGTGGAACGCGTTGATGACCCCGGGCCTCGAGCGCACGTACCACATCGAATCGCAGTGTGTCGTGCTGGTCATCAGGCCGTCGCCGTGCCCCTCCCGCCACGTCGTAGGCTGCCCCCGCCGCCATCCGATAGGGCGCCTCTGCGCCATGCGCTGCGAGGCCTCTTCCACGCCCTCCAGGTGCTTCCACAAGAGGTCTTCGGCGCGGTCGAGCTCAGGCTGGCTCATGCATCCTCGCACGCACGCGAAGCCATGCTGCTCTAGGTGTGCCCGGATGCCGGCGCGGTCTGACAAGTCGAGCCGAGTGGGCGAGACCTCCGGGATCCTTGACTCCGACGGGCGCAGCAACATCGGCTCCAATTCTAGCTCGACCGCGCTGCAAACCCTAAAACGACCCTGAAATCTTCAATCCGAGATCGCGCCCGGGCTGCGCGCTGACGGTCACGCGGGGGAGGAGGCTCGCCGCTCTGGGGGTTTCCACGCTGCCGTTGGCGATGAGCTCGTACAGGCCGTAGATGCCGGCGGCGGCGGCAACGCCGAAGCTCACGTTGGCGATGTTGCCGTAGAGCAGTGATTTATCGAGATCGTCTTCGAATTCTCGACTGCACGGATCGCAATCCGGTTTGGTCTTGAAGGCGAGAACGCCGGTGACGCTGCCGCCGGCGATGCCGACGGCAGCGATCGTGAGCGCGACATAGCCGCGTGTGCGAGCGGCGCTCGCGCGCTGTTCCTCCGTGCCCGAATCAATGGGTGTGGTGTCGCCGGGCGCCTGCTCCGGTGGCTTAGCCGATTGGGACGAGACCCCCGCGAGCGGAGGTCTTTGCGCGTCGAGCGGCACGAGCACGATCTCCAGGCGCTCGCGCGCCCGTTCGGCCAATGTGATCTCGCGCAACGCGACCTGATGTTCCGGTGCATTGACACGCACGCGGTGTGGGCCGGGATCGAGCCGCCAGTGCGAACCCTTGGGCAACACGCCGCCGTCAATCTGGATTTCTGTGCCGGGCACGCTGGGTGTCACCACCAGCTCCAGCACCGGGATGCGCTCGATCAGCTCGGCGGCGAGCTCGGCGGCTTTGCTGCGCGCTTCGGCGAAGGCGGCGTGTTCACCGGGCTCCACCGGCAAGCGCGCGGCTTCTTCCGCGCTGGCGAGCGCCTGGCGGAGCCGGCCCAGGGCGGCCTGGGCTTTGGCGATACGCAGGCCGACCGTCGGTGCGTGCACGAGGTGATACGCGGCGGTGTAGCTCTGGAGCGCTCCCGAGGCGTCGCCCACTTCGAGCAGGCGATCCCCCTCGATCACGATCTCGCGCGCGGCCGTCTTCTCCTTGGCGGGGGCCTCCTGGGCTCCGGCGCTAGCGGCGCCAAGCATCGCAAGTACCAATGTGAGCAACGAGCCTGCGTTTTTCATACGCCCTCCGCACACATCAGAGCGGTACCGCCTTCGATGGTGGGCAGGCTCAAGCAACTCAAGCCAAACGGAGCGCAGTCCGCGTTGCTCACGCACAAAGGCAGGCAAAACGAGTTTTTGCCTTCACTGGCACAGCCGGCGCTGGGTCCACACTCGAGCGTCGACAAACAAGCTGCCGAGCAGAAACCGTAGTCATCGACGCAAGCGGCCAGGAGGTCATTGCCGCCAACACATTGAGAGTTACTGCCGCACGGTACACCGATCGGCGACGTATTGGCGATCCCCGCGCACTGAGCCGCCTCCGCGCACACGCGGTACAGGAACGCATTCGTCTTCTGCTCGAACAGCGCGGCGCAGCAGCCCGGGCAGGCGGCGTTGGGCAAACACGCCGTGCCGCACACGCCGTTGATGCCGCAGATGCCCGGCCCCTGGATGCCGCCGCAGCAATCCGAAGAGACCGTACACGTGGCGCCATCGGCGCCGCACTCGGGCGGGATCACGTCGCTGCCGCCCGTGCCGGGCGAGCCCGACGCGCCACCTTGGCCCGCGGAGCCGACGCATTCACACGCGGCGTAGCCGGAGCCATCGAGCCGGCAACTTTGCGTACCGGTGCAATCCGCGTCGAGCACGGTACAGGGCCTGGGGTTCAGCGGTCTACAGAAGTAGTTTGTATTGCCACTGCCGGCGTTGCCGCTGCCGCCGTTACCGTCACCCGCATTGCCGCCAGTGCCGCCGCTGCAATCGCATGCCCTGAAGCGCGAACCGTCGACGTCGCAGCTTTGCGTGCCCATGCAGCCGTTGTCGCCCCGACACTGCTGGCTCGAGCCCGGAGTGCACCCCTCAATCTCGATGTCCGCCGCGCCGGTGATCTGGTTGCAGCTGCTCGCCGCCCAGAGCGCTAACAGCCCACCGATCACGCCGAGCGCTGCGCGCGGTGATCGCCGTCGTATCCGCGCTGAACCTGCCGCATCCTTCATAAGCTAATCTTCGAAAATCGAGCCGGAGTCTACGCCATACCCGCGCTGAGCCGCTACCGCAGTTTCAACGCAGTGATGCGCAACTTCAGCCCGTGGGGGGAGACCTTGAGCGTGCGCGCCATCTTGGGGATGTCCCAGCCGAGCTCGACCGCTGCGGGAAGAATCGCCGCCGCGTCGAGATCCTTGGCCTTGCGCAAGCCCGCGCAGGCCTCGAGGCGTTTATGAAACCACGAGTGCGAAACACCGAGCGACAAGGCCGTCGCTTTGACGTCATAGTCGTGCGCGGCCATCGCCTCGCAGATCTCCGTGTCGCTGGCCTCGATACCGCCCGGCCGCGGCTTGGGCGGGGGCGCCGCGGAAACGCTCGAGCCGGCATCTGAGCTCGCGTCCTTGCGCTCACCTGCGAGGAAGCGTTCTTCTAGCAGTGCGTCGGTCTGAAAGCGCTCCTGGCCGCGATTGGTGAGCGCGATGCGGCGGGCCACGGTCTGAAGCTCGGCCACGTTCCCGGGCCAGTCGTAGCTGAGCAGGCCGCGCAGCACGCGTGTCGGCAGCCAGGGCCGGCGTTCCGGGGGCGGCTCGCTCAACTTGTGTTCTTCCCCGATTGCGGACAGCTCGCGCCGTAGCAGGTCGAAAAACAACCGTGTCAGATCATCCTTCCGCGTGCGCAACGCGGGGACTCGAATCGTGTAACCCTCGAGGCGCCGCAATAGCGGCATGCGCAGTTCGCCGCGCTCGACCATCGCTTCCAGGTCCGCGTCTGTCGCGCTGATCACGCGCACGTCGACGCTGTGGGGCTTCACCTCGCCGACAGGCTGTATTTCTTTCTCGCGAATCGCGCGTAGCAACAAGGGCTGCACTTCATCGGGCAGTTCGCCGATCTCGTCCAGGAACAAGCTGCCCTTGTGCGCGGTGCGGAAAAACCCCGGGCTCGCCGTCTCGGCACCGGTGAAGGCGCCGCGCGGGTGGCCAAATAACATCGATGCCGCGATGGCCGGCGGGATCGCCGCCAGGTTGACGGCGATGAACGGCCCATCTCGCCGCGGGCTCTGCGCGTGCAGAGAGCGGGCGACGAGCTCCTTGCCGCTGCCGCTTTCGCCGCGGATCAGCACCGGTGTATCGACGTCCGCGACCCTGCGAACTTCCTCTCGCAAGCTGACGATGGCCAGACTTTCGCCGAGCAAGCCGTGGCGAGGCTCAGGGTCGGCAGCTTCTGCGACGCGATGCAGGAGTAGGAGCACGACGCCCGAGAGCTCGAGCACGACGCCCGCTTCGACCTCGGCGGCGTCGAAATGACGCCGAGCCCCGGCGGGCTCACCTGCGAGCAAGACCTTCGAGCTTGCGCTACCCGCCTCGATCGAAACACCCCCGCGCGCGTCAATCTCCAGAACCAACGGGTTGCGGCTGATCGCGGGGTGATTGAGCGGCTCGGCGGCGCCGATCGCGGGCGTGCCGAAGGCGGGTTCTTGCCGGTTCAAGTGCCATGAGCCAGTCAGCCCCAATCGGCAGAGCGGAGCCACCTGTCCCACGCGACCGAGATCCGGATGCTGCAAGACACTCAGGCCAATCGCCGGACCGTTCGTCACGCCCAGCGTGGAAGCCCCGAAGTTGACGGTCTCTCGATCCAAAGGCGAGCGGGTCATGGCGGTCGAATCAGAAACCAATGTCGTCTTTTGCGGGCGGCGCTTTCGCGGGAGCCTTTTCCGGAGCGGGTTCGTTCGGACGCGCTGGGGGTGGCGTGTTTCGGGCCGGTGCCCGCTCGGTTCGCTGCTCTGGAGCGCTCTCGGGTTTCGCCGGCTGGGCGGCGGCAGCGGGGTCCACGGTGGGTCCTGCTGGCCCGCTCTCCTCAGGGGCGACCACCGAGATGGCGGGCTGGTGAGCTCTTGGCTCATCGGTCTTGGCGTTGACGGCGGCGGGGGGTGCGTCGCTGGAAGGGGGGGGCGGCGCGCTCGCGGGCGCTGGGCCCGGCGGAGCAACCCGTGTTTCGGGCTGTGGCGCGACTGGGCCGGCGTCAGCGTCATCGCTACCGAGCAAGCGCATACCGACGATGGCGAGCGCGAGCGCGACGACCGCGCCGAGCCCCGCCGCGAGCCATTTCCAGCGAGAGCTCGACCCGCGCGCCGTGGGCCGCATGCTGCTGCTGATGATGAGCGGGCTCACCGTGCCGGGGGTGCCCGGCGCCGAGCCAGCGTGGACTGCAGGTTTGATCTCGGGCTGCGGCTCGGGGGAGGGATCGAAGAGCGATTTCCGTAACGCCTCCACCAGCTCGACCGCTGATTGGAAGCGCGCGTCCGGCTCGCGCGCGAGCCCGCGCTCCCAGAAGCCCTGCAGGCTCAGCGGCAGATGTGGCGCGAGGTGACTGACGGGGGGTGGCGTGGTGGTGACGATGTTGATCAACAGCTCGCTCAAGCTCTCGCTGTCGAACGGGCGCTTGCCGCTCAGGCACTCCATCGCGATGATCGCGAGTGCCCAGAGATCGGAGCGGTAATCGAGCGTGGTCTTGCCCATCGCCTGCTCGGGGCTCATGTAGTAGGGCGTTCCCAGCAAGGCACCCGTCACCGTTTGCAGGGAAGTCGTGAGTAGCTGTGTTTTCGCAACGCCGAAGTCGAGCACCTTCACGAACACGTCGCGCTCGGAAGAGAGCCAGATATTTTCTGGCTTCAGATCTCGATGCACGATCTGCGCGCCGCGCGCGCGCTCGAGCGCGTGCCCGATCTGTTCCACGATGGCCATTGTGGTCTTCGGGTCGAGGCTGCCGAGGCGGGTCAAGCGGCCCCGCAAGGTCTCTCCCTCGAGCAGCTCCATCGCGATGTAGGGCGCGCCATTGTGCTCACCCAGGCCGAACACTTGCACGGTGTGCGCCGTTCTGAGCGCAGCCACGGCCCTGGCCTCGCGCGAGAAGCGCCCGCGGACGGTCTTGTCCCGCGCCATGTGATCGAGGATGAACTTGACCGCGCAGGGTGTTTCGAGCTGGTGGTCGCGAGCCTCCCAGACTTCACCCATGCCGCCTGAGCCGACGATGCGCCGGAGCTCGTACCGCCCATCGACCATGTCGCCTACGGCTGGACCTGATGTCTCACTCGCCACGGATCTCAAACCTACACTGGAGGAGCCGCGCTGGGGTACGAAAGGGAAAGAACGTCGCCTGGTGGGCCGCGGTGCGGTCGCGGCGATAGCATAATAATTAGTAATTACAATATCTTATCTGCAATTTTGCCGGCGACGGCACCAACCTTGTCCGAGCTCGATCTCATCCGGCTCATGGGGCGCGCCGTTATTGCAGTGAAGCTCTCGGTGCCAGTTAATTTGCGCCTTCCGTCCGAGGTCGCGTGAAGCTCCCGAACTTTTTATAGGAGCCGCAGCTTTTGCGTACCCGTTCGGCGGCGCAGCGAGACCACCCCGAGTAGCGGCCCCCATCCCGAGCCGGCACGAGCCGTGCACTTCATGGCGACAGAGAGCTCGCGCTGTCGTTTCGCGCGCAGAAGACCCGGTTAAGAATGAACGCCAACGCTCCCCACTCAGCGCCCTCCGATATCATCTTCGAGTCCCACACCAGAGCTGGTGTACGCCCGTCGTCGTTCGCTTCTACCTTCGCGCGACCGGTGACGCGTCACGCGGGCCTTCGACTTTGGCTCATCGGGCTCGGCGCTGCACTCGGGCTCGCTTGCAGCGACAACAGGTCCCCGCCAGGCGCCGCGGAGTTGCCGGGCAGGGAGATTGAACAGGAGCCCGTCGGTCAGGTTGCCGAGTGCTTCGATGGCGCGCTCGAGCCGTGCAACGAGCTGCTCGGCGAACATGCCGGCATCATCAGTTGCTACGAGGGTACGCGCACGTGTAGCGGCGGTCGCTTTGGGGCCTGTGGCGACGGTCATGAATTCGAGCTCAGCGCCGCCGAAATGGGGGGGCCTTCAGCGAGCCCTGGCCTGCGCCCACTCGCCTTTAGCGCGCCCTCCAATTGCCTCAACAATCCCTGCAACAGTTACTGCAGAGAATTCAACGAAGCGCCCTCGCTCGGCATCGCCCCCGACGTGGACATGACGGCGCCTCCGCTTTCTACGTGGGCGGCGGGTGATCTCGCCAGCTATCCACCCGAAACCGTCGTCATCGCCAACCGCGAGCCGTGCCAGACGGGCGCCGATTGCCAGTTCAACACCGCTTGTGTCGATCCCTCGCTCGGCAGCTGTGGCCATAGCGTCTGCGTCGACGGTGCAGCCCTGGCACCCGGTTGCGGACGCTGTACGGACGTCGTGTGCGCGCTGGATGCCGACTGCTGTGGCACTCCCGTCGAATGTGCCCATGACCCCTGCGAGGTGGGTAGCGGTCAGCCGCTCGAACCGGCCTGCGACACATGCGTCGAAGCCATCTGCACGCTGCACCCTGAATGCTGCGGCGTCACCTGGAATGCGGCTTGCGTTGGTTATGTGGCGACCGAGTGCGCGCCGCTCGGCCAGAGCTGTGGTTGCCCCGATCGCGGTGTCGAAAATTCCGGCACCTGTTACCTCGCGGGGGATCGGCCCCGGGACTTCGGCTTGTCGCGTGACGCCTGCAGCACCTATGGCTCGAGCTGGGGCCTGGTTGAAGTCGCGGACGGCGCCGAAAACGATCTGATCCGCGACTTGATCGCGTCCAATGGGCTCGCAGCGAGTTGGCTCGGCTCTATCGAGATCGGCACCGACACCTGGTCCTGGGTGAGCACCGGCGACGTGTTCTTCATCAGCGACGCTACGGGTGGCTCGCTGCAGAACGGCTACACCTATGAGAACTGGGCCGACGCTGAGCCCGAACTCGGTGTCGTTGGGCGCGGCCTCGCGATGGGTGGCAACGGAGAGTGGCGAGATGAGCAACAGGACGCCGAGCTCGACTACTTGTGCGAGGGTCCTCCCAGTCGGCTCGGCCCCAAGCAGACCACCCTCGAATGGGACTCGGGTTGCGTCGAGCTGGCTGAGACCGCCTGCGGGGTCGAGTGTTCGGATCAGGTGCCATTCGGTTTGGGAGCGTGTACCGCGCGCATCGCGACGAACCTCGACGACGACTGCGCTGATTTCGACGTAGCCGTCGGCGCTCCTTGTGAAGATGCGGGCGTGGCTCGCGTGCCGGTGTGCAATCACGGCCAGACCGAGGCGCCCGCTGGCCTGCGCTTGATTCACTTGCCAGTGGACCAGGTCGGCCGCGCAGTGCTCGATCTGAGCGACGCGGTCGACTGCACGTTGGCCGAGCCGATCCCGCCGGGCCGCTGTGTGAATGTGGATGGCTGTCCCGGTCTCGTCCGGGGCCGAGCGCTCCTCGTCAACCCCGAGGATGGCTCCGAAAATACGGGGGAGTGCCTGCTCTCTGACAACTGGGCCATCTATGAGCCCGTGTCCTGCGGATCGCCGATCTGCGAAGCGGGCGTCCACGACGCGAATCAGGTCGTGAACAACGAATGCAGCATCGCCATCGAAAACCCCCTCGGTATCGACACGGTCGCCGCCCAGGTGACGCTCGCGTCCGTCGTCAACGTCCCGCACTGCAACCCGGGCGAAGTGCTGTGGGGCAACAGCTGCTACTACTTTGAGCGCCTGCCCGAAACCTGGGACTCGGCCCGCGACCGCTGCCGCGACCGCGGCATGGACCTGGTGGCGTTGAACTCGCCCGCTGAAAATATCTGGGTCCGCAGCCAGACCAATCCTGGTCTGGACGTCCAGATCGGCTTCAACGACGTCGTCACCGAAGGCGACCACGAGTGGTCCAACAACACGTGTCGAACCTACGTCAATTGGGACACTGCCCCCTCGCAGCCTGACAACGTGCCGTTCGGCAGCGAACAATGCACGCGCATGACGGCTACTTCGGCGGACCGCTGGGAGGACAAGGCCTGCAACGATGGCCAGCACCCGTACGTTTGTGAGGGCCCGGTGCTCGACGCGCAGGGCGCCTGTGCGACGGGGCAGATCGTGGGTCCGGACGGCGCGTGTTACGCGTATGATCCGACGCCGGTTTCGTGGGCGCAGGCGGAGACCGCTTGCCTCGGACTCGGCACGGGCTGGAGCATGGTCCGGATCGACCAGCAGAACATCAACGAGTTCGTGACGGGCCTCGGCAACTGCACCTCGATCTGGCTCGCCAATCCGCCGGGCCTCTTCGACAACTTTGAATTGCCGTCCGTGGTGGCCCTGGGCGACACGCCGTTCATCGATGCACTCGGCAGCTGGCAAACCGGGGTCGATCCGACGCCACGCGCGACCCTGTGCCGTGGCCCGTCCGCGGTCCAGGCGTTGAATCCATTAATTCAGGTCGCCGATCTCGCGAGCTGCGGCTCCGACAGTGACTACTACTTTTCGGGCTCGAGCGTCGCGCCGGAGAACGTCACGCTCTGCCCGCTGACGTGCGACCGCCTTCGCGCCGAGCGGGGTGGTCGGATCGACGTGGAGATCCCCTGTTTGCCCCCGCCACAGCCGGCTCTCGAGACCGTCGTCGAAGACCTCTACTATGCAGCGGACTGCGCCGACGGCGGCGTGATTTGGGACTTCCTCTACTATGACGCGGTCACGCCGGCGGACTCACGTATCGCGTTTCAGGTGCGAACCGCGCAGAGCGTGGCGCTGCTCGAAGCGGGCGGCATCCCGTTCCAGCCGGTCGCCGTCGCCCAGGCCGTACCGGTAGACACCCAGCGCTGCGAGATCGATCCGCCGAACTGTCCCGTCGATCTCTTCACAGCTTTGGGTGCACCGGCAAATACCCAACAGGTGCTCGAGTTGTCCGTCCGGCTCTTGCCCGGTTCGAGCGGAGAAGCCCCGCTGCTGCGGGATTGGCGAGTGCGCTACTCGTGCCCGCCCGCGCAGTGAGCGTGAAATCAGCCCTAGCCTGCGTCGCGCGGGCTCGGCTCGAACTGGCTCGCGCAACCCTCGAGCGCTTGCCACTCGCTCGGGCAACTCGCGGGCTCTGGTAGCCCGCTCGTCGAACAGCTGAACTGCGGAGCGTCGCTGGCGCAGTTCATGAACGCCTCGAACTCGTTCTCGCACGTCGACGCGAGCGTGGCTTCACAGCCGCACAAGCAGCTCGTGACGCTCTCGGGGCCCTGCGGGCAGAAGCTGAGCGCAGCAGCACGACAATAGGGTGTACAGCGAGGGAACACGTCGGCGCAGAGCGCCTCGCGCGCGCGGAAATCGCAGAGCTCGAGGGCAATCGATTCATTTTCGCAACCCGCGAAGATGCGTCCGCGCGTGGCGCAGTCGACGCTGGGCGATTCACCCGTGCATGCGAGCAGCGCCGAGAGCTCGTCCGGACATGGACCATTGAAGCGCTCTTCGCAGATACAGCCGCATTGAGCGTCATTGCCGACGCCACACTCCGCCGGGTCGAGAGCGAGGGCTCCGCACAAGGTTTGGCAGGGCGCTCGCGGAATACAGCTCGGCGTGACGATGTCGGGAGCCGAGCCCGCCATGCCGGCGCTGCCTGAACCCGCCGCACCGCTCGCCCCTGCGGAGCCCGCCGCCCCCGCCCCACCCCCCGGTATCGCGGCTGAGCCACCGGTGCCGTCGGGAAGATCGGGGGGGTCGGGTATTGGCGCGAGCGACCGCTCTTTCGAGCCACAGGCAGGACCCACCAGAGCGGTAACCAATACCGAGGCGACGACCCAGCTGAGCCAGGGCGTGGTGCCGCGGGAGCGCTCGGGACCCGGAGTGCGGCGGGCCTGATTGGACATGCTGAGTCTAGTTACGGCCACTTGGCTCTGCGGCGTGCGGGGCTCGCCGTGCGATGCGCTTCGAAACGCGGGCAGGGGATCCCTGGTACATCCAATCAGTATTTGAGCGATGACGCAGTGCCCAGCGCGATCTGCATCCTCGCAGCCACCGGCGACAGATCGCAGTCGGCGGCACACCTCGTGGAACCCGCCGGAATCCTGGCCGAAATGAGGCTTGCAAGGGCCCGGCGAGCTACCATACTGAGCGAGCTGATTGAGGCGATAATGAAGCGGTTCCGGCAGTTGCTACCAAACAGGGCTCGGCTCATCCCGTTACGTGGAGCCCGAGCCGCGCGCGTGGCGCTTTTCGCACTGGCCGCCGGCATCGCCTGCGCCACCGGTGTGGACGTCAGCGACGAGGAGTTCCAAACCATTTGCGCCGAGGACCCGAGCCTCGACTGCGCCGGTACGGGCACTGCGCAGGGGGGCAGCGGGGTCGGCAACGGTGGCTCGCTCAACCCGCCTATCAACAACCAAGGCGGCAGCGGCAGTTTGGCCAACAACGGTGGCGGCGGCGCTTCGAACGTCGGCACCGGGGGCTCTGGCAACACCGTCACCGGCGGGACGGG
>JAYWEH010000269.1:0-11181 GCA_043780025.1 Deltaproteobacteria bacterium
GCGGCGCTGGAGGCGGGTCAGGCTGACCTAGAGTTTCAACTCGGCCAAGACGACGTATCCGAACGCTTCACACTGTCGCAGCGCATCGTCGGCCGCGACGGCGAAATTGCCGAGCTCATGCGGACATTCGATGCGGCGAGCACTGGCCCCGGAAAATTGCTGCTGGTCTCCGGCTACTCCGGCATCGGCAAGAGCTCCATCATTCGCGAGGTGCAAAAACCGATCACCGCGAAACACGGCTATTTCGTCTCGGGCAAGTTCGACCAACTGGACCGCAGCCTGCCCTACGCGGCGCTCGTGCAAGCGCTGCGCGGTTTGATTCGCCAGCTGCTCTCCGAATCCGACCAACAGACGCGCCGTTGGCGCGACGAGATCCTGAACGCGCTGGGCCCCGGCGCCAGCGTGATGGCAGAGCTGATCCCGGACCTGTGCCGACTGATCGGCCCGCAACCCGCGCCGCCCGTGCTCGATCCGGGAGCCGCCAGGAACCGCTTCAAGTTCGTGTTCGCGCAATTCCTCGGTTCGTTGTGCTCGCTCGAGCACCCGCTCGTGATCTTCCTCGACGACTTGCAGTGGGCGGATTCATCCACGCCCGAGCTGATATTTGACCTGTTTTCGAACCACGAGATCCGCCATCTCTTGATCATCGGCGCGTACCGCGACAACGAGGTCACCGACGGGCACCTGCTGCGTGTGGCGCTGGACCAACTCGAACGACAGGCGCCCGGCGCTGTCGCCCGGGTGGTGCTCCAGCCGCTCGGTGAAGAGGCCGTTGCAGAGCTGGTCGCCAATACGCTCTCGACGACTCCCCAGCGCTGCCTGCCATTGGCTCGCGAGATCCGGCGCAAGACCGAAGGCAACCCGTATTTCGCGAGCGAGCTCCTGGCCACGCTGTATCGCGAGGGCGCGATCTCGTTTCAACGCGACTCGGGCAGCTGGGCCTGGGAGCTCGGCGCCGTACAGCGCTTCTCCGCCAGCGACAACGTCGTGCTCTTGATGGTCCATCGCCTGGGCGGTTTGCCCGCGGGAGCGTTGCAAGCACTGCGCATGGCGGCGTGCCTCGGCAACGTGTTTTCGCTGAGCACGCTGGCGAGCTTGCTCGACAAGAGCCCGGACGCCGCCGCCCGCATGTTGTGGGAGCCGCTCCAAGAAGCACTGATCGTTCCGCTCGATGAGGGCTACCGCTTGATGTGCCTCGACACCGAACCAAGCAGCCCCGCGGCGCTGGACATCAGCTATCGCTTTCAACACGACCGCGTCCAACAGGCGGCCTATTCTCTGATCGCTGACGCGGACCGCGCGGCGATGCACCTGCGCATCGGCCGCCAGCTGCTCGCTCGCGAAAAGAATCCCAAAGAACCGCACGACCCCTTCGCCGCCGCTAACCACCTGAACCTCGGCTGCGCGCTGATCGAATCCGTGGAGGAGCGCGCGGCGCTGACCCAGCTGAACCGCAGGGCCGGCGCCAACGCGTTCGCGGCGACCGCCTTCGACGTGGCGGCGAAGTACCAAAACGCTGCGATCGCGTGCCTGAACGAGCGCGAATGGGCAGAGCGCCCCGAGCTGCGATACAGTACCCACGCCGATCGCATCCCCGCTCTGCTCATGGCCGGCGAGCGCGAGCGCGCGGCTCTCTTGTGCGACGAACTGCTCAGCTACGCGATGACCAACGCTGAGCGCGGCGCGGTGTTCATGGCCAAATGCCAAGTCATGAGTTACCAGGCCAAAATGGTGGAGGCTCTGGGCGCGGTCCGCCAGGGCCTGGCTCTGTTCGGCATCGATTTCCCCGAGGACCACGCCGCGATTGATCAGGGGATCGGCATCGGCATCGGCAAGATGCAGTCCCACCTCGCGCGGGTCTCGATCGAAGGCTTGGTCGACTTACCGGAGCTGAAGGACGCGGAAAAGACCGTTGCAATGCGGCTCTTGGCGATGTCGGTTCCTCCCGCGATCATGGTTTACCCGCCGCTGTTCATCCTGGCGGAGCTGCTCATGTTCGACCTGGCGCTTTCCTTCGGCACGACGGCCGTGTCCGCCAAGAATTTCGTCGATTGCGGCATGATTGTCGGCGCCGTCCTCGGCGACTATCGCGCGGCGTATCGCCTCGGCAAGGTGGCGTTTCGCGTCCTCGACCGCTACGGGGCGCGTGCGCTCGGCTGCCAGGTCAACTTCGTGTTCGCGGGCTACGTCTCACCGTGGGGAGCCCCCTACGATGAGGCCATGGCGTCGTTCGTCGAAGCCAACCGCCTCGGCATCGAGACCGGGGATCACCAGCATCTCGCCGTGTCGGAGGCCCAGTACCTCCGCATGAAGCTCAACCTCGGCCGCCACCTCGACGAGTGCGACGCCGCGGCGACGTCGACGGCGATCCTGTTCGAAAAGATCCGCTCCGACATCGCGCGCGATGCCATACGCCTGTGTCGGCGCGCCATCGATCGCCTGCGCGACCCAGCCGAAAACCCCGCCGCGGTCGAAGGCGCCGACCGCCAGTTGACAGACGAAATCGTGGAAAGCGGCAACGCGCAATGGTGCTTCCAGCATGGGCAGATACAGATGCTCGTCAACGTCGTGCTTGGCGACTGGGACGCGGCTGTGCGCTGGAGCGAATTCACGGGGGCCCGCGCCATCGCCGCCTCGTCCCTCTTCACCGTGCCGGAATACCAACTCTGCGAGGTGCTGATCACGACGCAGAAGCGCTGGCCTGAAGCCACGGCGGAGGCCCGCGCGGCTCTGCTCCAATCGCTCGACGCAAACCTCGCCAAGTTACGCGGTGCCTCGGAGCTGTGCCCGGAGAACTTCGCGCACAAGTATCACCTGGCGGCCGCCGAAATTGGCCGCATCAAGGAGGAGCCGCTCGAGCAGGTGCTGGGCCATTTCGAGCAAGCCGTGGAGACCACCGGCAGCCAGTTCTTGCACCTGCGCGCGCTCGCCACGGAGCTTTCGGGCCGCTACTGGCTCGAGCGCGGCCACCGGCGTTTCGCCGAAAGCCTGCTGACCGACGCGTTGCGCCTGTATGCGGAGTGGGGCGCCAAGACCAAGGTGGTACGGCTCGAGCGACAGCTCGCCACGAGCTTCGGGCGCGCTCGCCCGTCTCGCGACAAACTGCGGGCGACCCCCGGGGCGACGCTGGTGTCGAAGACCACGCTGGGCACGGGTCTCGAGGGGTCGCTGCAAGGCAACGCGCTCGACCTCGGCAGTGTGCTCAAAGCGACCCAGGCGATCTCCAGCGAGGTCAAGAGCGAGGGCCTGTATTCGGCGCTAATGGGCGCGATTCTGGAGAACGCTGCGGCCGAGCGCGGCGCGTTGATTCTACCCGACGACACAGGGCAACTGGTCGTCCGCGCGCGCGCAGAAGCCAGCTCGGGCGCGCGCGAAGTGACGGTCCAGCACGCGCTCGACCAGGATACGCGACTGTGCCCGCAGATCGTGCGTTACACCGCGCGCTCGCTCGAGCCCCTCGTGATCGATGACGCCGGCGCACATCCGACCTTCGGCGCAGATTCGTACGTGCAGAAAGCCGGCATCCGCAGTGTGTTGTGCATGCCGATCGTGAACCAGGGCGGCCTCGTGGCGGTGCTCTACGTCGAAAACAATGCCACGACCCACGCCTTCACCGCTGCGCGCGTGGAGACCTTGCGGCTGATCGCGGGCCAGGCGGCGATCTCCATCACCAACGCTTCACTGTACGAAAGCCTCGAGCTCAAAGTGGCCGAGCGCACACGCGAACTCGCCGCCAAAAATCGCAAGATCGACGCCATGCTCAACGGCATGCAACAAGGCGTATTCACTGTCGACGAAAGTCTGGCGGTCCAGCCAGAATACTCGCGCCACCTCGAGAACATCTTCGGCCGGGGCGACCTCGGGGGCCTGCCCCTCGGGCAATTGTTGTTCGACGGCGCCGAAGTGGGCGCCGAGGTGCGCGCGACCACGGAATCCGCCTTGCGCTTCAGCTTCGGCGGCTCGCCCACGATCGCGCTCGCCAACGCCAGCCACCTGGTGAAGGACTACTCGCGAACCGACCCCGACGGCAACCACCAGCACCTGGAAGTGGACTGGAACTGGATCTGCGGCGATACCCGGCGAGTAGAGAAGGTCCTGGTCACCGTGCGCGACGTGACGTTGATCCGCGGCTTGCAGCATGCCGCCGACCTCGAGGCTCGCGAAACCGAGCTGATGACGCAGATCCTCGACGCAGGCGTGGAGGATTTTAGAAACTTCTCGGACGCGGCCAAGCGTACGCTTGGCGAGCAGATCGCCGAGCTCACGAGCGCCGTGACCCCCGATCGCGAACGCGCACGCGCCTTGTTCCGCAACGTGCACACCCTCAAGGGGCACGCCCGTACGCTCGGCTTGAGCGGAATAGTGACCGCCGCCCACCTCGCAGAAGACGCCTGCACCACGCGGGATGGAGAACAGGCGGGCGGCCACGTCTGCCTGATGGCCGTACAGCAGGTGCTCGCGCTCGTGCTCGACTACGAGCGCGTCGGGCGAAAGAAGCTCGGCCGGCTCTGGGTCGGCGCCGACGAGCGCTTCAAACGCGCCATCGGCGCGATCGAGTCGGCGCTCGCGCAATCCAGCGAACGGCCGTCGTACCCGGTGCGCGCCCTGTCCCAGGTGCGTCAGGCCATGAACCACATGCAAGCCGTTTCACTCGACCAGGTGCTACGGGAGACCGCGCGCGCGTTTCCGTCGCTGGCCGAGGAGCTCGGCAAGTCGGTTCCCGCCATCGAGTGGCAGGACGACGGCACGTTGCTCGACGCCGAATGGGGCCAGCTCGTGCGCGACGCCCTGGTCCACTCATTCCGCAACTCGCTCGACCACGGCATCGAGACTCCCAGCGAGCGCGAGGCCGCCGGCAAGTGTCCCCGCGGCAAGATCGCGCTCTGGACGGAAAGGAGCGAGCTCGGCGTGAACATTCACCTGGCGGACGACGGCCGCGGCCTGCCCGTCGAGGAGCTGCGCTCGAAGACGGGCCAAGCGAACAGCCCGGACACGGCGGTGGCCGAGGCGATCTTTGAATTCGGAGTATCCACCGCCAAGGGTGTCTCGCAAATCTCCGGGCGCGGCATCGGCATGGACGCAGTGCGCGGCTTCTTCCGCGAGCACGGCGGCGACGTCGGCATCCAGTTCACCGGCGCGGCCCAGAGCGGCTATCGCCCCTTCGAGCTGGTGTTCCGCTTGCCGAGCGGCGCCGCGCTGAAGAGTTGACCGGACTTGCGCCCGAGTAGGCGCGCGGGCAAGGTTAGGGAACGATGGATCCGAACCACTTCGAGACCCAGCGAGGACCGGCCACGCTCCGCTCGGCGCAAATTGGAGATGTCGACGCCCTGATCGAGCTAAATCGGCGTTGCTTTCCGAGCCAGGGCGAAAACAACAACATCTGGAATCGCTCGCAGCTGCGCAACCACCTGCGGCTCTTCCCTGACGGCCAGATGGTGGTCGAAGTGGGCGGCCAGGTGATCGGCGCGAGCGCGGCATTGATCGTGGACCTGGGCGCGGACCCGTACCGTGTGCACACCTATGCGGGCATCACCGATGGCGGCTACTTCCACAACCACAACCCCGAAGGCGACACGCTGTACGGCGCGGACGTCTACGTCGACCCGACATTTCGAGGCCAGGGCATCGGCCACGCGCTGTACACGGCGCGGCGGGAGCTGTGCAAGCGCCTGAACCTGAGGCGCATCCTCGCCGGCGGCCGCGTCCACGACTACCTCGACCACACCGATCTGAGCCCCGAGCAATACGTGCGCAAGATCGAGCTCGGCGAGCTCACGGACATGGTGCTCAGCTTTCAGCTGCGCGAAGGCTTCGTGGTGCGCGGCGTATTGCGCAACTACGTGCGCGACGCGCGCAGCCGCAACGTGGCGATCCTGATCGAATGGCTCAACCCCGATCACATCGCCGCACGCCAGACCGGGGCGCGCAAGGTGCGCGTAGCGGCGGTTCAACACCAGGTGCGGCGCACAAAAGATTTCGAGGCCTTCGCGGAACAGATTGAATATTTCGTGGAGGCTGCCGCCGGCTATCGCGCGGATTTCGTGGTGTTCCCCGAATTCGTGAGCATGCAGCTCCTGTCACAGGAGAGCATGAAGCGGCTGAGCCCGACCGAGGGTGTGGCCCAGCTGGCAAAGCTGAAAGACAACTTCCTCGAGCTGATGAGCTCGCTCGCCAAACGTTTCGGCATCCACATCATCGCCGGCACCCACCCCATGCAGGTCGGGCGCGTCATCTACAACGTCTGTCCGTTCATTTTTCCGGATGGGCGTATCCAGCTGCAGCCCAAGTTGCACATCACGCCGGGGGAAAAATCCTACTGGGGCCTCGAGGGCGGCAACGAGCTCAGCATCATTCACACGCCGAAGGCGCGCGTGGGCGTGCTCATCTGCTACGACGCAGAGTTCCCCGAGGCCGCGCGCTACCTGAGCGACCGGGGCGCGGAGATCATCTTTGTGCCGTATTGCACGGACGACCGGCAGGGTTACTCGCGGGTGCGCTTTTGCTGCCAGGCGCGCGCGATCGAAAATCAGATCTACGTGGTCACCGCCGGCATCATCGGCAACCTGCCGAGCGTCCCGGCCATGGACATCCATTATGGGCAAGCCGCCGTGTTCACGCCGAGCGACTTCGAGTTTGCGCGTGACGGTATCCAGGCCCAGGCCGATCCGAACGTGGAGATGCTCCTGGTCACAGATCTCGACATCGACGACTTGCACCGCAGCCGCTCCTCGGGCAGCGTGCGGCCCTGGCTCGATCGGCGTCGCGACCTGTTCGAGTTCCGGGCTCACTTGCAAAACGATCCGGACGAACCGGGGCTGCGCGAGAGCCTGCCTTTCGACCTGGAAACGGAAACGGAAACCAGCTGAGGGCGGGAGCCGCCCCGGAGCCCCAACGTTGGAGGGGTCGACGAGGCGTCCCGGGACTGGTAGCGTGGCCCCCGCAAAGGTACACGATGGTCGTTCGTGAAGCACTGCCGGCGGATTTTCCTGCCATCAGCCGCCTCTTCGAGGAAGTGGATCAGCTGCACGCAGAGGCCGAGCCGGGCGTATTTCAGAACCCGACGCCGCGCGGCCGATCGCAGCAGTTCCTCGATCGCAAGCTCGAGGCGCTGGACGTCGGCATGTTCTTGGCCGAGCAAGCGGGAGAGGTTATTGGGTTCGCGATCGTGAGGCTGAGCTCGGCACCGGACATACCGGTGCTGCGGCCCCGGCGTTTCGCCTATTTGGAGGACATCGTGGTGGCGGCGCGTGCGGCGCGCCACGGCATTGGCCGCGCCTTGATGCGCCGGGTAGAAGCGTGGGCAAGCGCCCAGGGCGCCGATCGCGTCGAGCTCACCGTGTGGGATTTCAATCGGAACGCCATCGATTTCTACGCTGCCCTCGGTTACCGAACTGACTATCGCTGGATGTCGCGCAGCATCAAAGCCGGGTAATACGCCGGTTCTCATGAAGCGATGGGAATTTCGAGTGCCCCGGCTGGGGCGAGGGCATCGAAATTCCCTCCTTTGCCGCCGACCTGAACCGGCTCCCTCCTTTATATTGGCCTCGATTCATTAGAATCGAGGCACTAGTACGGCTGTCGTCGTCCGTGTTTTCTTCGAGCATCAACTGGTTGATCTGGGTACCGAGCTGCCTGGGCTTCGCCGCATTTCAGGGCTGGCTGTGTGCCGGTTCCGGTTTCCGGCGCTGGCTCGCCGTCGGGCTCGGGGCCGCCGCGCTCGCCGTCCCGTTCATGCTCGACGGCGGCACCGTGCTGCGCGCGGCCGTGGCGCTGCACATGTTGTGGGCCAGCCTGAAGGTCATCACGCTGGCGCGCGAGCGGGAGAACCGCCCCCTCGTATTTCGCGTCGTGCAGATGTTGGTCCTGCACGACCTGCGGCGTGATGGTTACGTCAAACGCGGGCTCCGGCCGCAGTTTCGGCGTGAGCTCTTGTCGAGCAGCGTGCTGGCCCTGATGGTGGCGTTCGGTGCGCTGTATGGGGCGCTGTTCGTCGCGCCCGAGCTCGCGTCCCCGTGGGGCTGGGTCGCGCAGAACGGGTTCGGCGTCGTGTTTGCGTACTTCGGTGTGGAAGGCGCGCTGCGCGGCTTCGAGTTCGTGTATCGCGCGCTTGGGCTGGGCCCGCCGATCTTGCATGCGCATCCCATCCTGTCGCGTTCGGTCGGGGAGTTTTGGGGGCGGCGCTGGAACCGCATCGTGGGCAGCTGGCTGTTCGCGACCTTCTATCGGCCCCTGGCCTTGTCGGGGCGCCGGCAGCTCGGCTCCGTCTCGGCGTTTGTGGCCAGCGGCGCGCTGCACCTCTATTTCACCTGGGCCGCAGTCGGGTTCGGGCCAGGCCTGATCATGGCGTCGTTCTTTCTCGTGCAGGTACCATTGGTATGGCTGGAGGAACGCTCCCGCGAGCAGAGCTGGCCCGTGTTCTTCCAGCACGTGTGGACGCTGGGCGCGATGGTGCTGTCGTCGCCGCTGTTCATCGAGCCGCTGCTCACCATCCTGCGCGGCGGCTTCGCTCGTGGCTGATCCAGTCAATTCCCCGGACGCTCGCCTGCGCCTCGAGTTTCCGCCCGGGCTGCCGATCTCGGCGCGGGCCAGCGATATCGCTCGAGCGCTCACTCAGCATCCCGTGGTGATCATCGCGGGCGCGACGGGCTCCGGAAAGACGACCCAGCTGCCCAAGATTGCGCTCCACGCCGGGCGCGGCACGGAAAAGCGCATCGGCATCACCCAACCTCGGCGCATCGCCGCCACGAGCGTCGCCGCGCGCGTGGCGAGCGAGCTCGGCTGCGTGCTCGGGCAGGAGGTGGGCTACCAGATCCGCTTCGAAGATCGCAGCAGCGCCACCACGCGCCTCAAGTTCATGACGGACGGCATTTTGCTGGCCGAGATTCAAGGCGACCGGCTGCTTCGGGCCTACGACACGTTGATCCTGGACGAAGTTCACGAGCGCAGCCTCAACATCGACTTTCTGCTCGGCTGGCTCAAACGCATCTTGCCCGAGCGGCCCGATCTCAAGCTGTTGGTGAGCTCGGCCACGCTGGACACAAAGCGCCTGAGTGAGTTCTTCAATGGCGCGCCCGTGATCGAAGTCGAGGGCCGCACGTTCCCTGTCGACGTCTTGTACGAACCGCCCGATCTCGAGCTCGACGTCTCGGAGGCCGTGGCGAACGCGGTCGAAAACGTGACTTCGCTCGATCCGCACGGCGACATCCTGGCGTTCTTGCCGGGCGAGCGCGAGATCCGCGACACCGAGCGCGAGCTCGACGGCAGACAGCTCAAACACACGACGATCCAGCCGCTGTACGGACGGCTCTCGGCGTCGGATCAGGCCAAGGTCTTCGGCAGCGTGCCGGGCCGGCGCGTGATCCTGGCGACCAACGTCGCCGAGACGTCGCTGACCTTGCCGGGCATCGTCTACGTGATCGACGCCGGGGTGGCCCGGCTCGCGCGCTACGACCCCAGGACCGGCACCACGCGGCTCTTGATCGAGCCGATCTCCCGCGCCAGCGCGGATCAGCGCAAAGGCCGCTCGGGCCGCGTGCGCGAAGGCATCTGCATCCGGCTCTACGATGAGCCGAGCTACATGGGCCGGCCGGAGTTCACCGATCCCGAGATCAAGCGCACCAGCCTGGCGGGCGTGATCTTGCGCATGAAGTACCTGGGGCTCGGCGACGTCGAGGATTTTCCGTTTCTCGATCCGCCCCATTCGCGCTGGATCCGCGAGGGCTATCGCGTGCTCGGGGAGCTCGGTGCGCTCGATGAAGAACAGGCGCTCACCCCGCTCGGGCGGCGCCTGGCGCGTTTCCCCGTCGATCCGCGCATCGGGCGCATGATCCTGGCCGGGCTCGACCTCGGCTGTTTGCCTCAGGTCCTGGTGCTGAGCGCCGCGCTCAACATCCAGGATCCGCGCGAGCGGCCGCGCGGGCTAGAGCAAAAAGCCGATCAATTGCACCAGCGTTTCCGTGACACGAGCTCGGATTTCGCGAGCCTGCTCAAGTTGTGGGCGTTCGTGCGGGAAGCGGCCGCTCAGGGTACGGGCAAGCTGCGACGGCTGTGCAAAGACAACTTCCTGTCCTTCGTGCGTGTGCGCGAATGGATGGAGCTCGAGCGCCAGCTCCGCGACGTCGTCTCCGAGCTCGAACGGGGCGACCGCGGACGGCAGCGGCGAGGGCGGCGCCCGGAACCCGACGAGGCCGCACCAGCACCAAAAGCGCAGGGCCAACACAAGGACAAGACGGAGGCTCCGCCGGACATGGCGTTGCATCAAGCGCTGGCGAGCGGGCTCTTATCCCGCATCGGTCAATACCAGCCGGAGCAGCGCAACTACATGGGCGCGCGCCAGACGCGCTTCTTGATCCACCCGAGCTCAGGCCTGTCCAAGAAGCCGCCAGCCTGGCTCATGGCCTTCGAGTTGGTCGAGACCTCGCAGCTGTTCGCGCGCACCGTCGCCAAGATCGAGCCCGAATGGCTGCTCGAAGTCGGCAGCCACTTGATCGAGCGGCGCTTTTCCGATCCGTTCTGGTCCAAGA
Organism: Deltaproteobacteria bacterium; assembly: GCA_043780025.1. Taxonomy (GTDB): domain Bacteria; phylum Myxococcota_A; class Polyangia; order Polyangiales; family Polyangiaceae; genus SZUA-265. The sequence continues at coordinate 10,524 of JAYWEH010000269.1, forward strand.
AATCCGCGCGCGCCAAGGTGCACGAACGCGCCACGTTGTTCGGGATGACGCTGTATCGCGATCGCGCCGTGGACTACGCCCCGATCGAGCCGGGCCGCGCGCGGCTGATGTTTCTCGAACACGCGCTGGTGCGCGGCGAATACGAGAGCCGCGGCGCATTCCAGGAGCAAAACCGCGCGTTGATCGCCGAGGTGGCGCGACTGCGCGACAAGGCGCGGCAGAGCGACATGCTCGCCGACAACGACGCCTTGTTAGCCTTTTTCGATCGGCGCGTGGGCGATGGGGTGGTGAGCAGCCAGAGCTTTGAGACCTGGCGCCAAGATGCAGAACGCCGCGACCCGAACCTGCTCGTCCTGTCACTCGAAGACGTGCTCGCACGCGACGAGCCACTGTCGCCGATCAACTACCCCGATACGCTGCGTCTACGCGGTCTGGATCTAGCGCTCAGCTACCACTTCGACCCCAGCGCGGCGGATGACGGCGTGACGCTCGCGCTACCCATCGCGCTCTTGCCCGATCTCCAACCCGACGAGCTCGACTGGACTATCCCGGGCTGGCACGTCGAACGCTTGGCGCTGCTCTTAGACCAGCTCCCCAAGAGCATCCAGCGCGGCCTCGGCTCAGTGCGCGAGCTCGCCGCCCAGCTCGCGCCCAGGTT
>JAYWEH010000270.1:0-4707 GCA_043780025.1 Deltaproteobacteria bacterium
GGAGTTTCCGCGCCGAAGCGTTGCCCTCCCTTCATCATCGTGCAGGCCAGCGTTGCTTTCGTCCCGCTTGGTCCGCCAGTGATGTCGAAGGTAAACACGCTCAGATGCAGGGGTGACGCCGGGGATGTGACGGCAATTGGCGGAATTGTGACTTGCGATCCGGGTGCCGAAGCCAAGAAGTACTGGCCTGCTTCCCACACGCTCGTGCCGGTGTTGCCCATCACGATCTTCGCTCGCTTTTTCGCCCCGGAAACAATGCTGAGCGGGATCGTCTGCGACGCAAACCCGGCGTCGTCCACGGTCGGTGGCGGCGTTCCCATGCATTGGGGTAACCTATCGAGGTTATTTGACTGTGTATCGTCGGGCGTCGTGCGTAAGTAAGGGCCGCCGATGCTGGCATCGTTCACGACTTCGACGATGGCCACTCGGTTCGCCGCCCGCGTGAAATACATGACCGCATTGCTTTGAATCTGCCGGATGGCATCACGAACGTTAATCGGCGACCAGGCCGCGCCCACCGGCCCGCACAGATTTGTCACTACGCCCGACGCTGTCTTGTGGACGCTCACCACCTCGCGGATCACGTTTGCCGGCTCGAGGCCGCGTTGCCGGGTGAAATTGTTGCTAAAGAGTTTCGATTCGACGCTGACCCGCAGCAGCGCCTCGCGCCAGTCGATCAGCTTGGCGCCGTACATCCCGAGCACCTGCGCCTCTACGAGCTTGTTGAACTGCCCCCAATGCGGACGGCCACCGTGGGCAATGGCCGCGTTCTGCAGGAAGCTCATCCAGGCTGCATTGTGGGGCAGATCTTTGACGCTCGAAATCTCAATCGAGACGGCGCTCGCTCCGCCGAAATTGTGCATCGACAGCTCGGCGCGTGAGCCACGCGACGCCCTGAGTGAGATGAGGCCGCTCTGCTGAAAGCTCATCGCATTGTTCAAGATGAGCTCGAGGAAATCGATGTAGCGCGAGCCGGTCGCGTCGAACACCAATTCGATTGAATCGGTACGAAAGTCGATGTTGTCGCTGCCCGCGAGCGTGCCGCTCGTGATCAAGTGATGCGGCCCACGGCGGCCCTCGTTCATTGATTGAGCGAAGCGCATGGACAGCTGCCCAGAGGCGATCTCGCCAATGATTGATCCCGCACCCGGAACGTTCAACGCCCACAAGCCTTTGAGCGCTAGAGCGATGGCCACACCGATGGGTGGCTTGCCGCGCGCATGCGTGGCCATGTCGAAGGCCAACGCCTCCAGTCGCGTAAAATAGTAGAGGTTGACGGGAAACGGCATGATCAGCACGGCGGCGGCGGCAGCGGCCTGAAAAGCTGCGCCTGCCATCGCTAGATAAACTTCGCCGCTCATCTCACCAACAACCTCGTTGCTTGGGGGTGGCAGAGCTGGCAGGTCCGCTGCCACGGTCGTCTCCCAGCGCCGTCGAGCCCAGCATTCGTCGGGTTTCAGCGAGTTGAAATTGAGGTCGAAGTGGTAGGGAGGCTGAGCAGCGATGACGCCGGTACCCTCTGTGAGCCCCGCCGGCGGCGCTTGCGTCGCTAGCGCCGCGAAGAGTGGACCGTAGAGATCGCCACTCAGCACCCCGTCGCGCAACGCCTGGATGACTTCGGCCCGCGCCGGTCGCGTCGCGATCTCCACGAGGCGGAACGCCTTGCGTACCTCCAACACGAACGCGTAGATCACTCCGAAGCGGCCGAAGGATACGAGCGCGGCGTTGAAGATGGCGTCGTCACGGATGATGTCGGTCTCAGGACAGGTCAGTGCCGGCGCGAGCAAACTGTCGACGGTCACCGGCGCGCTCAATCGCTCGATCCACAGCTCCCGACCTCCGTCGGTGACCAGATGGATCGCCCGCACCAGGTCAGGTAGTGGAGGCTGTTTCCAGTCGCCGCCATGCGTGGAGGTCGAGATCGCGCCTGCCAGCGTCTGGCCGCACGAGCCGCCGAGCGTCGGCAGGGCCAGCCCCAGGCCATCGAGCATCGCGCTCAGCGTGCCGAGCCGAATGCCGGCCTCGACGTGCACCAGTCGGGCCTCGCCATTGGGGTCATTGTGCTTGGCGCCCCATGCGGCCGTGAGCGCGGCGGGGACGACATTGACGAGACGGCGCGCCAGCTTGGCGAGCGAAACCACCCAAGCGTCCGACTTGGCGATGTCCTCAAAGGCCCAGCCGGTGCCGATGGCCTTCAACGCCTTGCCTTCGCTCGTCGCGCGAGCAACGACGTGGACCAAATGTTGCAATCCGTCGGGTGCGACGGGTTCGAAAAACTCGGAGGCGGAAAAGCCGACATCGCCGCTCCAGTTCGACCAGTTTCTATTCTGATCGTTGATCCCGACAAATGTGTTGGATTTGCAAACCATGAGTCCCTTTACCATTGAACCGCGATGTGCCGACATCCGCGGCCCTCTAAGCACTGGTCAGTGACCACATCCGATTCAACGGCTTTCAGGCCATGCGCATTGTCGACGTTCGCCGACTCCGACCGCATCCCTTTGCTGCGTTCGTGGAATCGGCGTTGAAGGAGCGCCGGGAGCGCCGGCGCTGATGTGCACCGTTTGCATCAGCAATTGTTCTGTCGATGGTGAGAAGACGTGCGACGTCGTCCGATGTCGCGCTCATTCGGCAACCCCGGCTCGGTCGTCCGGCGCGCGGTGCCGCCCGGCGGGACCGCGATAGCGCAGGTGCCCACTGCTTCATCACCCACGCACTCCTCGATCTCTGTTGTGTCGAGAAGCCGCGTTGGACGGCGCGAGCGGCATCGGGCGCGTGGCGTTGACGCAGGCGCTGCTTCACATCGACAAGCAGCGGGCGGGCGCGCTCCTAGAGCGACTCGTGGGGAGTAGCCTGTTCTGTCACGGAGGGCTCGTGCATATCGCCGAGCCGCCGCGGCCGGACCGATACGAGCCGCGTTGACGTCACGGCAGCGCACTCCTAGAGTCCCGTGAGTCGGGGGTCGGTGTAGAGTTCTGAACGGAATTAGGCGGCGGCAGATCCAAAATCCCAGGCTCTCTCGCCACGTACATCGTGCTTTCGCCATCGGCGGTGGGCAGAACTACGGTGCCCATGAACAGCTTCGGCGCGTCATTGGCTAGCTCGCTCGTTGCGCTGCCGACGGCCTCCGCGCTGCCGCGCAGGACCACCCTGCACATCGTGGATGCGCACGCCAACTCGCTCTCCACATCCTCGTGCAAACGCCGGGTCACGGCCTCGAGGACGCTCTCCAAGCGGGCCGCCATGGCGGCGTCCGGCGGCGCGTCGAACAGGCGCTGATTGAGCGTCGCTGCCGCGCTCTCCACAGCTTTTGCATGCTCCTCCTCTGGGGTCTGGACGCGCGGCTCGGAGTCTATGGCCGCGGCGCGATTCAGAACTCCTTTAAGCAGTTGATCCTTGTGCGCGAGCTCCTGCCGGAGCGCTCGAATGGTGGTCGCGGCTTCGCCCTCGGATGTGGCCCTGGTAGCGGCCGGCATGGGCTTTTCTTGCTCTCGCGTGGAGCCGCCGTGCGGCTCGCCTCTGCGGCCGTCCGCCGGCGCAGTCTCACCTGTCTCGGAGAGCCGCCACAAGGCTAAGGCGAGCAGCGCCAAACTGAAGAGAGAAAGAAGCTTCTTCATGGTCCACCGATTCTACGGGAGCCCGCCGCGCGGCGCGAGTGTGAGAGCAGTCCCGGAACCTCGAAGGACCACTCATTCGCACCCTGCCGCGCGCGTGCGTGCGTGCGGTCTTGCTCAGCTACAGGTGATGCCGATGTTGTAGCTGCTGATCGCGCCGCTGAAGCCGAAGACTCTGGCGATCACGCCGTGGTGAGTCGCTGGAACGGTCACCGACTCGTTTGTGGTGCCGCCCGCCGTCGAGCTGCCCAGAAGAGTACGGGCTGCGTCCGTGCTCCTCACCTGGAGATCGATGTCCGCGCTGAGAAACAACAGCCTCACGTTAGAAACGCGGCGCGTTCCGCTGCACACCACCAAGATGTTATCCACGTCGGTGGACGTCGTGATGCTGGCTTGAGCCGCAGCCGAAGTGCTGATCGAGAGGAGCACTTCCATGTCCCCGTAAATATCAGCGGTGCCCGTGGCAAAGGGAACGGTGTTGTTGCCTGGCTCGAGCGCCATGCCCGGGGCGCTGCTGACGAGTATGCCTGCCGCAGTGAGCAGGCTGACGCATGCACGGAAGAACTTCCCACGGCTGGCGGTTGCGATATCGCTCATGTTTCGATCCATTTTTACTCCTATTTGTTGTGAGCTGCGGCGGCGTTGCCGTCGCGTGAGTGTCGTCGGGGCTCGGCGAAGAAGCGGAGGCGTTAGGCTGTGCTTCGCTACGTCGCTGGCGTGCGACTATGGGGTGATCGCAACGCGAGTTAGCACCCCAACCCACCATCCAGGAGAAGAGCAGAGCCTCCCGGACGGTTGAATCCGATCTGGCTGGTTCGTGGATCTAGCTGCTTTTGGAGCTGACGACTACCAGCGCTGCTCTGTGAGACACTTTATTTGTCTCCGATGCTCGCAACGATCTCGCACGAACATGTCCGGACATGTCCGGTGCGTGCGTGGCTCGAATCGCCGGGGCACCCTTTCCATCATCGCATCGCTAGTTTGTATGCGAATTGAATCGCCGAGCGCGCGACAGGACCATCTACGCCGTCGGGTCGATGTCGAAGGCTCGCTGATACGGCGTGGCGCAGGCCCGCCGCGACAGGACAGTGTT
>JAYWEH010000271.1:0-11173 GCA_043780025.1 Deltaproteobacteria bacterium
GCACTCGACCGCCAGTTGCAGCCTTCGGCTCCGTCATCGAAGCTGGATTGTGCCCCGCTCACGCTGCACGAGTTCACGGGCGGCTCCATAAAATTTTCGCCACCAGCCCAGGTCATCGAGCCCTTTCGCGAGCGCTTGGTCGAGCTCGAGCGTATCATCGTCGAGACGTCTTCGCGCATGTACGGGCAAGTGCCCGAGAGCGTGCTGGTGAGCGCCTCCTACCATTGCCGGCCCGTGACCGGTAACAAGGCGCGTATCAGTGAACACGCACTCGGCAACGCGATCGACATCGCCGGCTTTCGCTTCGACACCTTCGAAGTGCGCGTCGACCGCCACTGGAACGCGCGGGGGGCCGTGCCCGAGCTGCGCCACGAGCAATTCTTGCGCGAGCTCACTCGTGCCATCGTGGACCACGACTTATTCCGAACCTTGCTCGGTCCGGCTCACCCGGACCACACGGACCATTTCCACTTCGACATGGCGCCCTGGAACTACGTGCGCCTCTGAACCGGCACTTCGACAGCTGATAGCCATACCCTATCAATCCGATACGAATCGGATCCTTGTACTATCGAGCAGGCGGGCGCACAGTGGCTGAGAAGGAACTCGAGCCATGTACAAATCACCGAATCCCCTCCCCGAAAAAAGTCGTAGCGAGATCGTGGACGCGCTGAACGCTGCGCTGGCGGACGGCCTCGACCTGCACAGCCAGATCAAGGTGGCGCACTGGAATATCAAGGGGCCACAGTTTGCGGCGCTGCACCCGCTGTTCGAAACCTTCGCCGTGGGGCTGGCGCTGCACAACGATACGATGGCGGAGCGTGCCGTCACGCTCGGTGGAAGAGCCTACGGCACCGCTCGGCGCGTCGCCAAGGTCTCGCGCTTGCCGGAGTACGCGGAAGAAACCACCCGGGACATGGAGCACGTGCGGCTGCTATCCGAGCGCATCGAAAAATATCTCGAAGGCGCGCGCGCTGCGCGCTCCGTTGCGGAGAAGCTCTCCGATACCGACACGGCGGACGTGTTCACTCAGGTGATCACGGAGTTCGAGAAGCACGACTGGTTCTTGCGCGCCTCTCTCGACGTTTGATGTTCCTGCGTGCGGGCGGGTACCCAAACCAGCTCTCGCTGGCTCTCTGGGTACCCACTCCGCTAGCGTTCACTCCCCGGTTTCGTCCGGCGGGAAGTTCGCAGCGCCACCTTCACCGGCACCGCCAGCAGCACCGGCAGAGCCGGCCATGCCCCCCGGTGTCGGCATGCTCCCCGCACCCGCCGCACCTGCTGCACCCGCAGAGCCGGCCATGCCTTCCGGTGTCGGCATGTTCCCCGCACCCGCCGCACCCGCCGCACCTGCTGCACCCGCAGAGCCGGCAATGCCTCCCGGTGTGAACGAACCTTGGCCACCCACGCCCGGCGCCACGATGCCGGGCGGGGCAGTGCCGTCAACGTAACCGTAGTTGGTGTCGTCCCACACCTCGGCGGGCAGGCTCACCTGGCCCAACACGCCGCTGTCGAGCGCGTCGAGGTCATAGGCGAACACGCCCGTGTTGCTCACGCCGTACACGACGTTGTCGCGGAACAACCCGCGCTTGAACTGCTGATAGTAGCGGCACTGGGCGAGCATGCTGTCCCGCCAGGCCGGGTCGTTCTCAAACTGGGCCGTGAGCTCCGGCAGCGACTCCGGGGAATATCCGTAATAGGTCGCCAGGCATTGCTCGAAGTTGATCTCGTCGCCCATGGCCATGCCACCCAGACGGCTGAAACCGTCCGTCGCCGAGATCTCGAAAATCTCGAGCGTGCTCTCGCCGTTGACGTAGTTCTGGTACGGGAACGCCACCACTCCGCGATCGGCGTGGAAGCTGATCGCGCGGTGGTCGATGTTGGCGGGTGACGCGCCGGTATCCGCGTAGGCGAACTTGTGGGCGAGCGCCGGCGCGGCCGGATTGCTCACGTCGAAGATCTGCAGCGCCAGGCCCTGCACGACGCCTTCCGGCGTGGCATCTCGGCCGATCGCGAACAGGTGGTCGTCACCCAGAGGATACAAATAGTCGCTGAAGCCTGGGATTACGAGCTCGCCCGTCACCGTCGGGTTGGCGGGATCGGACAGGTCGATAACGAACAGCGGATCGGTGCGGCGGAAGGTCACCACGTAGCCGCGATCGCCGATGAAGCGCGTGGAGTAGATCTGCTCGTTCTGCCCGAACGCATCGGTGGAACCGAGCTGCACGAGCGCCGTGCCGTCGGTCTCCAGCGTGATCACGCGGCTCACTGCCACCCGCGCTTCGGGGAGGGGTTCCGGCTGAGGTAGCGGCGCGGGGCGCTGGGCAGCGTCCGCCTCCGCCGCTCCGGCTGCAGTTTCAGGTTCGCTGGGGGCGGTGACCGCGGGCCCAGTGGGCAGCAGGACTCCGCCGCCCATGCCAGCGCCCACCCCCCACGGCGGCTGCTCCGTGGTGGAGACCCGAATGATGCCGTCCTGCTCGTCGAGCGAGAACTGGTTGTGGATGCTGCCCGCGACCGGTCCCGAAGCGGTATAGCTGGTGATCGCGCCGGCGATGTCGAAGCGGTGGATAATGGTCTGTTCGCGCGCCTCGGGGTCCCAGTTGAAGCGATAGTCGCTCTGCGTCACCAGCACGACGTTTTCGTTGGCGTACACGCGTTCGGCGCGGCCCAGAATCGTCGCGCCGCCGAGCGCGCTTTCGATGTCATCGAGATCGAGCGCGATCACGCTGGTCACGCCCGACTCGACGAGGCGCGGATCGGGCGCGTAATAGTCGCCGCAACGCGGCTCGACGTCGTCTAGTTGGCCATTCACCCGCGCGAACTCGCGCGGCAGCCAATCGCCGAGCTCGGTGGCCCGCACGCTCTTGATCGTGCGCTCGAGCCAAGCATCCACCTGAGCGTCGATGTCATCCTGCGGAAACGGTTGCCCGAACAGATCGGTGTATTCGATGGTCGGGTTGCCGAGGGGCGGCACCTTGAAGCCGTCTTGCACGATCGCTCGCACGATGCCGTCGTGGCGGCGCGACGAGATATAGTCACCCTCCACGTAGGATTCGCGCAATACGCTCGGAGTATTCCCGCTCACGTCGAGCACGGTCAGCTTGGTGTAGCTCGCGCCATAGTAATAGTCGGCGTAGCTGCTCTGCACGCCGATCTCGGCGCCGACGTCTCCATACACATTCGAAAACACGACGGCCTTGCCATCGCGAATGAACATCTCGCTGGGCCGGCCTTCGACCAGGGCCGAGCCCAGGATCTCCGTGGAGGCCGCGGGCCAGCCGTTGAGCACAAACAGCGTACCACCGTGCAACAGATAGATCCGATCGCCCTCGGTCTTGACGATGTCCGCCTCGTCGACATCTTTGACCTGTACGGTCGTACCGGAGAACCCGCCGCTCTCCTCGTCAGGTGCGCTGGGTGAATTTGGATTGACGGCATCGCCCTCCGCGAGGTCACCATCGGAGCCGCCGGTGGGGCCGGCGCTCGGGGGGCGCGGTGCGGGCCCCGGGTCAGCCGTGGGTGTCTCACCGCCATTGTCGACGGGGTCCGACGCGTTACCCGGCACCCCGCCCGGATCCTGCCCAATCGGACCCGTGGTAATGCCACCAGGACGGTTGGACCCGTTAGAAGGCGTGCGCAGCTGCTCCGCGCGTTGCTCCAGCTGGCCCAGAACCGTGTTCTGGACCTGAGTCAGCAGATCGTCGCAATCCGCGGCACGCGTCAGCTCCAGCTGCACGGCCCCCGTCTCGGGTAGCCCGTCGGAGGGCAGGTCCTCGTCTCGGGTTTCCGTGCCCGAAGAGCACGCGGCGATCAGCAGCCCTGTGGCGGTGCCGAGGACGCTAGCTCGGAAGAAGCGGGACGAAGACGCGCGTGACTGTTTCATGAGGGACTCCGGAGGTTGAGGTCAGGCCCCATCTAGCAAGCTGTGTGCCAGGTCAAACTGTTGGAAATCACCCAATTTTGTACCGAATCGGTGGCTCAGCTGTGCCATGTGCCAGCGAGCTCTGACACATGCGCCCGGGCTCAGGTCAGAGACCAGAACTCGCTGTGGTTGCGAGCGCAGACGGCAATCTCGTTGGCGTGGCGCGAGCTGACCGAGCCCGTGGGCGCCGCGACCGGTGTCGTGAGCGCGTTCAGCGTGTGGGTCACCGACTCACGCACCGCTTCGAGGTCGTAGCCCCCCTCGAGCAGGAAGCCGAGCCGCGCGCTCGGGCCCTTGCGCAGGGTAGCGAGCAACCGCGACGTCATCCAGCCGTAGCCCGCCCCGTCGAGCTGCATGCCTCCGAGGGGATCGCGCTGGTGCGCGTCGTAGCCCGCGCTCACCAGCGTCAGATCGGGTGAAAATTGCTCGATCACCGGCAGGACGAGGCGCTCGAAAGCCGCCGCGTACACGGCGTTGCCGGCGCCCGCCGAAAGCGGCACGTTGAGCGTGTAACCCGTACCTTCGCCGAAACCGATGTCCTGAGCGGCGCCCGTGCCCGGGTACTGCGGGCTCTGATGCACGGACACAAAGAGCACCTCGGCGCTGCGCCCGAAGATCTCCTCGGTGCCGTTGCCGTGGTGCACGTCCCAATCCAGGATCACCACGCGCCGCGCGCCGCGCCCGAGCGCATGACGGGCGGCGACCGCCACGTGATTGAGCAGACAGAAGCCCATGCCGCTGCCTGGGCGCGCGTGGTGCCCCGGCGGGCGCAGCACCGAAAAGCCAAAATCAGCCTCGCCTGCGAGCAGACAATCCGTCATGGCCACAGCCGCACCCGAAGCGCGGCGAGCCGCGTCGAACGAACGCGGGCTGTGGAAGGTGTCGGCGTCGAGATGCCCGCTCTTGCCCCGAATGGCTTGCAGGTCCTCCAGGTAGCTCGGGGAATGCGCGCCCGAGAGCTCCTCGAGTGTTGCATCGCGCTCCGGCAGGCGGCTCAACGTGCTCTCGAACACGCTATCGGCCACACCCTGGCGCGCCGCACCGAGGCGCGCCGGGCGCTCGGGGTGCCCGGGCGGAGAAACGTGCTGATCGAACAGTGGATCATCCGCCAGGCACAAACGCGGCGTTGCGCCGAGATCGGATCGGGGGCGTTGGGCGTCGTTCACGGTGACTCCAAACGCACCGGCGGTAAACGGAAGAAGTCAGCTCCCTTCGCGCTGAAAACGGTGGGCGCATTTTTAGGCGTGCGACCGAGCGCCTCCAGGGCCTCGACGTCGACGTACATGCCCGGCCCCCAGCCACTTCCGGCGTCATCCAGACGTGCCAGAGTCTCGAGGTCGAGGGCGCGGCGCAGCGGTTCGCTCGGTCGCGACAGCCGCACGACTCTGGGACCGAGCCCGTCGATGGCGAGGTCGGGGTCGGCGGCCTCGCGAACCCAGCGCGCTCCGTACGTGAGGACCGTGACGTTCACGTAGCCGCGCACGGCCAGCTCCGCCGCCGCGCGTCGCACCCGGCCGAGCAGTTGCGCGCCCGGGTCGCTGTCACGAAACTCCGCGTAAACCGCGTGCCCCAAACACACCACGTGGTGATCATCGGGCAGGGCCATGCCGCGTGTCAGCTCGAGCGCGCAGCGTTCGAACTCGCGAAAACGCCGCACGAATACCAACGGATCATCCTGGCCGTATTCGTCGGTCTCGACCTCGCAATACGAGAACAGGATGCCAAAGGCGTCCTCGTCCACGAACGCGGCTTCGTCGAACGCCTCGGCGGCGCCGTGGGCCTCGTGCAAAGCGTCAACCGAGGGCAGCTCAACCTGGGGCGGCTCGATCATGGGCTCGAGCCGAGGGTATCCTGCCCGCTCACCGCTGCGGCAGAGCGATTTTGCCGAACCCCGGGCCGAGGACGCGCTCCCAGAGCCTCGCCTCTGGTAGGCCTCGGGGTTCTCCGCTAAATGGCGGGCGTGACGCAGGGATATATCAGCCCATCGTGGCGAGTTTTGAGCGGAAAGGCTGCCCTGCCCGTGGGGGCGCGCGCATGAGCGACAAATACTGGACACCGGGCCTGGTGCTCGCCGCCTACGCCGAGAGCTGGATCTCGGGAGCCAAGGTGGTGGTCTTCGGTTCAGCCCACTCGCTGCTGGCGGAGCGCTTGGTCGATCGCGGCGCACGGCTCGTGCAGGTCTACGATCCGGATGCCGTGCGAGTCGCGGAGGCCACGGCGCTGCCGCACCCCCGGCAGATCAGCTACGCCGCTTTCGATCCGACCTCGAACGTGAGCTCGACCGGGTTGCAACAGCGCGACGGGCTCTTTGATTTCGGGCTGGTCGAGGACCTCACGGCGCTCGGGCAGTCTGCAGAGCCATGGCTCGAGGCGCTCGGGCGCTCGCTCTCGCGGCGCGGCATGGCCCTGATTGCTTCGCGCAACCCGGACGTGGAGCGCACGCTCGCAGGCCGTCTGGGAACAGCGGTCCCCGGAGACGCCTCACCGCTTGGCTACTACGAATTGTTCGAGAAGGTGAACGAGCGCTTCAGCGAAGTGCGCATGTTGGGGCAGACGGCCTTCGTCGGCTACGCGATCGCCGATTTTGCAGCCGAAGAAGACGCGGACATCCGCATCGACACCGCGTTCTTGCCGAACGGCGCAGAAGAACCGGAATGGTTTTTGGCACTCGTGAGTCGCCTACCGGTCAACGCGGAAGCGTTCTCGGTGATCCAGATTCCGCTCGCCGAGATGGGCACGCCTGCCAACGACTTGCAGAGCACGGAAGCCCCGCGCGCAGCCGAAGCGCTGCGGGAAAAGGACGCGCTGCGCGAAAAGGACGTGCTGCGAGAGAGAGAAGCGGCGAGCACGGCACTCGCAGCGCTCGCGGCGCTGAAAACCGAGCTCGCCAAACGCGAAGAGTGGCTCAAAGGGCTCGAGTCGCGCGCCGCCACGGCCGATCAACGCGCCGACGAAGCACAGGGCGAGCTCGAACAAATTGGCCTGGACAAGGCCCGTGTGGAACGCGAGCTCGAGCAGCTCGCAAAGACCGCGGCTGAAGCAGCCCGAGCCAAAAAGAAAACGGAAGACTCCGCGCGGGCTCTCGAACGAGAACGCGACGAGCTGCTGCGCGCCAAGGCGGGGCTGCTAGAGGACAACGCAGCGCTCTCGCGCGACAAGACGGAACTGTCCCGCGAGAAAACGGAGCTGTCCCGGGACAAGTCCGAACTCTCACGAGACAAGACCGAGCTCTCACGCGAAAAAGCCGAACGCAGCCGGATCGAGACCGAGCTCTCACGCGAGAAGGCCGAACGCAGCCGGACCGAGACCGAGCTCTCACGCGAGAAAGCCGAACGCAGCCGGATCGAGCCCGAGCTCTCACGTGAGAAGGCTGAGCGCGCCCGCGAAAAAGCCGATCACGCCCGAGCCGAAGGCGATTGGGCAACGCGGCGGCAAGCCCTCGAGCAGCGCGTCGATCAGCTCTCGCGCGAACTGCGCGCCAGCGAAGAGAAATCCATCAAACACGCGCAGCGTGACGAGGCGGAGCACTCAGATCTCGCGGCGCTGGAAACCCAGACGGAAGCTCAGCTGCGCGAGCGCGGCGCCGAAGTCGCGAGGCTGGAAGCGGCGCTGCACGAAACCGAGCGTTTTGGCCGCCAGCTGATCGTCGAGCTCAATGGCTACCGCAACTCCGCAAATCGTGACGAAACGCGCGAGCTCGGCGAGCTGTCGCGGCGCAACGCCGAGCTGCAGGCGGACCTCGAAGCGGCGCGCTGGACCATCTCCAGCCTGGAGGCCAGCCAGACCGAGGAAGCGACGGCGCCGCGGATGCGCGCTCTAGTCGAACCGGCAAAGGCGACCCGAGCCGGCACAGCCGAGCCGGACGGAATCCCAGCTGCAGCCTTCGAAACGCCCGTCGGCAACAGACCGAGTTGACAGGTTGTTTTTGAGCCTTAGTTTGCCCCGGCCCGTTTTACGCCCGCGATCCCCATGAGCTCCAAACGCGACTACTACGAAGTTCTTGGGGTGGCCCAGGACGTCAGTGAAGAAGACGTCAAACGCGCCTATCGCAAATTGGCGCTGAAATTCCACCCCGACAGGAATCAGGGCGACAAAGACGCCGAGACGAAGTTCAAGGAAGCTTCCGAAGCCTATGCGGTGCTGTCCGACAAGGACAAGCGCGCCTTGTACGATCGCTTCGGGCACGCCGGGTTGTCGGGTGGTGGCGCCGCTGACTTTTCGGGCGTCGGCGTGGGCGACATCTTCAGCCAGTTCCAGGACATCTTCTCCGACTTTTTCGGCGCGGGTGGCAATGGCGGCGGTCGAGGGCAGCGCCGGCAGGCGCGTGGCGCGGACGTTCGCGTCGACGCCCGCATCACGCTCGCGGACTCGATGCGCGGCGTGAAGCACGAGGTGAACGTCGAAGGCTTGGCCCCGTGTGACGGCTGCCGCGGCTCCGGTGCCGCTCCCGGTACGTCGCCCGAAAAATGCCGGCATTGCGGCGGCTCCGGTCAGGTCGCGACCCAGCGCGGCTTCATCATGTTCAGCAGCACCTGCCCCAGCTGTCGCGGGCAAGGCGCCATCATCGTCTCGCCGTGCCAGAGCTGTGCCGGCCGCGGTGCGGTCGAGCGCCAGCGCAAGGTGATCGTCACATTCCCGGCGGGCATCGACTCGGGGCAACGCCTGCGCGTGCCAGGTCAGGGCATGCCCGGCCCCGAGGGCTCGCCCAGCGGTGACTTGTACGTGGACGTCGAGCTAGAGCCCCACGCCGACTTCGAGCGCGACGGCGCTGATCTGGTCACGCGTGAGAGCATTTCCTTCGTCGAAGCCGCCGTGGGCACCGAGTTCGACGTGGTGCTACCCGATGGCACCGAAGTCGGCGTGGAAGTACCCGGCGGCACCCAACCCGGTACCGTCATCACGGCTCAGGGCCAAGGCCTGCAGCGCGTGGGCCGGCGTGGCCGCGGCGACCTGCACGTCGTCGTCAACGTGCACGTGCCGTCCAAGCTCAGCCGCAAGGCGCGCAAGCTGTTCGAGGAGCTCGAGGAAGAGCTCGCCCCGCCCGCCTCGCGACGCAGCGCGGGCTGAGCGGCACCCATCACTCTCAGGGCCCAGGGCGGGGCCTCACCGTGCACGTGCGCTCGGGAGCGCTACAGTAGCGATGTTCGTGCGCGGCGCTGCTCGTATTCACGACGGCGATACCCATGAGAGCTCTTCTTCCCCTGGTTTTCGCTGCCTCGGCACTCGGCGTGAACGCGCCGGGAGCGCTCTTCGCGAGCGAGCTGAGCTGGGACGGCCCCACCGATTGTGCCGAGAGAGAGCGTTTGCTCTTCGAGGTCGAACGCGCCCTGGGCCGGCCGCTTTCTGAGCTCGGGCAACTCACGTTCCAGGTGCGCATCGACACGTCGAAAGCCACTCGTGCCGCGCGCTTGAACGTACGCGGGCCCGCCGCCGGCAGCACCAGCGAAGAGCGCGTGCTCGTGGCGTCCGACTGCCCGACGTTGGTCGACACCTTGGCCGTCGCGATCAGCCTCGCACTGGGCAACAGCACGACGAGCAGCACTACCCGCGAGCCCCGCTCCGAGGCCCCAGCGCCCGCCGCCACTCCGACACTTCACGTCGGCGAGTCCATCGACGGTCCTCCAAATTCAATTGACGATTCGTCGCGCCGCGAGCCCACGGGTCTCGATCTCGGCGTGACGGCGGCGATCCTGGGGGACGTCGGCTCTCTGCCGGCGCCCGCCATCGGCGCGTCGTTGGGTGTCGAGCTGGGTTGGCCACGGCTCTGGCTGCACGCGTTCGGTACAATGCTGTTTCCTCAGGTCGTGGAGCTCCAGAGCGGATCCGCTGCGGGCGCCGAGGTGGATCTCGTGACCGGCACGCTGCGGGTGTGCACGGATGCCCTGCTCGGTGTGAACGGAACCCTGGCGCTGCCGCTCTGCGCGGGGGGTGAAGTCGGCCGCCTCGGCGGTGTCGGCCGCAGCGTGAGCGGAGCGCGCGAAGCCGGCATCCTGTGGCTGGCGCCTCGCCTCGACGCAGGCGTAACCTGGCGGATTCCGGGCACTCACCTGGAATGGAGCGTCCTCGTCGCCGCGCTCGCCCCGCTCAATCGCGACGAGTTCGTGATCGACGAGCTCGCCGCCGTGCACCGGCCGAGCAGCGTCGTGGGCCGCATCAGCAGCGGCGTCAGCCTCGAATTTTGATGAAGGATTAGCCCCGAGCGGAGACGAGTGCGAGAGACGGGTTCGATCCCGGGCAGGAGCTTCGCATACCCCTTGACGCGGAATGACACAGGCGACTCACGAGCCCTCGAGCTCGGCGAGTCGGGGTGGTTGGCCCGCACTGGAGACGGAGCCGCCAATGGCAATGCTGCGCAGGCTGTGGGCGTCGCCAGCGCGGGGCCCATGGACATGAGCGGCGCGAGCCCTGCAACAGTCGACTTCGAGGACGTCTACGAGCGGCACTTCGAGTTCGTCTGGCGCTCCTTGCGCTTGCTCGGCGTGCGCGGTGACGCTCTGCAGGATGCCGTTCAAGATGTGTTCGGTGCGGTAGCCCGGCAGCTCGAGCACTTCGAGGGCCGCTCCTCGCTGCGCACCTGGGTGTTCGGTATCACCCAGAACGTGGCCTCGAACCAGCGCCGCACGCGCGCGCGCAAGCTCGATCACCTGGAACCGCTCGACGACGGGTTGGAGAGCCGTGAACCCAGCCCGGAAGCGCACGCCCAGGGCAGAGAAGCCGCGGATCTGGTCGTGCGCTTCTGCAGCGAGCTCGACGAAGACCGGCGCACGGTGTTCGTGCTCGGGTTGCTCGAAGGTGTTCCCGCCGGCGAGATCGCGGCCCTGCTCGGCGTGCCCAGCGGCACCATCTATTCGCGCATGTTTACGCTGCGGCGAGCGCTCGAACAGCGCCTCGCCGAACGCGAGGTGGAAAAATGACCGACATCGATTCCGTCGACCAGACGCTACAGCTCGCTCACGCGGCGCTCTCCCCGACGCTCGCGGACAAGGCGCGCGCCCGCGCGGCCCTCGGCCTGCCCGTTCGAGCGCCGCTGCCGGTCGCGCCCCTGCCGGCCACTCCAACGCCGTGGGCGGCCCTGCGCGCGTCGGGCAAGACCGGCGTGTGGGTCTCGGCCGCGTTGCTCGGGCTGGGGTTTGGCGCGGGCTATTGGCTCCGGCACACCGCGGAGCCCGCGCGGTGGTCTGAGCCCGTGCGGCTCGAGGCGAATGCAAACGTCAACGAGGCGGCGCGGCGGGACCCAGGGCGCTCGACGGA
>JAYWEH010000272.1:0-4696 GCA_043780025.1 Deltaproteobacteria bacterium
CACCCAGCCCTGGCCAATCTCTGGCTCGTCTGCTCCTTTTCCAGATTAACAGCTAACATCTGGATAATATTAGTGTATTCAGTGTATCCTGCGCTGTCAGAAGCGCCCGGAGACGCCGAGTAAGGTCAACTTGTCGTTGGTGCTGCGGAGGCGGCCAACCAACATGTGCACCGTGCTCCACAGGACCTCATAGGCAAGTTCCTTGTCCTGGAAGAGCAGATCGTCCAGGTCTTCCTTGGAGATGGCCAACAGGCGGCATCCGTCGTGCGCGAGCGCGTCAGCGGAGCGCGGTGATTCGTCTAAGAGGGCCATTTCCCCAAAGACCTGGCCCGGCCCGAGCACCGCGAGCGCTTCTTCCCCCATACCCGGCACCTGCCGGGCGATGCGCACCTTGCCCTCTAGGATGAGGTAGACCTTGTCCCCCACGTCTCCGTGCTGAAAAATGTTCACGCCGCGCGCGTGGGATTCTTCGTGTGCGATGGCCGCAACCCGCGCCAGCGCACGATCTTTCAGGCTGGAGAACAGTTCGACGGTTCTCAGTTGCTCTGTTCGATCCACGCGCGCCACCTCGAGCCGTTGAGCCCTGCCTTTGCTTTAGCGCCGCTCGAAGGTCACCACAATCGTGATTGTGCTCTCGATCGGCGTTCCGTCTCGAGAGAGTGCTGGTTGGTAAGCCTTTTTTAGCGCGCAGCGCTGTGCGGCGCGACCGAAGCCAAATTGGGTGTCTCCAATCACCTTGACGGAGCTGGCCCGGCCCGCGGCAGACACGGCCACGGTGACCGTGACCGTTTGATAGTTGATCTGCTCGAGCTCCGATTCCGCAGGAAACGGGCAGTCCCACGTCGTTGTCATCACGCCGGCGACTCGCGAGCGGTCCACACCGACTGCGGCAGCCGTGCCAAGCCCGCCGATCACACCGTCGGCGCGTGCCGCCCGATCTCGCACCGCCGCGGTCGATGTGCCCTTCGAGGCGGTGACGCCACCCGCGTAGTAGTCCGCGTTGCCTTGCACGAAGGTGTTTCCCGTCAAATCCAGCGGTTCGTCGGGATCCGCCTCGGCGGCGAGCACTTGACCAGCCTGCGCGGCTGCGGCCGCGGGTGGTGGAGGAGCGGCCTCCTGGGGGGGCGCCTTCGCGACTTCGACCGGTGGCGGCTTTGGTGCGGGCTCGGGCTCGGGTTCCGGCTCGGGTTCCGGCTCGGGTTCCGGTTCCAGCTCGGGCTCGATGGCGATGTCGATGCTCTGTGGGAGCCTCTGCTGCATGGACGCCTGCACCGTGCGCGCGAAGTCGCCGAGCCCGGTCAGGCCAAAAAACTCATTGGACCCGAGCGCTCCGTGGAAAATGGTGGCGAGCACCGCTGCCAGCACGAAGCGACCCGGTTGACGCGCTTCGAGCTCCAGCACGGGGGCGAATGGCGGCGGCTCTGCGCTTCGCTGGAGCGTCGAGGTCGAGCTACCGCCGTCTATGGACGGCTCTGTCTGCACCATGCGGTCTCGGTCGAGTCAATCGCCCCCAATTTTCACGGTAGCGTAGGGGCTGGCAGCGTTGGCTCGCGCGCGGCAGGTGCGACCGCAAACGCGATCTTGGCAAGGCCCGCTTGCTTGAGCAGGTCGAGGACGTGGATGACGCGACCGTGCTCGACCTTCTTGTCGGCGCGGATCACCACCCGAACGTCCTTGTTCTTGGACTTGGCCTGTTTGGCGAGATCGCTGATGGCGTCGTCATTCGCGACGGGCGTCGCGTCCACACGTGTCTTGCCGTCCATCGACAGCTCGACACTGAAAATGTTCTGAACTTCCTCGCCGCTGGCCGCCTTCGGCAGGTCCATCGGCATACCTTGGGACACGATAATCTTGGCAGTGACCATGAACACGACCAAGAGCACCAGTGTGACGTCTACGAGTGGAGTGACGTTGATGCCGCTGATGATGCCATCATCGTCGTCAGTATCGGAGCTTGCCATGACTCGACTCGTTCGCCGTTATTCGGCGTCGCTCGGCTGAGATGCCGGCGAGCGCTTGGGGTCCACCGCGAGCAAGTGAGCCAAGAGCACGCTGCCGAGAGCGTCGGTGTTGGCCAGGATCGATTTGAGCCGGCGTTGAAAGATGTTGTACATCGCTACGGCGGGGATAGCGACGAACAGGCCCACAGCCGTGGCTACCAGCGCTTCGGCAATGGCGGCCATGACCTCTTGAGGTGCCATGCCTTGCGCCGCCTCGCTGGCGGCCATCACGGCATCCTGGCGCCCCAAGACTTCGAACGCTTGCACCACGCCGATCACGGTGCCGAACAGACCGACGAACGGCGCATTGTTGCCGAGGGTTCCGAGATAAGCGAGCCGCCGCTCCAGCTTGACACGTTGGAGCGCCCTGGCGCCCACCATCGCTTCCCCCGCGGAGCGCGCTCCGCGATCCGCCTCGGCGAGGCCACTCAACACGACGGCCGCTTCCGCGCTCGGCGAACGATCCAAGAGTTGGCGCGCACCTTCGAGATCCGATTTGCGCAGGCGTTCTCGTAGCTCGCTCGAGAGCTTCTCCGTGTCGTCTCTCAGGGAGTGGTAAAACCAAGCGCGCTCCAGCATGATCGCAACCGAGAGGACGCTGAGCCCGAGCAGGAGCCACATGACCCACTCAGCGCCGAAATTCGTCATCAGGCGCTGCAACCACTCCACTAAGTTCATGTTCTCGACTTCTCCTGGCGTCAGTGCTTAGCTCCGCACGGGCGAAATGGCACCCCCATTCGGAGTCGTGACGCTCAGGTCGCCGGGTCGGTCACAGTTCGTGCGGCATCAGATCGCGCGGCGACCGAAAATGCTGCAGCGGGGAATAGTGGCGGAGGCTGGAAACGTTGCGCATGTAGATGTCGGCGTAGGTGGCGACCTGTACTCCGAAGCTGCTGCGCTCTCCCGCTTCCTTGAGCAGTGAGCCCCAGTAGGGGTGAAAGGCTGCGTCGACCTCCTCGCCCACGCCTTCGTGTTCTTGCTCGATAGTTCGCAGTTCCTCGCGAATGGCGGCGATTGCACGCTTGACTCGCGCCCGTTCGAGTGACGTCGTCGCGTCCTTGGCGAGCCTCGGGTAGCTCCGGATGCGCGACTGGTAGAAACGCAATTCGTCCTCCAGGCGGCTGCGCGAGGCTTCGAGCTCGCGCATGCGCGCGAATCGTGCCGCACAGCTCGAGTGTGCCGAGAGCTCGGCCCCGAGCTCCTGGATGATCATCGCGGTGCGCCACGTGGACTCCTTCTTGGAGCGCAAGATGTCCCCGAAGATGTGGTCACCCACGTACAGGACCCGAGCGCCTCGGATCTCGAGCAGGCGCTCAAATTCCGCGAGGCTGCCACCTTCATAGACGCGACCGCGCTCGATTCGACCTCCGACGTCCTTCAACACGTCGCGATCCCGCTCCATGAGTGGACGGCCCTCGCGGAACCACAACGGCTTCTGCGCGGCGACGACGACGGCGTCGAAGTAGTGGCGCCACGTCGGGTACTCCTTGCGCCGCGACCCGAACAGGTACGTCATCATCGTGTCAGTGTAGTGCCACGGTGAATTGGTGAGGAGAAACAGCTTCTTCCCCGCGGAACGAAACTTGTGCAGCGTCGCTTCCAGAGCGTCGTCTTTCTGCACGTAGTGGTCGAGATTGCGCGTCACCGCCGCGTAGAAATCGCCATCGCGGTGGGCTTCGTCAATCGATTTGCGCACGTCCTCGAACACGGTGCCGTAGTCGACGTGCCCGCCGTGCTTGTCGAGTGCATCGACGATCGCGGCGTAGCTCGTCACCTCGGAAAGCGAAAACAGCGTGTCAATCCAGTGGTAGCGCGAGGTGTGCGGGCGGACTTGCTTCTCGAAATAGAGCTCGTGAAGTTGTGCTGGTTTCAAGCGCCCAAGGCCATGATAGCCCTTGTAGACGCCCTTGAAGCGGTCCATCTTGAGCACGTTGCCGAAGCGCTTGTCGACGAGCAGCCCGCGAATCGGGAAGCGCGTGTCGTAACGGATTTGTTTGAGGTAGCGCGGGTAGCCCCGCGCTATCATGCGATCCACCGTGAGCTGGACGCTCAGCTCATCCAACGCTTGCTGGTGATAAATCGCGAGTGTGTAGTCCATGTCGAAGCCCAACCAGTCAATTCGGGACAGGTTGAGGTCGCGGTTGACGAAGACGCGATCCTTCGGATCGATGCGAACGGCAACCGGCGCGGGCTCGATGGGCCCCATGCTCGCGAGGGGCAGGAGTAGTTGTTCGGGAAGGGACGGCCTGGGTTCCGCTTCCGTCGGTACCGACCGCATGGCCCCGCTCCGGGTGCGTAGCGTTGGGACCGAGCCCGCCTGATCCATAGCCGTTGCGGCTTCGAGGAAGCCGGGCGCCAGAGGACTTGTCACGTGGCTTAGCCTAGCATGGCGCATACGGGTTGACCGGCCCTTGCCGAGCGCTCAATTTGAAGGGATCCTGAACCTGTGACCTCCCATTCGGTCGTGGTTTTGATAGCGGGCGACCCGGTTCCAGAGACCCGCCGGACGCGCGGCGGCTTCGCCGATTTGATTCGGGGCGCCTCGGCCGCGTTTTCTGGCGTGAAATGGCTGGACTACGACGTGAGGGAGTCGGATGTGCTACCCGAGCTTACCGACGCTGTGGGCGTGATCGTCACCGGGTCCGCGTCGAGTGTTACGGAAGCGGCACCGTGGATACGGCGAACTGCGGAGCGAC
>JAYWEH010000273.1:0-4690 GCA_043780025.1 Deltaproteobacteria bacterium
GACGAGCAGGCGCCACCGGTCAGCACGGGGCCGGCGACACCGCCGATGACGAGCAGAGCGCGCACGACAGCGCTATCGAAGCGGGGGCGAACCGAAGCCTTCATGATCCCCACGCTAGGCGTTCGTGACGCCGCAGTCTACGTCTTCCGAGAGCTGACCGGCACGCTTGCTGGGTCGTTACAAGTTTCCCGCCGTGGCCACTGCGGCGGCGCGATCTCGGGGTGACACTCCCCTGCTGACACATGCAGAGGGACCCGCCTTGTGCCATAGCGCCCCGCGGTCAGCGCTTCGGCTCTGCTTTGACGACGATGCCCTGCTCGAGTTGCGCCAGCACGGTATCCGTCTGAGTCGGGTCGGCGTCGGAAACCACGCCCGAAATCAGGAAGTAATAGCTCCGTCTCGGCACGGCCCAGATGCGCATTCGGAACGGGTATTTTTCGCCCATGTGGACTTCGAGCACGGCTGTATCCACGCCTGCGATCCTTCGGATCGTACCTCGCAGGGATGCGATGGGGTAAGGCAAGGCTCGCGTGTAACCCTCGAGCTGCTGGAGCATCGCTTTTAGATCACCCCCGAGCAGGTCCTGCATGCGCTGGACGGCAACCAGCTGCAGCGTGTCCTTCGATTCCTCTCCGACCAGCACTTGACCACCCGCACGCAGCGCGAGCTTCCAATCCGGAAGAATCGGCAGCTCGACGCCCGCCCGTGGATGCACCCAGTGCGCACCGCTGATGCGGGGCCGTTCCGCCTGGCGCGCGACGAGCGCAGCCTTCGAGGCGCGACTCGACCGCGCGTCAGCGGGATCCGCTCGAAAATGCCGCGGATGTTCGTGCAACGCGCGGGTCAATTTGGGCAACAAAAGCACGTCCTCGCTGAATGCCACGTCGATCACGTTGCCACGCCGTTCGATACTCAGCTGCTCGAGCGGTGCCTCGTTGGCCTTCAGCGCTTCACGCAGGCGCGTGGTGAACTCTTCCGCGCTCGCATCGTCATCCCAGACGCTGCGCCACAGCGCTGCTCGCTGGTCATCCTCGAGCTGATAAGAACGGAAGCGATCGCCATCCCAACCGATGCTGGCCATTTGCGCGCGATCGCGACCGCTAAAGGACACGTCGTCCTCGGTGGTCAGACACTCCGAGAGACTTCCGAACAGCATCATCTCCCCGAGCACCTCGCTCGCGAGGAGGCGTACTCGATCCAACGGGTCAGGCCAGGCCGGCAGGGTCACGACCGTCGGAACGTCGACCCCATACTTGTCAGGGTGGAGCAGTTGCTCGGTTGAACTCGGTGGCTTGCGGTACGCCGCGAGCACGGCGGGCCACCCGCCCTTCTGGTACCGATCCAGCAAGAAGTACTGGCCCGAAGTGTACATGATGCCGCCGCCCTCACCCACGAGGAGCTGCCCGAGCGTCTCGTCTTCGAGCGAGGGGTCGAGCTCGCGCACATCGATACCGTGCCGGCCGAACAACAAGGCGCGCGCGATCAAGCTCGCTTGACCTTCGACCACCGCGTGCGCCGCCCGTGCCTCGTCGAGGCTGCCGGAGTGGACGGTGGAAAATGCGTCGAGGCCGCCCTGGGCCTGGTCCTGGTACACGTGAGAAAGCTCGTGCGCGACGAGGAAATCCACGTCGGGCAGCTGCGCGTTCATGCGGGATCGCCGAAACACAACCGATTGCCCGATGGGGTCATAATACGCCGCTGTCATGGCGAGCTCCGCGTACAGCGAACTCCAGGCGAGATCGGAGTCGTTTCGACCACCCTGATGGCCTAGCAGGCGGCGAAATGTCGACAGCGTCGGGAACAAGCTGTCGCTCGCGCTGTAGATGCCGAATTCCAGGAAGTTCTCGAAGTCACGTTCATGCCTGCCCAAGGTCAGGGTCACGTCCGGCACTCGGATGGGGAAACCCAACTTTGCAAGCTCGCCGGAAATGACCTTCGCTCGCTCGTGAAAGTATTCGAGCCGCTGCCGCTCCGACAGCATCGGCGTCGTGGGAGTGGCCGACGTGGCGCAGCCGAGCGCGAGCCCGCTCGCCACGCAAACGGTAGACAGCCACAAAGCGCACCGGCGCGTCTCTGCCAGGTGGCAACGCTTCGTCATGGCGCGGACACTCCTTCCACGAGCGGGGCTGGTACGGCGGCGCTCGGCCCGGCTTCGGGTACGGCGGCGCTCGGCGCTGCCGCGGCGTCGAGCGTCTTCAGCCGTTCGAGCACCAACCGCCGCACGCTGTGCCCGCGTGCCAGCTTCACTCCTTCGAAAACGAACGTCGTCTCCTCGATGTTTCTGGCTTTCGCAACCGCGAGCGCGGCTTCGACTCTGGGCCAATGGCGATGATCGGCGAGCGCCGCCTGCAAGCGATCGATGTCGAGATTGATGCGGCGGTTGTACGCGTGGATCTCGTCCTTGTCGTTCGCCTCGCGTTCGGACTTTTCGTAGAAAATCTTGAGGCGCCGGCACAGTAGCTTGCTGGCATGCCAGAAGCCGGCACCACCGTGTTGGGCATGGGCCTCGAGGGCGGCTTCGGTACCGCGCTGCTCCGTGGCCTGGCTTTTCTCCGCGTCTTTGGGCATGAGCGGCCAGAATACCAATTTGATTTGGCCCGGGTGCTCGAGGAAGAGTTTGTCGACAGCGAGTGGCACACTGCAGGCGGCGTTCCGGTAGCTCGCAAACATGTGTACGGTCACCGGGGCGTCGCGCGGCCCTCGGTAGGGCAGATCAGCTGGCGCGACCAGGGGCTCCGGCGCCGCGGCCACTATGCTGGTGCCGGCGCGGTCGCCCGCGGCGAGCTCGGCGTCCACCAGGCCCTCGAGATCAGCGACCTCGAACGTGGGCGCCCGGCGCCCGTTGATGAAGACCGTCGGCTCGAGCACGTGCAAATCATTGCCGAGCGCGTCATCTCTGTCGATGACCTCTGCATAGTGATCGTCGGTGATGGCGCGCAGTGTCTCCTGGGGATTCAGGCCCAGCTCGACGGCGATTTGCTCGAACCTTGCGAGATGGAGGTGGGGTACGGCCTTCCACAAGAGGTCCACGGCCGCGAAGAACTTCGGGTCACCGCCGGCTTTTCTCGCGTGTTGCGCCAGCGTCGCTGACCCGCGCCCAGCCCACCAAACGATGTGTTTGAACACCACCCGCAGCTTGTCGCCGTACTTCGAGCGAAGGTGCGCGATCTTGGGCTGGAGCACCTTCGAACAATGTGAACCGAGGTCCGCGAACTGCACCAGGGTCACTGGAGCGGACGGCGGCCCCAGGCTCGGGGAGTTGTCGACGGGGATCGCGTACGGCTCCGCCCTTTCGGGCATCGCCGGGATTTTCTCCCAGACGGCGACGTTCTTCGCGACACGAGCCGCATAGATTTCCCTGGCCGTCGCGCCTGCCGCGCGCAACGCCTCGATGTGCGGCTTTTCTGCGCGGATCAGCTCGTCGAGCTTCTCTTGACTCGGATAGCCTTCGATCTTCAGGCCATTGAGCAGCGTGACCTGTCGATGCCCGAGATCGAGCTGCTTCCACAGGTCGAGATCGCGATCGACTCGCTTGGCCGATGCTTCATCATCGAGCTGCTCTAGCTGAGACTCGTCCACGCCGACCTCGAGCGCCACTTTCCGGATGAACTCGGGACCTACCAAATGTGGGTACGCGAGCAAGGCCTTCTGGAACTCCCATTGCGCTTTGGGCCCCGACAGACGGAGAACCGCTTCAGCGGCGATGGCCGCGCTGCGAGCGTATGGATCACCGCAGCCCACCGCGTGCCTCACGACATAACGCACGTCCGACGGGGACCTGTGCCGGAGCTCTTCCAACGCCTCGAGCACGTAGCGAGAGCTGGTCCGTTCGTAGTTCAAGAAAGCGACGAAGGTGAGTGGCGCGTCAGGCTCACCGATGATGACGTCATCTTCAGTGATCGGAATGGGCCCCGCGTTACTCTGCCCCTGACTGAACCTCGGCGCGCCGCCGACCAATGCGGCACACCCAACCAGCAACAACGAGCACCCGAACGCAACCCATCGTGCCAGACCACCGCACCGTGCCGCGTCGCACCACATCCGCCTTCTTCCCGCCCGCCCGTCCACTCGTCAAGTGAGCGCGACCACCGCAACCCGTCGAACAGTGGGCCGAAATCACCTTCTAGGTGCTCTTTTGAACTGTCAAACCGCTTAGGGCCACCCCCCCGAAGACGTTCTAAGAGGGGACAGCCCTCGCGCTGTGTCGCATCAACAGGGGGTGGAGCGGTGGGTCTGAAGAAATACGTCATGCTCGTCGATCGCGAGACGGGCCCCCTGGCGCGCCTGGTGCCGCGACTGCGCGAGCTGGATTTTCGCGTGGTGCTCGTGCCCGACCCGCTCGCTGCCGTGGAATTCGTGCAGGCGTTCCCCAAGCTGTCGATGATCGCGGTGAGCGACAGCCTCAATCCTGAACAGAACGCGCGCCTGCTGACGAAGATCCGCGAGACGCAGCCCAGCTTACCCCTACTGTGGCATGGCGCACCCCATACCCTACCCGCGGGAGCGGTAGCGGAGATCCTCCCTCACGACCGGCTCACCGCGGGGGACCTCGTAGCGTGTGCCGAACGCCTGTTGTGCCAGCACTTCTATCCCCAGGACTTCGCCCTCTACCTGACCGAGACGGCGCTGATGTCATTTGGCGCCTTCGGCGCTCACGCGTCCTGCGCCGATCCATTTCTCAAGGCCAGCC
>JAYWEH010000274.1:0-4685 GCA_043780025.1 Deltaproteobacteria bacterium
AAACACAGCGAGGCGACGCTGGAGTCGAACACCAGCCGGCGCGTATCCACCACCCCGCGAGAAAAATCATCCAGCTGCGATAGGACCGAGACGTGAGCACACAGCTCGCGCAGCGGACCGGGCTCGAACACGCGCTCTCCCACGCCAAGAATGAACAAACCGAAAAGCACCAGCGCGGTCAACATCAGCGCCAACAGCTGGCTCTTCGTCAGCGCGCTCATCAACAGGCCGATGGCCAGATAGGCACAACCAATCGCGAGCAGACCTGCGTAGCTAGCGGCCACCACGGGCCAGTCGATCTCGGTCACGTTGCGCACGATCACGATGAACAGCAGTGTGGGCAGCCACAACACGGCGTAGGTCGTGACGAGGGCCAGATACTTGGCGTGGACCACCGCGCCCGCTCCGATCGGCGCCGTGAGCAACGTCTCGATGGTGCCAATCTTGCGCTCTTCCGCGAACATGCCCATCGACAACGCCGGGCACACCAGCAAGAGCGAGAACGGGATGAACAGCGAGTTGAAGTACATCTGGGCCGGGCCCTGATCGATCGAGAGGCTAGTGAAGTGGGCGAAGTGATCGATGACGATGTAGAAGCTCGTCCCCTGCAGGAGCAGGAACACAAATAATAAGACCCAGCCGAGCGGCGTCACCCAGACGCTCAACAGCTCTCGACGATACACGGCCCAAAACGCGTTCATGGCCGGCTCGTCACAGCCCTTCCGTGTTGGCGAGGGTGAGCTGCCGAAACACGTCTTCCAGGCTGGTCAGGTGCAGGCGCGCCTCGCGTACGCGGATCTCCGAGCGCGAAAGGCTCGCCACCAGGTCCTCCAGGCAGTCATGCCCGTCGATGCCGGGCTCAAATGTCACGATGTAGGAAACGACCTCGTCGCGCGCGAGCGGATCCACCGCGTCGCCGGTCTGATCGGGCGCCGGGGGTGCGAGCGACGGCGTGGCCGAAACGGGGGTCACTCCGAGCACGTGGGGCGCCGCCACCATCAGGGCCAGCGCCTGTTGCCGGCGATCATGCACGATCACCACGGCGCGTTGAGCGCCGCGCCGCTGCCGGAGGGCCGCGATCGACCCCTCGGCAACCAACACTCCGCGGTCGATCACGATGGCGCGGCCGCAGGTGGATTCGACCTCGCTCAAGATATGTGTGGAGAGTAACACGGTGTGGCTTGCCCCGAGCTCTTGAATCAGGGTCCTGAAGCTGTGGATCTGATTGGGGTCGAGGCCTGCGGTGGGTTCATCCAAGATCAAGAGCGGCGGATTGCCGATCAAGGCGTCCGCCAACGCCACCCGCTGGCGGTAGCCGCGCGACAACGTACCGATCAGGGCGCGCGCGACGTCCACGATGCCGGCCTTGTCCAGGATCTGGTCAATGTGCTGTTTTAGGCCGCGGCGCGGTAACCCCTTCAAACGCGCACGGAACCCCAGATATTCCTTGACCCGCATCTCCGGGTACAGAGGCGTCGTCTCCGGCATGTAGCCAATGGCCCGGCGCGCCAATAACGGCTCCTCGACGACGTCGAAGCCGTTGACGATCACGCGCCCGCTGCTCGGCCCGAGATAGCCCACGATCATGCGCAGGGTCGTGGATTTGCCCGCGCCGTTCGGGCCCAAAAATCCGACCACCTCGCCGCGCCCGACCGAAAAGGACAGCCCCGCCACTGCCACGACCGCTCCGTAGTTGCGCCGGAGCGCCTGCACCTCGATCAGCGGTACGGAACTCGTCGTCACCTCGCGCCCTGGGTTACCGAAGCTTGGGTTTAGAACGCGACGCGCCATGCGTCAACCATTCGGCGGTTTCCTGGCGCTCAGCACGCCCGGCGCCGAAAATCGAGCAGCGGACAGAAATCGAGCAACTCGCCACGGCGGCTCGTCGATGACTCGGCGTGAGGATTCAGTCGTGAGCCAACAGGATACACTGGAACTGCCCGTCGTGCTCGAGGGCCCGCCGGGCATAAAGGGGCTCGTGTTGCATTCGGCGACCATCTCCGAGGCACTCGGGCGCCCTTTCCAGATCGAGCTCGAGGTCAGCGCCAGCCAAGGGCGCCCCAAACCCGGCGACGTGCTCGGTCAGGCCATGACCGTGAAGCTCGCGCTCGGCACCGGCGTCCGACCGTTCCACGGCCTCGTGAGCGACCTGAGCTTCACGGGCATGCACAACTCGATGGCCCAGTATTCGCTGACGCTGCGGCCCTGGATCTGGTTTTTGGGCCGTGCCAGCAACTGTCGCATTTTCCAGAACAAGAGCGTCCCCGACATCCTGGTCGAGGTATTCGCCGAGCACGAGCTCGAGGCGTCGAAGGCGTTCGAGCAGCGGCCGCTGTCGGTGCCGCATCTCCCCCGCGAGTTCGTGGTCCAGTATCGGGAGTCCGATCTGGACTTCGTCACCCGACTGATGGAGGAGGAGGGGCTCTACTACTACTTCGAACATCACAGCGACAAACATGTGCTGGTGCTGTGCGACGATGCATCCCATCATCGGGAGGCGGACGATTGCAAACGGCTAACTTACTTCGCTGAAGATCAGCAACGCCACGCACATCTCGAATACATCCACCGTTGGGTGTCGCAGAGCCGGGTCCGACCGGAAACCTATTCCGTCAAGGCGTTTGATTTCGAGAAACCCCGGGTCGCCCTGAAAGGCAGCGCGCAGGCCCCCGGGGGCCATCCCCTGGGCGGCTTCGAGATTTACGACTACCCCGCACCCTTCACGAGTCCCGAGCAGGGGAATGCTCTCAGTAGCGTGCGCCTACAAGAGCTACAGGCGCGCGCCGAGCACGCCGAAGCCGGCAGCAACGCGCGGGGCATCCGCTGTGGCAGTGTGCTTCAGGTGGATCACCCCGCGGACGAACACGCGGGTCCCTACCTGGTGAGCTCCACGGTGATCCACATCGAGGCCCAGGCGAGCACGTCGCGCCCCGCGGACCCGTCCCGACTGATCCAGTGCGACTTCACCGCGCACCGCGCGGAGCTGCCCTACCGCTTGCCCCGCGCCACCGCCAAGCCCATCATCCACGGCGCCCAAACCGGCGTGGTGTCGGGGCCTCCCCAAGAACAAATCGAAACGGACAAATATGGGCGGGTGCGGGTGAAGTTCCATTGGGACCGCAGCGACGCCATCAATGAGCACGCTTCCTGCTGGGTGCGCGTCTCTGAGCAGTGGGCGGGCGCGGGCTTCGGCTCCTTGCACTTGCCTCGCATCGGCCAGGAAGTGATCGTGCAGTTCCTGGATGGGGATCCGGATCGACCCATCGTGATCGGGCGCGTCTACAATGGCGCTCACGAGCCGCCCTTTCTGCTGCCCAAACACAAGACGCAGAGCGGCATTCGCACCTCGACGGTGAAGGGAGAGCCCCAGCAATACAACGAGATCCGATTCGAGGACGCGGCCGGCGTGGAGGAGCTAGCCATTCGGGCGCAGCGCAACCTCACGGCGCAGGTCAATAACAACCAGACGGTTCGGGTGCACGGCGATGACGCGCTCAGCGTCGGCGGCAATCAGACAATCCGGATCCAGGGCGACGCCAGCCTACACGTCGGCGAAACGGGCGGCATGTACGTGGTCAGCGCGACCAAGAGCATATCGCTGCAAGCGCCGGAGAGCATCGAGCTCCACTGCGGAAAAAGTTGCTTGCGACTGACGCCCGACAGCATCGTGCTGATCGCCGGCACGGGCGCCCAGCTCGCCCTGACCAACATGGTGCTGGCCAGTTCTAAAGCGGGCAGCGAGATCATGCTCAGCGAGGGTGTGACTTGTTGCAGCTCCAGGGACGAGGCGCGCCTGGAGTTGTTCGGGTCGGCGAGGCTCTGTGTCCAGGGCAAGGCGGAGCTCTTTCTGGGCAGCGACGCACTGCTGCGGGGTGAGGTGATCTCGCTCGAAGCTGGGAGCCGTGTAGGAGCCACAGGGAAGCGCCTGGACCTGACCGCGACTGATACCGTATGCGTTCAGGGCAAGACGGTGGAGCTGTCCGCCGAAGGCGGCGCCGACCTGAAGGGCATGCCCATCAACCTCAACTGATGGCGCCCACCGCTCTGAACCCGGACAATCATGTCGCGGTTGACCGGACCCGCGCGGAGCCGTTGGCACACGAAACGTTCCAGACTCGAGCGCTTTTGCGAAGGTTCAGCATTTCTTGTATCAAACGTGGGTTGGCTCGACCTTTGCTTTGGCCTCGAGGGGCGAATGAAAAAACAGGGAGTGGGCGTTGGGCGCGGGAAATGGTGCAGCGCGTGCTCGGTCGCGGGCCTGCTACTCGCGGGCTGCGGCGACGGAGGGGGAGACATGCTCCCTTCGAGCGGCACGCCTAACTTCGGCAATCCCGACGGAGCGGCGGGCAATGGCGGCGTCCTGCCCGGTGGCAGCACGTCCAATCCCGGCTTCGGTACCGGTTCTGCCGGCTCGAGCGCTGGTGGTGGCAGCGCCGGGCCAGCACCGGCCCCACCCGAAATCGAGGTGGAGAGCAGCTTTCGCGTCCCCGTCGTCACGGGGCGCCTGATCTGGGCTGCCAATCCCGCGAGCGGCCGCGTCGCATTGGTCGATGCGCTCACCCACGAAGTGCAGACCGTGTCCGCTGGGCTCGCGCCCACTTATCTCGCGGCGATTCCCGGTAACACCCTCAATCGAGCGCTGGTCATCAACACGGGCAGCGATAGTTGCACGCTGTTCCGGCAAA
>JAYWEH010000275.1:0-4684 GCA_043780025.1 Deltaproteobacteria bacterium
TACGCTCGACCTCGACCCTGAACCGCTCTCGCTTTTCCCACGCGCGCAGGGTGGCCCCGTTCGCCCAGCCCGCACAGAGGGGCTCGGCTGAACGGTTACCGCGGCGTCGACTGCACATCGGCGACAACCTCGACGCGGCACTAGAGTGGCTCG
Source organism: Deltaproteobacteria bacterium (assembly GCA_043780025.1). GTDB lineage: Bacteria > Myxococcota_A > Polyangia > Polyangiales > Polyangiaceae > SZUA-265. The sequence continues at coordinate 154 of JAYWEH010000275.1, forward strand.
TCGCGTGCCCGCGAGCAGCCGATGTCTCGGCGCCGACGCCGGCCTTGCTCGACGAAGTCAGACGCTTCTGCGCGCCCGCATCGCTGACCTGACGTGACTCTGCCGAGTTCGTCCGCGCGAACCTGATGAACGCGCTGCAATAGGCTGCTGCATCGACCGAAGCGGTGCTGCATCGGCAATCGATTCGCAGTCGCGGCGCGTCAATAGAACATGAACGGCCACCAATTTTTCATTGGTTGGTTGTCTGCACCCTGGGCGAGGTTGTTCAGGCCGGGCATGCTCTGCCGCCAGTACATCTGCCAGCCGCCTCCGCAGTCTTCCGGAAAATCGGGGTCGTTCGGCAGCAAGCCAGTGTAGATGCCGAGCTTCGCTGCCGTGTAGGGCTCGTATAGGTCGCCGCCGACACCGTCGGCCTGGGCGTAATGCTCGCAGCGCGATTGGACCGGGATTTCGCTCTCGTAGTTGAAGCGTGCGGTAGCGTTGGGAGGGAACTCCGGCGCCCCGCAGCCTTGTGCGTACGGATCAAAGCGCCACGTGCCCGTACCGTCCGCAACAGCCACCGTGCTGCTCGGATAGGAAATGCACGGCAAATCGTCGACGCACAGCTCCGAAAAACTGTCGAACTCCGTGCCGAAGCGCGTCCGGAAGTCCGCGTTTAAAAATGCCGTGGCATTCTCGGCAAAATAGGGGACCGACTCGCCGGTCGTGACGATGCTCCAGCCGCGCACCTGCATGTCGCAGCCGGCGCCGCGGTGTGGATTGAGATGCGCCAGGCGCACGGTCACGCCGCATTCCACTTCCAGGCAATCCGATTGGGGAATGCACGCGTTGAACTGACCCGCGAGCGGCGACAGCGCGGTGTCATAGATCTGCTTGCGCTCCATCATCAGCGGCGGCTCGCGCTGCCCGTCGGCGACGGCGAGCCAGACCTCGTTCACCGCTCCACTCTCGAACAGCGCGCACAACCCAACATTGCGGCCGGGATGGGCTGGGACCGGGAACTCGAACTCGGATGTGAAGAGGCGCGCCACATCGAAGCGACCGTTGGCACCCGCCGGCACTCGCGTGCTGGACGTGAAAGGCGACGCCTGAGGATCTGCGTCCGTCAGGTCCGCGACTCCAACGAGCTCATACTGCAAGAAGCGCGGAGCATCCGGATCTCGATAACCAAGGTAACGAGAGCCCTCCGCAAGGACCTCGATTTGCTCCTCGATCGCCTGTTCAATCACGCCCGGGTCCTTCGACAGGTTGTCGAAGTTGAGCACGAGCAAGCGCGGCCGAATTTCGACCAGGGCGTCGTGATTGGCGACGAACCACGGGTCCGAGTTTGCGGCGCTCCCGGGATTCGGCCAATAGTCGAACCGGCAACGTTCACTCAGAGGCAACACGTTGCAGTCGATGGGCTCGAACGCATCCACCGCGAGCGGCGAGCAACCAGCGAGCGTGAACAGCCCCAATACCAACGGGCGGAGCTGGGTTGCGCTCACAGGCTGAGCCCCAGGCCGATGGACAACACGAAGAGTGGACTACCAAAGGAGGCCACCTCCGCAGCGTCGACCCGAACCGTCGTGGGCTGCAGCGCAAACAAACCCTGTGCCTCGACCTCGCACACCAGATGTCCAAATGGGCTGAGCGCGAGCCCCGCGCCGAGGGCGCCGGCAGCCGACCACGTCGTGTCCACCCTGCCGATAGCCTGCTCACCCCCAATGCCCTCGACGGTGACTCGATACGCGCCACCCCCCAGTGAAGCGAAGGGCCAGAGCCAGCCATTGGGGTCGAGAGCAACCACGCCCTCGAGCAGCGCAAAACTCTGGCCCACGTCCACCTCGCCCAGCGAAGCCTGGAGCACCAATGGGCCGCCCAGCCCCGCGGCACTCACGCGAGCGCCGAGACCGACATCCAGGCTCAACCCGAGATCCACTTCCCGCACGTACGAGACACGCACGAGTGGCGCGAGCGCTGGTCCATACCCGGATCGCTCGAGTAAACCAGCAAGCTGTACGGTGGTCGTAAATTGACCGCCACTTTCGACCGGCGCTGGTGGCGGAGGCTCTCTCGAGAGCGGGCCCGGCTCTGGTTGCCAACGCCAATCGGCCACGCGCGCCTGCAGGAGCTCTATCCCCTGGACGGCCAGGAGCTGAGCCGTCTGTGAGACATCATTTCGCTCATCCCCGACCTCACGGATGCGCCCGCCCTTGATGCGGTCCGACAGCCACAGTTGCAGCCGCGGGCTCGCCGCGCCTGGTTCGGCTTCCGCGCCCCGCTCGGCAATGGCAAACGCCGCCGCGGGATTGAGCTCACTGCCATCGACTAGAACGGCCTGTCGTGGATCCCCACCTGGGGCCACGCTCAGCCCAAATACCTCGAACCCCGCAGCACCGAGCTCCCCTTTCAGGCGCGTCAAAAGCTCGCGCTCACGCTCATTGGGGGCTCGCGGCTGCAGAACGACGACGCGATAGGGCTCCTCAGCGGACGCAAACGCGGCGGCGACCATGAGCCGCGCGAATACGCAAAGCACAATGACTGGGAGACGCGAGGCGGCCAAACTCACCGACCCACAATGAGCTTTCTGGCGTTCGGGGCATGGGGACCGCCGGGGAAGCGCCGCAGGTATTCCTGTGCAATGGGTGCCGCGCGAGCCGCCCCACTCTCGCGATGCACGATGAGCAGCTTCCGACCGAGCGCCTGCGACGCATACACGCCGCTTGGATCTTCCTCCAGATATCGCTCATACCAACCCAGCGCTGCCCCCGCCTCTCCGGTTCTTGCTTCGCTCAAGCGGCCCAACAAGAAGGCTGCCTCCTTGGCCTGCGACGAACCAGAGAAGCGGCGCCGAATCGCGAGCAACGCTTCACGCGCGATCGCGGTGCGGCGCGCGTAGCGCGCGGCGTCGGCCAATGCCGCCAGTTCTGCGAGCCCCGCGGTCTGGTAGACGCTGCCAAGGCCGCGCTGCTCGGCGGCAGCGAGCACCTCGGCGAACTGACCCGCAGCCACGCGGCTTTGCCACGTGGCCTCCGTGGGCCGCTCCGCGGACCCAGCTTTGCGTGTACGCGACCGGCCATCGGACAGCGCCTTCACGACGCCGGCGTCGACACTCGGCAACGACTCGCCCTGCACGGAGGGGTCCGGCGCTGGCGACTCGACGAGCTTGCCGGGCTCTTCCTCGAGGGATGTGACCTGAAAGCCGAGGCTTGGATTGACGGACAGGCGTTGACCCTTCGCCACGTCGATGCCGCGTTCGAGCAGCGGCCCGCTGACGCGGACGGAGCCCGCAAACAGCTCGACTTCCAGGTTGCTGTGAGCCCGGTCAAACGCCACCTCGAAGGCCGTACCCGTGACGTGCACCCGATAGGCTCCTGCAAGGACATTCCAGTTCGCCCCCGGCCGCTTCGCGACGCGAAACCGGGCATGCCCCTGCTCGAGCCTTACGTCGGCACCGCGCGCGCTCACTGCCATGACCTGCGCGCTAGCGTCGGCTTCGACCACGACCTGGGTGCCATCGGAGAACCGAAGCGTCGTCGGGGCCCGAGAGGGCGCCACTTCGCCACTGGCTGACAAGGTGCCGGCCAACACCTCCATGCCCAACGGTGCATCGGGCGCCCAGAGGAGCAACAACAGGGCCACTGCCGCTGCCCCGACGGCGGCGAAGGACACGCGAAACGTCGCGCGGCGATGCCAGCGCCGGGCGTCGGTAAGGCGCGCGCGGACGACCTCGAGACGAGCCGCATCGCGCCGCGGCTCCGCACAGGTCAAATGGACCCGAGCGAGCTCGATCAACGGTTCGAGCTCCGAGCCTCGGGAACGGAGTGGCTCGTTACTCAATGTCTGTGCCTTTCCAGGCGTCCGTCACATAGTCGGCAAGCAACGGATCACGCTGAACGTGCTCGGCCAGGCGACGCCTCACGTGCAGCAGGCTTCGCTTGGCCGTCGATACCGAGACACCGAGCGCCTCGGACACTTCGTTCAGGCTCATACCCTCGATAAAGCGCAACACAAACGCCAATCGGTCGCGGGTGTTGAAACGATCGAGCAGCTCGTAAAAACGTTTGAGGGCTTGCCGCCCCGCCGGATCGGGATGCACGACGCGCAGGTCGAGAGCCGCAGCATCTGGGCTGAGGCCCAGCCAACTCCTGGCGCGCCGCCGCCGCAGCTCCGAACGCGCCGTCAAGGTGGTGATGGAGATGATGAACGCGCCGAGCGCCTTGGGCTCACGCAGCTCGTGCACCTTGAGGAACAGGCGCAAGAAAACGTCCTGTACGAGATCCTCTGGGTTCTGCGCCGGACCCAGGGCGCGCCGCAGGATGCGCCGGACGAGTGGCGAGAAACGTTCCCAGGCGACCGTCGCAGCGCTGGGATCTTCGGCAATCAGCGCACGCGCTAACTCCTCGTCATCGACTCGAGCCAAACCGACGAATGCTCGCGCTTGCATTTCGACTCGCGTAACCGTCAGCCGAGCCATCGCTTTTTCGAGTTAGCGCCTGACACACGGACATCACCTACCGCCGAATGGCAGCACTTACCGCCGAATGAC
>JAYWEH010000276.1:0-4680 GCA_043780025.1 Deltaproteobacteria bacterium
CCCTGACGATTGACCCGGTACAGTCCATTGTAACCGGTCTTGTTCAGGTAAATGAAGCGTGCGGCGCGATCGACCAGCTCGAGTTGTTTCGGATCCTGCTGCCGCGTTTCGTAATAAAAATCGCTGTTGTGCTTACGGCGATAGTCCTCGAGGCGGGCAATGACGCCGTCCACGTCTTTCTTCACGCCACGGTAGCTGTCCACCAGGTCTTGGTTGAGGTCGCTGAGCACGGCGCGGCGGAAGCGCTTGGCGCCGGCCAGCGCAAAGAACACCGCGGCGCCACCGACGAAAGGCTCGTAGTAGGTCTCGATGCTCGCGGGCAGCCGCTCGAGGATGTGGGACACCAGCCGTGCCTTGCCGCCAGCCCACTTGAGGATGGGGCGGAAGGCAGTGGTGTCGCGAACGACGCTGGGCACATCCGCGCGGGCCGGCATCTCTAGCCCTGCCTTAACCCTGGGGCTTGCCGATGTGAAGGCGTTTCATCATCTTCTGGAGGCCGAACCGAGAGAGGCCCAACAACTCGGCGGCGCGCGTCTGGTTACCTGCCGTCTTGTCGAGGGCCGTCCGCACCAGATCGACTTCCAGGCAATCGACGCGGGCTCTCACGTTGAGGTCGTCCGCGGCCGGCGCGGTGCCCAACTTGCCCTGGACTCGCGTTGAGAGATGATCGGGGGTAATCAGCGCAGCCGCGTCGCTCGAGCCGGAACGAGCAGAGCCGCGAGCCGCGCCGACCATGACCAGGGCACGCCGTGCCTCGTTCTCGAGCTCGCGGACGTTGCCCGGCCACGCGTAGGCTGTCAGGCAAGCGGCGGCGGCGTCCGACAAGGTCGGTGCCGGGCCGTCCGCGTATTTGGCCAGAAAATGCTTCATCAGTAGCGCCACGTCGGTCTGGCGCTGGCGCAGCGCGGGCACGGTGATGCTGATGACGTTGAGCCGATAGTAGAGGTCCTCGCGGAAAGTGCCCTCGCGCACCATCAGCTCCAGGTTGCGCTGGGTGGCCGCGATCACGCGCACGTCGACGTGTACGGTCTTCTCCGAGCCGAGCGGGCGGACTTCGCCGGTCTCGAGCACGCGCAGGAGTTTCGCCTGCATGGCCAGGTTCATCTCGCCGATCTCGTCGAGGAACAGCGTGCCCTGGTGAGCCACGCTGAACAGGCCGGCGTGATTTTTGACCGCCCCGGTGAAAGCGCCCCGCATGTGACCAAATAAAGTGGACTCGAGCAGCGTTTCGGGAATTGCCGCGCAGTTTTCGGTGACGAACGCCGAGCGGGCACGGCCGCCGTTTTCGTGCAGTGCGCGCGCGACCAGCTCCTTGCCCGTACCCGATTCCCCGAGGACCAGGACCGGCACCTCGACGCCGGTCACCCGATCGACGAGGGCGAGCAATTCGCGCAGCGCCAGGCTCTCGCCCACGATGTGCTCGTAGCGAGCGCGCGCGCGCGCCGGGACTACTTGGGCCAATTGCTGCTCTGCGACATCGAGCCGGGTCTGGCTCTCTTGCAGGGCGGCCGCCAGTTTGAGCTCGGCCCGCTTCGCCCGCCTGACCGCTCGCCGCAGCTCCAGCTGATCGCGCGCGTCGCCGATCGCGACCGCGGCGATGGAGGCAACCAAGCGTACCCAGGCGAGCTCCTGTGGACCGAACGCGCCGATGCGCACGCGGTCGTCCAGGTAGACGACGCCGAGCGGGGTGCCCTTGAAGAACAGCGGAATCGCCAACACGCTGCGCAGCTTGAGCGCGTGCACGCTTTCGTGATGATCGGGCAGCTCACCTATGGCGTCGACGGCGACCACCGGTTCCCGGGAGGCAATTGCGCGTTCCGCGAGCGAATAGCTGAGCTCACGCTGCGCGGGGTTCAGGTCTTTTCGCGCCAGATTGCGCGCGGCGCGCGGCACCAGCCGGCCTCCCGGCGCCGTCAGCAACAATAGGCCGCGTTCGACGCCAGTCCAGAGCACGAGCGCGTCCAGCACTTGATTGAGCAGCGAGCGCAGGCTGCCCTGGAGCGTGAGCGCTCGCACCAAGGTATCGACGTCGCGGACTTGTTCGGGGGCGACGCTGAGCGCGCCCACCGCGTCGTGGCCCAGCGTCCAGGCGCGCAGTCCAAGGCTCTGGACGAGCTGGCGCGGTGCAGCACGGCGCAGCGTGGCCGCGGCCTCACCCGCGAGTCGCGAGAAACGCCGCGCGAGCTCGCCGTCCGCCAGCGCCACGGCGAGGTTTGACCCTGCTGCAAAGGCGGGGCCGCGCACGCCCAGGCTGGCGTGTGCGCTCACCAACAGGCTGAGCTGGTGCAGCACTTCGGCGGGTCGCAATGCGGGACCTGCGCCGAGCGCGTGGCGCGCGCGCGCTCCCCACCAGCCGAGCCGGATTTCGGCGCTCGTGTGCGGGCTGGCCGCGCGGGCGTCGGCCAAGAGCCAATCGACGGGTTGCCCGAGCTCGAGCTCCAGGGCTTTCACTCGCAGATCGTCGGCGCTCTCGACGCCGATCAATTGCCGAGCCCGCTCCGTGTGTTCCACTGCAACGAGCGGCGTGTCGAGCTGTGCTTCAGCCAGAGCCAGGTGCGCATAGCCCTGGCACAGTCGATCGCCCACCACACGCGCGAAACGCAGCGCTTCGTCGGCGGCTTCCATGGCCTCTTCTCGCGCACCCGCGACGAGAAATACGCCGGCCCGCGACAATGCCGCTCGCGCCGCGTGCTCCGCGCGGCCCAAATGCTCATACAAGAGCAGCGCGCGGTCGGCCGCACCGAGCGCCTGACTCAGCTGGCCCAGCTCCGTCGCCGCGGCGGCCACACCGCTCAGGTACGTGGCTTCTTCCAGTGCTGCGCCCGCGCGCACCGCGTAGTCCGCCGCTCGCGCGAAGGAGCGCAGCGCCTCTTCGTATTGTTGGCGCGCGTGCGCGACGCGCCCGCACAAAAATTCGAGCCGCGCGAGTTCTTCCGGCTTGTTCGTGTCGCGTTGCGCTTCTAGGAGCCAATGTGCGGCGCCACGGAGCTCCCCTGTCTGAAACAGGATCATCGCTCTGACTTCCAGCGCAGCGGCGTGCGCCGGCGCGTCGGCGAGCAGAGCGAGCGCCGTGGGCGCGCCTACACGTTTGAGCTCGATGCGGGCTTGGGTCGCCCGAGCTCGGGCGCGCACTTTCGGCGGGGCCGCGCGGAGCTCCGGCTCGAGCGCGGCGAGCCGCCGCAGCGCTTCCAGATCATCCCCCGCGCGGCGCGCAATTTCCGCCGCTTCCGCCGCTGCTTCCGCGCCTCCAAGTCGATCCAGCACGCCCAGGGCACGTCCCAGCTGCTCTTGCAATCGGAGCGCTCGCGCGAGCGCGAGGCCGAGCGCGCGCGAACTCGGGTGCGCGAGCACGAACCGCTCGCATAGCGTGAGCAGATCTGGACCGGGCACCCCGTCGGCGAGTGCAATGGCGAGTGCGACCGGATCTTCGCTGTCGAGCCCCGGATCGTGAGCCCGCCCGCCGAACACCAAGCCTGCTATGTGGCGCGGACTCTGCTCCTCGATTGAGCGCTGCAGGCGATCGAGCAGCTCTGCGTCGGAATCAGAGCTGATCGGCGCGAGCCGGGGATCGGAAGGCCCGAGCAGCTTGAGCAAGAAGCGCTCGCGATCGAGCGCCGACAGGTCAGTGACGACCCAGCGCTGCCGCTCGGCGCTGGAGCTCACCCCGCGCAACTCCGCCACCTGCCCGAGCAGTGCCGTGGCCTCTCGCAACCAGCGCTCGGCCAGGCCGGTTACGCGAAGATCCAGCACGTCACCGCGCGCGGCGCGCTCCAGCCCGGGACGGCGCGTGCTCAGATAGGCGCGCCGCAGCGCTGCCGCGGCCCGCTCTCGACGCACGGACACGGAGTCTTCGCTGCCGAGGGCCAGGGCGGCGCGCCGAAACACCCAATCGGCGCCGGGGCGCGCGCCCGCGGCGCTGCGCAAGAGCGGCCGGATCAGGGCCTCGAGCCGCGGCTCGAATTGGATCTGCGCTGCGCGCTCGGCAGGGTGCGGCGCGCTGGCCACGCTCGGCTCGGCGATTTCAGCCAGGGTAATGCCGAGCGCCCACAGATCGCGCGCGCCGGCGTCCGAATCGGCTTCGGCGAGGCGCGCCTCAGGCGCGAGATAACGCGGGGTTGCGCCCTGGACGCGGCGTTCGTTGACGGCTTCACACAGGCCGAGATCCACTAGGTGCGCTTGAAGCCGCCCCGCCTCGAACAGGATGTTTTTCGGTTTGACGTCGCCATGCGCCAGCCCGGCGGCGTGCAGATCGGCGATGGCACGTGCGATGTCGCGGGCTACCACGAGCGCCCACTCACCGCGCTGCTCGTCCGGGATCTTCGCTGGGTCGAGTGCATTGCCCGGCAGCCATTCGAGCGCCAGATACGGTGTGCCCGCGGGTACGCCCAGGCGTGCACCCGTCACGACGGAGACCGCTCCCGCGTCGAGCAGCGCCGGCAGCGAGGCGGAGCCCGCGAGCAGCAGCCGCATGGCCTCACTCGCGAAGCGCGCGCGCTCCGCGGGGCCACGACCGAGCTTCAGCGCGACCGGAGTACCGTTTGCGGCCTCAGCGCGCCACACGCAGCCGCTCGAGCCACGCCCGACCTCTCGCTCCAGCCGGTAAGACCAGTCGTGTTGGGTCCGAACTGTCAACTCAGGTGGCATGGTCCTCGAGCAAGAACTCAAGGGTTGCACGAATTT
>JAYWEH010000277.1:0-24969 GCA_043780025.1 Deltaproteobacteria bacterium
GCGACAGAGCTCGGCCAGGCGTTTGTCGCGGACTGCGCGCTTTCAAAGGAACTTTCGAGACGGTGAGGTAAGGCGGGTACCGCAACGGGCCACCTACCACGTGGCGTCGTGGGGCAGCAGACGCCGTGAGCAGCACGCTGCCACCGCAGGAATACACCCGAACGTCGAAATCCGGCGCCAGCGCGCCGACAGTGCTCTGCTTGCATGGGGAGGACGCCGGGCTCGATGGTCAGAGCAACGCGCCCAGCTGGCGCAAATTGTCGCACTTGACGTATATAGTGCGGTCACCGACCGTACCATGGCACGCTGTTTACAGATAGAGTCAAGCGGCCCGCCTCGAGCGGATTGGCGTTAGAGTCACGCCTGCGCAGCTTTGAACCCCATCGCATGACGAACTCGCCCCAGCTCGACGCGCCTAATGACGTGGTGCCGGCCATTCTCTTGGTCGATGACAACGCAGCCAACTTGCTCGCGCTAGAGGCAACACTCGAATCCCGGGGCTACCGGTTGGTGCGCGCTTCGTCCGGTGAACAGGCAGTGGAGTTGGCCTTGAAGGAGGACTTCGCCGTCGTGCTCATGGACGTGCGAATGAGGGGGATCAGCGGATTTGACGCCACCGCGTTGCTGCGCGCGCGTGAGCAGCAACGCCGGACGCCCGTCATCTTGATGACGGCGGCGGACTTCGGCGGCGAAACCGAAGAGATGTTGAACGCTTACACCCATGGCGCGGTAGACTATCTTCGCAAGCCGTACTCGCCCACCGTCTTGCGGTCGAAAGTGGCCGTCTTCGTCGAGCTGTTTCTCGCCCAAGAGCGGCTGCGGCAACAAGATGCGCTGCTGCGTGCTCGGGAGCTCGAGTCTTTCCAAGGCACGTTGCGCGAACGGGACCGGGTGCTGCGTGAAGCAGAGGCTGACCGAGAAGAGCAGCGCCGTATTCTCAGCTTGATCATCGAGCAGAGCGGCGACGCCATCATCATGGCCGACGAGCGCGGCGTGCTGCGAGTGTTCAATCCCGAGGCCGAGCGCCAACATGGAGTCAGCAAGAAAGAAGTAGAGGCCCCCGAATGGGCTCGCACCTTTGGGCTGTATGCCATGGACGGCACCCCGCTAGGTCTCGAGCAGACCCCCCTATTCCGCGCCGTCCAGGGCGAAACCGTGCGCCGCGCGGAGTGGGTGGTAAAGAGACCCGATGGCACGGAGCGCGTACTCGTCGGTACAGCCAGCCCCCTGCGCCGTCACGACGGATCGCCGGCGGGCGGTGTGTTGATTGCGCGAGACGAAACCGAACTGCGTGAGCTCAATCAAAGCTTGGAGCGGCGCGTCGAGGAGCGGACCGCCCAGCTGTCGGCGGCGAATCGCGAGCTGGAGGCGTTCAGCTACTCGGTGTCCCACGACCTGCGCGCGCCACTCCGGCACATCAGTGGCTTTGCTGACCTACTCATGAGGCGCGCCGAGAGCCTGCTCGACGAAAAATCACGAGAGCACCTCCGGGTCATCTCGCAAGCGGCCAAGAAGGGCGGGCAACTCGTCGATGACTTGTTGGCTTTTAGCCGTATGGGCCGCACCGAGCTCCGGCGAGCGCACGTTTCGCTGACCGAACTCGTGGCAGAAGCGTGCCAAGAGCTGGAGCGCGAAGCGGAGGGGCGAGCAGTGGAATGGCAGATAGCGCCGCTCCCCGAGGTACAAGGCGATCTGGCGATGTTGCGCCTGGTCGTCCGGAATCTCTTGTCAAACGCGGTCAAATACACCCGGCCCAAAGCGTTGGCTCAGATTGAGGTGGGAGCGGCTGTGGTTCAGGCGCCGGACGCGGAGGGCGGCGAGGAAATCCACGTGTGGGTGCGCGACAACGGCGTGGGGTTTGACATGCAACACGCTGGGCAGCTCTTCGGCGTGTTTCAGCGCCTGCACAGTGCAGAAGAATTTGAGGGCACAGGCATTGGCTTGGCCAACGTACGCCGCATCATCGACCGCCATGGGGGCCGCACTTGGGCTGAAGGGGTGCCCCAGGTGGGCGCGACATTTCACTTTGCGCTTCCGCGCCCCGCCGCCGACGGCGTAAAAGGTACGCCATGACGGAGCTGAAGCGCGTGCTCTTGGTGGAGGATAGCCCGAATGACGCGGAGCTGACGTTGACGGCGCTCGGGGAGAGTGGGCTCGCCAACGAAGTCGTGTGGGTCAAGGACGGCCAAGAGGCGCTCGACTACTTGCTGAGGGTGGGCGCTTACGAAAACCAGGCTGGCGGGCAACCGGCGGTCGTGCTCTTGGACTTGAAGTTGCCCAAGGTGGATGGTTTGCAGGTCCTCGCGCAAATCAAGACGGACGCGGGGTTGAAATCGATTCCCGTGGTGATGCTCACGTCGAGTCGGGAAGAAGTGGACGTGGCGAGGAGCTATGCCCTTGGAGTCAATGCCTATGTGGTAAAGCCGGTGGCCTTCCCTGACTTCGTGCGGGCGCTGCGTGAACTAGGCCTGTTCTGGGCCGTCGTCAATCAACCCCCGCCCGGATCGGTGCCGCGACCGAGCGGCGAAAATGGCGGTTCGGTGTGAAGCCCAGCGACACGGTAAACGACGGTTTGCCGGCGTCGCCAGCGCGAGCTTTGCGCATTCTGCTGTTGGAGGATAGTCGCCAGGACGCCCAGCTCATCGTCGCGAGCTTGGAGGCGGGTGGCCTGGCGGTGGAGCTCGAACGGGTCGACAGCGATGCGGCCTTCAACGCGGCGTTGGGCAGCTGCCAGTTCGACGCCATCCTGTCTGACTATCATGTGCCCGGGTTCAATGGGCTCTCAGCACTAAATGCGGCGCGGCGCGCCTGCCCGCAGGTGCCCTTTGTGTTCGTCTCCGGCGCCTTGGGCGATGACAAGGCCATCGAACTGCTCAAGCGCGGCGCCACTGACTACGTGCTCAAAGATCGCCTGGAGCGGCTGGTTCCCAGCGTCGAACGAGCAATACGCGATGCACGCGAGAGAGCGGCGCGCGAGCGCGCCGAGGCACTGCTTCGAGAACGCGAGCGCACGCTTTCAACCTTGATGGAAAACCTGCCCGGCATGGCGTTTCGTTGCGCCCCGACACCACCCTGGCATTTCGAATTTGCCAGCGAAGGGTGTTTTGTTTTGACCGGGTGGAAGCCGGAGGACTTTTATGCCGGCGGCACCGTCACCTGGGCCGCCATCATGCACCCGGACGACGTGACGCGAGTTTTTGAGGTTGCCGCGGCGGCGTTCGCGGAACGGCGACAGCTCACCGTCACCTATCGCATCCGAACCCAAAACCATGGCGAACGCTGGGTGTGGGATCGCTCGCAGGCCAGTTTTGATGCCGACGGCAACCTCCAATACATCGAGGGTTTCGTTTCCGACATCACGCTGCAAAAGTTGGCCGAAGCCGAGGCTCAACGGCGTACCGACTTCGAGCAACAATTGATTGGCATTGTCAGTCACGATCTCAGAAATCCACTCCACGCCATCTCGCTATGCGCGGAGACCCTGCTGCAGCGTGCGAGCCTCAATGCGAAAGACGAGGATGCGGTGCGGCGCGTCCGCGCCAATGCGGGCAGAGCGTCCCGTATGATCCGGGACCTGCTCGACTTTACGCAAGCCAGGCTGGGCGGGGGCATTCCAGTCGAGCGCAAGCCTTCCGATTTGCACGCCCAAGCCGGGCAAGTACTAGATGAATTGCGTCGCCAACACCCCCAGCGCAGCATCGAATTTCTAGCGACGGGGGACGCACGAGGCGAGTGGGACCCGGACCGCATCGACCAAGTCATCGTGAACCTGGTCAGCAATGCCATTGCGTACTCTCCAAGCGACTCACCCGTCAAAGTGCATAGCCGGGGCGAAGCGCGCGCCGTGCGAATCGAGGTTCACAACTGCGGACCAGGCATTCCTGCCGAGCGGTTGTCTAACCTGTTTGATCCGATGACACGAGGGGCCGGGCAAATGGACACGAACACTCGCAGTATTGGGCTCGGGCTCTTCATCGTGTCCAGCATCGTCGCCGGCCATGGCGGTCAGGTGACCGTGAGCTCTTCGACCGAGTCCGGCACCCTGTTCACGGTGTTGCTGCCCCGCACGGCACGAGACAGCTAGATCGCGGCGAACGCTGCCTGGCCGCCGTATGCGGGCTGGCCGCGGTCAGAGTCAAAGCCTACGGTCGCGGTGTTTTTCGCAGTCGTTGCGGCGCCGCTTCGATCGCCTGCTTCGCCGCTGGCGCGGCCGCGAGCAGCTGTGCCTCGAATTGCTTCGCGTCGGTGAGGTATTCGATGGAACCGCCCAGCGCATCCGCAAACGTGCGCGCGGTAGGCCCAACGCCTCGGACCCAAGTGAGCACGACGAGAGAGGCAAACCTGCGCCGATTCGCCAGCAGAGCGCGCACGATGGCGCTCCGCGCCAGGATGTCGTATTCCGTCAAGGCGCCGGAGTCCGCAAAGTACCTTATGCCATCCGCCTCCTGGGCGAACGCCGTGAGGCAGGTCGCCACCCACTCGCCGACCGGGGCCGAGATCTTGTTTTCGAAGCGGGCGTAAAGCACCCCGTCAGCGACCCAGCCGATCTTCGCACGGCCCTGCTGATCCGCAAGTTCCTGCACGGCCCTCCCTCAGCAGTCTGTCAGGGAAGCGGTACCATCGCAAGCAGCACGACGAGTTCGCTTTTATCGCCGCGGAATGTGGCACAAATTTTCAGCTACTGGGCGGCGGCGTGTCGAGCGCGGCTCGGACACGCTGCGCGAGCGACTCTGGAACCAGCGGCTTCTGGAGGAACTCGACGCCCGAAACGATGATTGCGTCGTGCGCGATGGTGTCTTCGGTGTACCCCGACATGTACAACACCTTCAAGTCTGGTCGCAGCTCCTCCCGCATTGCCAAAGCATCCTAACAGAAAAATACCCGACCGTTATTGGTCGGGGCGCAGCGGCAACGCCACTGTGAAGGTCGCCCCGTGCCCTTCACCCTCACTCGCCACCACAACGTGCCCACCATGCCGCTCGACGAGATGGTGGACGATCGCCAGCCCCAGGCCAAGGCCGCCATGCTGTCGGGTCGGAGCGCTGTCCGCTTGCCGAAAGCGCTCGAACACGTGCGGTAGGAAGTCCGCCGCGATGCCCTGGCCGTCATCGGAGACACGTAGCTCGGCGTGGGTGCCATTTTTTTCGAGCGCGACCGTCACGCGGCCCCCGCTCGGAGTGAACTTGATCGCGTTCGCCAACAGATTCCACACCACCTGCTGAAGTCGTGCAGGGTCCCCAGTGACGTCGACACGCGCCGCACCCAGGTTTTCGAGCAAATGGACACCTTTGGCTTGCACGGAGGGCCGCATCGTATCCAGGGCGGCGCGGCAGACCTCCGCAAAATCGACCGGCTGTAGCTCGAGCCGAAGCTTGCCAGTGATGATGGCGCTGACGTCCAGCACATCATCCACAATTCGGGCTTGGACGAGCGCGTTGCGCTCGATGGTTTCGACAGCTCGACCCATCTGCGACGGATTGCCCTTTCGAAGCACGTGTGTCCAGCCCAGGATCGCGGTGAGCGGTGTGCGCAGTTCGTGCGAAACGGTAGCGAGAAACTCGTCCTTGAGGCGGTTGGCCGTTGCTAGCTCGTGGTAGAGCTCTGCGTTGTCCATTGCGATGCCCGCCCGGCGTGCAAATTCTTCCGCCAGCGACAGGTCAGCCGCCGTGAAACGCCGCCCGGAAGCTGACGTGGTCAACGTGATCGCTCCGAGCACTTGCCCGCGCACGATCAAGGGCACCGCCATGTACGAACAAATTGAGAGTTGCTGCACCAACTCTCGAGCGCGTGACGTAGGGCTCCAGACGTCATGCGTCGCCTGCGGCACTGCTGCGACCACTTCGGCTCGGCCCGAGCGAATTACCCGAGCCAGCAGCCGATCCTGTTGATCCACGTGCAGCGGCAGCAAGGTGTCTAGCTCTCGACTGAGCGCTTCGACCGCCGAATCGCTCGCCGCCAGCGTCAGCAAACGGATCGCACCCCCCGCCTCGAGCCGGTAGACGGCCGCACAATCCGCAATGGCCGGTACCGCCACTCGCGCGACCCGCTCCAACGTCACCGCATAGTCCAGCGAAGACGCCAACGCCCGCGACGCCTCGGCGAGAAACCGATTCCGTTCCTCCGCGGCCTTGGCGGCGCGAAACACTCGCGCATTGCCGATCGCGAGCGCTGCCCGCCGCGCGAGCTCTTCCGCGGTGGCCAAATCGGCCGCGCCGTATTGCCGACCCGATTCGGCGGCCACGAACGTCATTGCGCCGAATACGTCGCCATTCGCAGCGATCGGCACGATCATGGCGGACCTCAACCCGAGCTCGCGCATCAAGCGCAAGTGATCGGGACCCCGGCTCGAACGCTCCAGCAACTCGTCTGAAATGACTTCGTAGAGCTCGGGTTTGCCCGTTCGGAGCACATTGGGAACACCCCGGGGCGACGCTGGATCCGGCGGGTAACGAGCCCGAGAGTCTCGAGCCAACTCCACCTTTTTCGGGTCGACGTGCGCGACGGCCAGGTATTCGCTCGACCTGGGCTTTTCGCCCGCCACTTCGCCGTCCGCGATTTCGACCGCGCACCAATCGGCAACGTGCGGCACGGCCAGCTCGGCCACCGTTCTGAGCGTGACCTCGTAATCGATCGATGACGACAAAGCTTCGCTCGCCGCGGCCAGGAATGCCCGCTCATTGTCGATGCGTTTTCGCTGCGTGATGTCCCGGGCGTAGCCCATGAACGTGGGTTGCCCCTCGGCGGCCACGCGACACACCGCGAGCTCAATCGGAAATTCGGTACCATCGGCACGCACGGCGTCGACTTCAATCCGCCGGTCGAGTACGCGGGTCTCTCCGGTCGCGAGATACTTCGCCAAGCCGTGCTGATGCGCTGAGCGCAGTCGGGGGGGCACGAGAAGGTCGGCCACTGCCAACCCAAGCACGTCCTTTCGTGGGTAGCCGAACATGGCCTCCGCAGCACTGTTGAACTCGATGATGCAGCCCGCGTGATCCATACCAATCACGGCGTCGGGGGAGGCATTGAGCAGCGCCGCATTTTGACCGGCGACGAGGCGCTCTTGGGCAGCCAGCGCGGCAGCCTGCTGGCGAATCTTTTCTCGCCCGCGGAAGAGCTCGATGAACACTGCCACCTTGGCGCGCACGACATGCGGATCCAACGGCTTGCGCAGGACATCGACCGCGCCGTGAGCGTATCCTTCCAGCGCCGGCGTGTCTCCAGCGGTCACGAAGATGATTGGCACGTGGCGCCCGGATGCCTGCACGCGGTCAGCGGTCACCAGGCCATCGATGCCCGGCATTCTGATGTCCAGCAAAGCCACCGCAAACTCCTGCTGGCCGACTAGGTAAAGGGCTTCCTCACCGGAGCTTGCGGTCACGATGGGCTGCCCGAGGGGCTCGAGCACAGCCTCGAGCGCGATCAGATTGAGCGGACGGTCATCGACGATCAGGATGGTGGCGGGCGGTGGTTGCGCGCGCGCCGTGCTCGGCTCAGGCGGATCGCACTCCGTCAGCAATGGCGCTCGACGGACGCGAGGAGCTTGCCAATATTGAGCGGCTTGGGGAGATGATCGACCGCACGCACCTGCGCATTCCGAGGATCGTTACGGGAGACGGCGGAGACCACGACGAGCGGGATCTTCGACAGAGAGGCATCCTTTTCGCGTTCCTGGCAAAAGGTCCACCCATCCATCACCGGCATCATGAGATCGAGCAGGATCAGGCATGGCTCCCGGCCGCTCTGCAGGCTAGCCAGCGCCTCCGCGCCATCCCGCGCCGCGAAAACCGTGTAACCTTCTGACTCCAAGATCTCGACCATCATGTCACGGATATCCGCTTCATCCTCGACGACGAGGATAGGGTGGTGATGGTTTCGGAAGGTCATCGCTGGCTCGAAAATTACTCGGTTTTGAAGCGGCGGTCAAAGGTCTGCGCGGGCCAAATTCAACGCTTCCAAGTAGTTATCTGCGCACAGGCGCGCGAGTCCAGACGCCGCCGAGAAGACGCCGTCTCGCGTTGCGGCGACGACGAAAATCGACCGTCGCGCATGCGTCGACCGTGACCGTCCCTCACCAGCGCCCCACTGCTGCGCAGGACGTTTCGGTTCGAGCCTGTTCCATGAACGCAGGAACCGACTGCGGCAAGACGCCCCAGCGGGCGCGCACGTTGATGCTTGGCCCACCCATCGCAATGAGCGGCCCCTAGGCCGCGCGCCGCCGTGTCTTAGCCAACCCGCCATGGCCGAAACGCACTATGACGTGACGATGCTGGAGGCCCTCGTTCCCGTGAGCGTCGCTGGAATGCCGCTCCAGCGCTACTTTCACATCTGCGCGTTCTTCGACAGTCGTGATGAGGAATACGCCGTGCTCGGCGGGTACTATTGCGGAGGCCTCGAAGCGAACGAGAAAGCGCTGCATATCGTGGCGCCGGAGCTGCGCGCGGAGCATCGCCAACGCCTCGTTGGGTTGGGCATCGACGTAGAGCGCTGCGAACACACGGGGCAGCTCCAGATCGTCGCCCCGTTTTTTACGCCGCCCGAGCAGTTCCTGAATGAGTTGCGCCGCCGCCGAGCGCGCGTTGCTGAAGCGTGAGCAATAGCCCCCCAAACCTGCCCGGCCCCGATGCCGATTTGAGGGATTGCCTCCCGGACGTCCTCGGGCTGCTTGCACTGCCTTCGATGTGGCGGACCAAGGCCCGCCACGAGATCCTGCGTACTTTTGTGGAGGCGCATGGGAGCAAGGTCAGCGCGCAGAGTGCCGGCGTTGGACGAGGCAGCGTGTTCAGCATCGAGCTGCCGTTGTCGGACGCCACGGCCACGGCCTCCGCAGCGCCGCCCCCGAGCGCCGTAATACGGAGCAACCTCGAGCGCGTGGCGCGGGTAATGATCGTAGACGACAACGAGGACGCCGCGGCCATGTTGGGGGCAGCTCTGGAACACGCGGGATTCAGCGTTCGCGTCGAAACGGATCCGCTCTCTGCGCTCGCCGCCATAGAACAGTTCGAACCCGACGTCGGAATCCTGGACATCGGGATGCCACGGTTGGACGGTCACCAACTTTGCGAGCAGATCCGATCGCAGTTTCCTGCCCGGCTGCTTCCACTCGTAGCCCTGACGGGGTACGGGCAAGCCGCAGATCGAGACCGCGCCATCCTGGCCGGGTTCACGGCTCACTGCACCAAGCCAATTCAATTCGATACCCTCGTCGAGTTGCTCGAATCACTCCTCCGAACCAGCATCGGCAGCGCGGCCCGCCCCAAGGAACTCCCAGGATATGATTGAAGAGGAAGCCCAGCCTTCTTTTAAGGACTACGTGGGGGCTCGCTCCGAAAACGCCCCCTTGCTCGCCGTCGGCATCGGCGTTTCCACGGGCGGGGCCGATGCCTTGCAGGCACTCTTTGGAGCCCTCGGCAGGTCCGAAGGCCTCTCGTTCGTCATCGTGGAGCATCTCGATGGGTCCGCACAAAGCGTTCTCACCTCGATGTTGCGGCAGGCGACGCCCCTTGCCGTCGTCGAGATCGTGGAAGGGGAGGCGCTCGTCTCCGATCGAGTATTTTTGGCCCCGCCCAACGCGATCGTCGAGCTCCACGGCACGACGTTTCGCCTGCATGCGCCAGGTAGCCCTGAGGAGCGGCGTGCGCCGATCGATGCATTCATGCGCTCGCTCGCCGTATCATTTGGGCCGCGCGCCGCGGGCGTAATCCTTTCAGGGGGCGGCGGTGATGGCACGGCGGGCGTGCAACGCGTGGCGCACGAGGGTGGACTGACCTTCGTTCAACGACCGGATGAAGCAAAAAACGACACGATGCCGCTCAGCGGCCTGACGTCGGGCGTGGTCGACCATGTTCTACCGGCGAGTGCCATCGGCCAGGAACTGTTGCAGCACGCCCAACACCTGCGAGACGCGAAGGCCGAAGCAAGCGCACTGGGAAGTTACGAAGCTGTTTTGCAGACTTTGCCCGAGATCTGCGATCTGCTTCAAAAGGCGACCGACCACAACTTCAAGCACTACAAGACCAGCACGCTCGTGCGACGGACCCAACGCCGCATGCAGGTGCTTCGGCTCGACACGGCCGAGTCCTACCGAGATCGTTTGCGCCATGACCCGGAAGAGTTGACTCAGCTCTTTCGCGAGCTCCTGGTGGGGGTTACCTCCTTTTTTCGTGATGCCGCCGCCTTTGAGAGGCTCACTGCCGAGGTCATAGCGCCCCTCGTCGCGCAGCATCGGAGCGAGCCGCTGCGTTTCTGGGTGCCGGGCTGCGCGACTGGAGAAGAGGCCTATTCGCTCGCCATCGTGGTCCGCGAGGCCATTTCGAGCCTCGCCGAGCCTCCCGCCGTCCAGATTTTTGCGACGGACATCAATGAGCGAGCGCTCGCCGTCGCAAGGCAAGGCCTGTACCCGGCCAGCATCGCCGCGGACGTGGGGAAGGACCGCCTCGAACGGTTCTTCGTCAAGAAAGGAAAGCGTTACCAGGTCGCCAAGGAGGTGCGCGAGCTATGCATGTTTTCACCGCATAACCTGATCGGCGATCCGCCGTTCTCGCGCCTCGATCTCATCTCCTGCCGAAACCTCTTGATCTATTTTGGGCCCCATTTGCAGAAGAAAGTGATTCCGCTGTTTCACTACGCTCTGCGGTCGAACGGCTATCTCTTTCTCGGCCCGTCCGAAAACATCAGCACGCACAGAGAACTGTTCTCGCCGGTCAATGCCAAGTTTCGAATCTCTCAACGCAGGGCCACCGCGATCAGCTCTGCTGCTCTCGTCGGTGGGGCGGGCAACTCGCGAGGCTCCGCGCGACACTTGATGCCGGAAGCCATCGCCGAGCCGGATCTGTACCAGCTCATGCAGCGTATGCTGCTCGATGAATTCTCTCCCAAAGCGGTGATTGCCACTGATGATGGCCAAATCCTCTCCGCGTCCGGGGAAATGGACCGCTACCTGACCGTTACTGAAGGCACGTTTCAGAACAACGTGGTTCGGCTCGCTCGGCCCGGACTGCGAGTGGGCCTTCGCGCGGCGCTCAGCGAAGCCATCAAGAGCCGCCGCAAGGTCGTGCACGACAAGGTCTCGGTTCAGACGGAAGCCGGCTTTCAGCGCGTGCAGGTTACCGTGCAGCCAATGCCCCGTCTCGGCCAGGACGTGGAGCTATTTCTGATCGTTTTTCAGGATCTGGGGCCGCTTCTCCCTCGCGACGAAAGCAGCACCGGCGCCCTCAGCGCCGAGGCCGATTCTCTGATTGAACAGCTCGAGCGTGAGCTTTCGACCACGCGCGATGACCTGGAGAAGACGATCCAGGACCTGGAGGCCGCCAACGAGGAGCTCAAGAGCTCGAACGAAGAGCTCTTGAGCATGAACGAGGAGCTGCAATCGGCGAACGAGGAGCTCGAAACTTCCAAGGAACAGGTGCAAGCCAGCAATGAGGCACTGGCGCGAGCACACGCCAACCTGTCCAACCTGCTGACCTCGACCACCATTGCCACCATATTTCTCGACGACAACCTCAACATCCAGAGTTTCACGCCGGCAGTGGAGACCATCTACAACGTGCTGCCGTCTGACGTCGGAAGGCCACTCAATCACATTACGCACCGCTGTCGTGAAATGCCGCCGCTTCCGCCACCGGCGGCTCTGCGCAGCCAAGACACTGCACGAGAAGACTCGGTTCGCACCGAGGACGGCAGCTGGTACCTGCGACGCGCGCATCCCTACAAGACCCATGACGGCAAGGCCGAAGGCTTGGTCGTCACCTTCATCGATGTGACGCAACTGGAACAGGCGAAACGCGAATCATTGCACCTCCGGGACCAACTGCAACTGATCACCGATTCACTGCCGGTGTTGATCAGCTATGTCGACGTGCACCAACGCTATCGCTTCAACAATCTCGCATACGAACGTTGGTTTGACGTTCCACGGGACTCGCTGCGCGGCCGCCACGTTCGTGAACTCTTGGGTGACGCCACGTACGAGCTAGCAGCGCCGCACATTCTCCGAGCGCTCGCGGGGGACGCTGTTGGTTACGAAACTGAATATCCGTTTCGCGATACACGTCGCGTCATTCGGGTCGAGTACGTGCCGGATCGCGGCGTCGACGGGGAAATCCGTGGCTACGTTTCCGTGAAGTATGACGTGACTGAAGCGCGGCTCGCGGCGCAAAGCCTGGCCGAAGCGAAACGTGCGGCGGAAAAGGCCAACGTAGCCAAGAGCGACTTCCTCGCCAACATGAGCCACGAAATTCGCACTCCTCTGAGCTCGATCCTGGGTTACGGGGAGCTGCTCGAAGCGCATACAGTCGATCCAGACAACCTGGCTTGCATCGATGCGATTCGTCGCAATGGCCGGCACTTGCTCGAGATTGTCAATGACATCCTGGATCTCTCGAAGATCGAGGCTGGCATGTTGCGCGCGGAACTGGTGCGAATGGCACCGGGTGGCATCTTGCGCGATGCGGTGGAGAGCCTGCGCGTGCGGGCCGCCGAAAAGGGTTTGTCACTCGATCTCTCGCACGAAGGCCCTTTGCCGGCCACGATCGAAAGTGATCCGACGCGGCTGCGCCAGGTACTGTTGAACTTGCTGAGCAATGCCATAAAATTTACCGAACGGGGCGGCATTCGCGTGAGCGTACGATTGCTCGCCAGCAGTCGGCTTCTGGAGATAGAAGTGGCGGATACGGGCATCGGCATCAGCCCGGAGCGCCAAGTGGGCTTGTTCGTAGCCTTCACCCAGGCGGATAGTTCCATCAATCGCCGCTACGGCGGCACGGGGCTCGGCTTGGCGATTAGCAAGCGGCTGGTCGAGCTTCTGGGCGGTAACATCTCCGTCGCGAGCAGCGAGGGCCAGGGCAGCAAGTTCAGCTTTACCGTTGCGACGGGGCCGCTCGACGAGGTGGAGGTGAGGGATACTTCGCCGCCTCCTGCGCCCGTCGCAATTCCGGTGGCGGCTCGGCTCGATGGGCGCCGGATCCTCATCGTCGACGATCGACGCGACATGCGTTACCTGATTCAATCCTACGTCGAAGAAGCGGGCGCGGGAGCGATTGGGGCGTCGGATGGATCTCAGGCGATCGAACGCGTGCGGGAGGCCGTGCAGCAAGGCACGACCTTTGACGCCATCATCCTCGACATTCAGATGCCTGTCATGGACGGCTTCCGTGCCGCGCCCGCCCTGCGCGCCGAGGGGTACACCGGCCTCATCATTGCGCTGACGGCCAACGCGATGAAAGGGGACGAAGAGCGTTGCCGGGCAGCGGGCTGCAACGAATACATGTCCAAGCCGGTGGATCGGCTACGGCTGCTTCAGGCATTGGCGCAGAGGCCCGCAGCAACGAACGCGCAGGCCTCTCCGTCCACGCGCGAAAAAGCACTGCCCGAGTTGGCTCGAGCGAGCGCCGCGTACCGCCACCGCGTCTTGCTCGTGGACGACGATCGCGACTCCGTCGAGCTCATGTGTATCTATCTCGAGCAGCACGGCATTGACGTGCAGACGGCGAGGACTGGGGCCCGAGCGGTCGAACTGGCGACCACGCTGCGCCCCGACGTCGTCATCTTGGATCTCGGGCTACCGGATATGGACGGATACGCCGTGCTCGAGCACCTCAAGGCGAACCAGGAATTGCGCGGGGCTCGTTTCATCGCGCTCACCGGCAGGAGCGGGCGGGAAGACCAGCGCCAGATGGTGGAGGCCGGTTTTCATTGGCAGGTAACGAAGCCGGCTGATTTACAGCACCTCGTGCAACTGGTGCGCGCCGCGAAGTAACGGCGCCTATGTCGGATAGCTATTGGAGCGCCCGCCGCGACTGCCGCGAGCCGTGTCAAACTGCCTCGAACGAGGGTGCATCCCCCAGCCAAAAGCCCTCGTCGCGCTGGATGGAACGCGAATAGCAACTCTCCTTCAGCAGAAACTCCAAAAGTAGCTCACTGGCACGGCTGTTGCTGAGTGGCAGCCATTCACGCCGAGCATAGTGGAACACCGGCGCTGGCCACTGTCGGACGCACCTACGTCGGGACTGCCGGGTGGTCGCTCGAGCGCGCAATCGCGCCGGCGTCGAAACCGCAGCTGACGCCGCTCGAGCGTTACGCTGAATACTTCAATTGCGTGGAGGTGGACGCTGCGTTTCCGCGCCGCCCTCGGCCTTCGACGCTCGAGCGATGGCGAGACAGCACGCCACCGGGATTTCGCTTTGCCGTCAACGTGCCCCACTCCATCATCCGCGACGCGGCGCAGGCGGGGGGCGCTCTCGTTGTGCGCCAACTTCTCCGTCTCCTTGCGAGCCTCGAACCCAAACTCGGCCCGGTTTCGGTGCTATTGCCAGCGAGCTCGACTTTCGATGCCCACGCAGCCGAAACCTTCCTGCGCAACCTGGTGCAGGTCGGCGCCGGCCAGGTAGCAATCGAGGCGCATCATCCGAGCTGGTTTTCGGAGCGCGCCGACGCAATCCTCGAGCGTCATGGCGCCGTGCGCGTCCTTTCGGATCCGGCACCCTATCCGGGCGCTGACACCTCTGCCAGCCGGGGGGATTTCACTTACTTCCGTTGCCACGGCGCGCCCCGCGCGCGTTTCTCTGCTTATCCACCGGAAGCCATTTCGGACCTTTCAGTACGCCTCAAAGCGTTGAGCGCGATCTCGACGCGACATGACGTGTATTGCGTTTTTGACAATACTGCCCTCGGCGCCGCAGCAGTCAATGCGCTATCGCTCAAGGCCGAAGTCGATGCTCCCCCGCCCCGGGTCGTACGCTGGCCGTGAGCAAGGATTCACCCGTCCAGCACCTCGCGGAGCTTCGCGAGGAGCTGATTGGGCAGCAGCGGCTTTTGCACGAAATGCATCTCGGCCTCCAGGATGCCGTGGTGCACGATAGCGTCGTCCGTGTAGCCCGACATAAAGACGACCTTCATGGCTGGCCGAACCAGGCCCAGCCGTGCGGCGAGCTGCCGGCCGCTCATGCGCGGCATTACGACGTCGGTCAGGAGCACGTCAATCGTGCCCGTGTGCTGTTCGCAAAGGAGCAGTGCGTCTCCTCCGGACGCGGACTCGAGCACTCGATAGCCATGCCTTCGCAAGATGGTGTGCGCCAGCGCGCGCACCTGCTCGTCGTCCTCGACGAGCAGAACTGTCTCTGAGCCTCCTCGAGCCTGGACAGGCCGACTGAGGCGCTCGGCGGGGGGCGGAGTGGCGCTGGCCCGTGGGAAGTAGATCTTGAACGTGGTACCTTTCAAAGGTTCGCTGTAAACCCAGACATTGCCACCACTCTGCTTGACGATGCCGAACACCGTCGAGAGGCCGAGCCCTGTGCCTTTCCCCTGTTCCTTGGTGGTGTAGAACGGCTCGAAGATCCGGGCTTGGGTTGCGCGGTCCATCCCCGTACCCGTGTCGCTGACGCTCAACATGACATAGTGGCCGGGCGCCACGTCGAGATGTTGGGCCGCGTACGCGTCACCGAGTTCGACGTTGGTGAGCTCGATCGTCAATTTGCCTCCGCGGGGCATCGCGTCGCGCGCGTTGACTACCAAGTTCAAGATGACCTGCTCGATCTGGCCTGGATCGACGAATACGGGATCCAGACCCGAGGTAGGAATCGTCACGAGCTCGACATCCTCGCCGATGAGGCGCTGGAGCATGCCTGCCAAGGCAGAGACGATCTGATTAAGGTCGACCACCTTGGGCTGGAGAACCTGCCGGCGACTGAACGCGAGGAGCTGCCGCGTCAGGTCATTGGCGCGCTGGCCAGCCCGCGAGATTTGTTCGAGGTCTGGGCGCATGGGATCTGTTGCCTTCAAATCGCTCAGCAGTAGATCCGCGTAGCTCAGGATCACTGACAGCAGGTTGTTGAAGTCGTGCGCGATGCCCCCCGCGAGCGTTCCCACGGCCTCCATCTTCTGGGATTGGCGGAGCTGCTCCTCGGCGTCTCGCAGCGCCGCCTCCGCCCTTTCGCGGTCCAGAGAATGTTTCTCGGCGACCAACGCAGTTTCAACTCCGAGGGCCTGGCTCGCGCGGAGTGTCTCCTCCGCTCGCTTGCGTTCCGTGAGATCTCGCATGTACGCCGTGAATAGCGGCGGGCCGCCATTGCGTGTGGCGACTACCGCGAGCTCCACCGGCACCTCGCTGCCATCCGCTCGCAATCCTTGCATCTCCAACCGCTTTCCGAGGATGGGCCCCACCCCAGAATCCAGATAGCGTCTGAGCCCGGCTAAATGTTGCTCTCGAAAGGCAGGTGGAACGAGCAACTCGACGAGTGGCCTTCCCATCGCCTCCGCTCGCGAGTAGCCGAAGGTTTTCTCGGCAGATGGGTTGAACTCGGTGATGGACCCCGTTTCATCCATGCTCACGATGCAATCGAGCGCGGCCTCCAGGATGGCGCCTTTCCGGGCGTCGCTCTCCCGCAATGCTCGCTCGGCCGTGCGTTCTTCGGTCTGATCTCGAAAGACCAGCACCACGCCGCGTATCCCACCGTCGGCGTCACGAATCGGGGCGCCGCTGTCCGCGATGGGGAGCTTCGCACCATCCCGAGTAACGAGCTCCGTGTGATTCGCGAGGCCCACTACGATTCCGTCCCGAAGAACACGTTCGACCGGGCTCTCTACGGGCATGTGGGTGTCTTCGTTCAAAATGCGGAACACGTCGGCCAGTGGTTTGCCGAGCGCCATATCGAGGTCGTATCCGGTGAGTTCTTCGGCAACGGCATTCATGCGTGTGACACGCCCTTGCGCATCGGTAGTGATCACCCCGTCACCGATGCTGAACAAAGTGATGGCCAGGTCCTGCTCGCTCTCTCGCAGGCGTCTCTCAGCCTCCAGCCGCACACGATCGGCCGCCTGGACAGCGCGTGCGCTCCACAGGATGACGGTGACGAAACAGATCACGCTCGAGATAGCGAATAGCGCTAGCCCAAATTCGAATCCGTAGAGCTCGAGCTGTTGGCCGCGCAGGCGCAGCCATCCGAGTGTGACGGGTATGACGAGGGCCCACGGTAGGAGCCTGCGCGCGAGCGCACCCGCGGGTCCTTTCGAGGTGACGAGCCCCACCAGGCCGCGCCGAGGCCGCGCCGCCAATATGCCCGCGCTGAGCGCAAAGAATGTGAGAGCCGTATGTAAGGCCACCGACGCGAACGGACCCACCGAGTAGAGCGAGCGGACGCCATAGACGTAGCCCGCGACGGCCAGAAACGAGAGGCACCCGCAGAGCAGAGCCAAACCTTCGGCGGGATAGGGCACCCGTCGCGGCAGCCGTGCGTCGAGGCAAGTGAGCGCGCCTGCAGCCAACAGCAAGAGTACCGCCGTGGTCGGGGCCATTCTCCCGGGGGGGAAACGCATCGCCACCGACTCCGGATCAGCGAACAGGAATACGTCGAGCCCCGAATCCCAGTCGAGCAGGTATTGCAGGAGGGTCAGCCCAGCGAGCGTCATGGCCGCGACAGCCAGCGCTTTGCCCAACCGCGAACGGTCACGCGTTGTCCCGCCGGCGGGCAGCTGCTGAAAGCGCAAGGACCCGCCCAAAAGAAGCAAGGCGAGCGCGGTATTCGCCTTCATGCTCGCCAGATCCGGGTGCAAGCTCTTCAGAAGCGGTAGGTCCAACACCCATCCAAGGAGGACGGCAGCGCCAACGCCCACGGCAATCCAGCCAGCAAAGCGGGATGCGGATTCGAATGCTCTAGGCCAAACGGTCTCGCTTTCTCCTTCCTTGACCACGTCCCCGACCCCTTACCGCCGCTCCAGCTGCGCCATCCACCCGCACGCCCGTGGAGGGCGGGCTCTCGAACGATGTCACGTTTCTGAACCTGCCGAAAGCGGCTGAACGAATGGGGCGACCAGCGCCCTGGCCGGGGGCTTCACGGGCGGTCTAGGAGGATGACTGGGGTGGCGTCTTGATCGGAATGCGAATGGTGGCCTCCGTGCCCATCGGTAGGCGTGGCGACAGGTCCAACGAACCACCGTGTTTTCGGACGATTGAGTACGCGATGGACAGACCAAGGCCCGTCCCTTGTCCGATCGGCTTGGTGGTAAAGAATGGCTCGAAGACCCGCTCGCGAATGTCTTCGGGGATCCCTTGGCCAGTATCCGTAACGCGAATGACGCAGCTGCCGCCTTCATCCCCCGTCGTGATGCTGATGGTCCCGCGACCCTCGATAGCGTCGATTCCATTGCTGATCAGGTTCATCACACCCTGGTTGAGCAGGCTGCGATCGCAGTAGATGAATTCGGGGGGAGCGAAGTGAGTCTCCACCCTGATGCGATCACTCATCCGGTGTCTCAGCAGCGTCAATACGGCGTCGATCGCCTCATGCAGGTTGACGGCTTCGCAGTCCCCCTCATCGAGGCGAGAGAACGTGCGCAACTTGACAACCAACTCCCGGATGCGCTCGAGGCCTGATTCGCTCGCTTTCAAACGGGTCTGAACCCTTTCCCATTCATCACCCAGGCGTGAGGCCGCAGCAGGTATCTGCAGGGCAATCTTGCGCAGCGAGCGCTGTACGGTACCGAGGTGACTGATGGAATAGGCCAGAGGATTGTTGATTTCGTGAGCCACGCCTGCGACGAGCTCACCCAGGGACGCCATCTTCGCAGCCTGCACGAGTTGAGCCTGCGTGGTCTTCAGCTCGTGGTAGGCGTGCTCCAGCTCTAATCGCGATTGCTGTTGCATCTCGGCCAGAGCCGCCTTTTCTACGGCGAGGTCGCGCAGTTCACGGTTAGACCGTTCCAGGGCGTCGCGAGCGTCAACCACCTGGCGCCGGCTCAGGTACAGATCGAGGAAGACACGCACCTTGCTGCGCAGAATGTCGCGCACGATTGGCTTGAACAAGAAATCGACCGCGCCGGAGCCGTAGCCTTTTAGCAAATGCTGATCGTTGCTGTCGTGGGCGGTGATGAACACGATGGGTACCTCGCGGCTGCGCCGGTGCTGGCGAGCCAGTGAGGCCACCTCGAAGCCGTCCATCTCGGGCATCTGGACGTCGAGCAACATGAGCGCGACCTCATTTTCGAGCAACGCGACCAGCGCTTCACGGCCCGAGCACGCAAGGATTAGCCTGCAATCGAGGTCCGCGAGTACAACGGAGATCAATTTGAGGTTCGCCTGCACGTCGTCGACGGCGAGGACTATCGGCTTCTGACCAAGAGCCGTCTCGACTTCGACTCCGGCGACCGGCTCGAGCCCCAGCGGCGGCGCATCACCCATCAGGATCCCCTGCGCAGAACCGTTTTCAACTGCCCTGCACCCAGACTGTGACGAGCACTCCGCCAACTGTCAATGTGCTCGGCGCGCGCCGAGAGCTTCGCTGCACACCTTTTCGCACATGACGACTCGAGCCTCAGTGCCCTCGAGGCCTCGCTTGGGGGTGAAGGGTGTCATGGCGGCGTCGCTTGAACAGGTGCCGCAATGCCGGTACTTTGGTGGGCTGGGGCCGGGCTTAAACCTGGGGGGTCGATCATGGGGACGGGGATCGGTGGCGCGGCCATCGCGCGGCAAACATTCTGGGAGTTTGGCAGCCGGCGCCTGAGCGCATTGCTCGATGTGTGTGCCGACCGGAACGAGGCCGCGCAGTTCCAGCGCGTTTTCCGGCAATTGATTTCGCCGTGGGGCGACCGTCCTCTCGGCGACGGCCTGCTCCGCCCCAGCAGTATCTCGGACGACCAGTCGCCCTTCGAGTTCTCGATCGGGATGTCGAGACGCCCCATCGAGGTGCAAGTCTACGTCGAACCGCAGGCAGACCCGCCCGGTCTTGCCGGCAATACGAGGCTCGGACGAGCGCTGCTGAACACGCTGGCCGCCTCTCTCGACGCTTCATTGGACCGGCTAGAGGCGGTCGAGGACCTCTTTTTTCCCGCTGCTGCGCACGAGCCGTTCGGGTTGTGGATTGGAGCGTCGTGGGCGCGTGGGCGCGTCATCGAGCTCAAGGCGTACCTGAACCCGCAGGCGCAGGGCCCCGCGCAGACCGCCGATCTCATGCGCGAAGCCGCGCGGCGCTGGGGCTTTGAGCGGCAGTGGAAAACCCTGGAACGCGCGGCGTTCTGTCGCCTGTCGGACCGAACCGAGCCGTCGATCGTTTCGTTGGACCTTTCGGCACACTCGAGCGCGCGCGTAAAGGTGTACCTGCGCTGCAAGGATGCCTCCCTGCCGGAGCTCGACGAGCTGGCTGCCATTGCCGCCGACTATCATCCCGGGGACGCGGATCGATTCTATCCGGTCGTTGCGGGGCATAGCGGCCCATTTCTCGACCGGGCCCCGCATCTCGAATTCGCGTTCGTCGATGCCGAGCCGGTGCGACCCGCGGCAGTGACGCTCGAGTTTCCAATCGGCGCTCATGTCGAGCACGACGAGGTGGCATACGAGAGAGTGACACGGTGCCTATCGGCATTCGGACTTTCAACCGACGCGTACCGCCGAGCGCTCGGGGTATTCGCGACGCGCTCGCTGCATGAGCGTCGCGGTATTCACGCCCACGTGACCCTGCGACGCATCGCGGTAGAACCGCGTATCGCCGTCTACTTTGCAGGCGAGGCATACCAACCCGCGAGCCCCCAAAGCACCACGAGGCAACATTGGAAACCCACGAAGACCGGCAAGTAGAGGCCTACTACCAGCGCGTGATGGAGGGTCACGTCTACATCCAAGACACCATCGACCTATGGCTCCACGTCGTGGACCAGCAGGTTCGCCGGCGCACGCGACCGCTGCGTCTGCTGGAGCTCGGAAGCCATGCGGGCATCATCACTCGAGCGCTGCTTCAACAGACACCCGACCTCGACATCATCGTGTGCGACGAAGATCCGACGCTCGTGCGAATTGCCCGGCGGCGCGTGCAGAACGAGCGTGTCCAATACCATGTGGGGGCCATCGAGGACCTGGCGGAAACGGTCGACCTCGTGGTGTCCGTGGCTCGCCATCACCATCTGCCGCACGACTACCTCGGCGCAGTCCGGAGACTGCTTCGCCCCGATGGCGTGTACGTGCTCGCTGACGAGCTCTGTCCGGAATACTGTCACGGCGCGCAGGCGGAGCGTATCGCTCGAGCGGAGCTGATCCACATGGCCGGGGGCTACGTCTTGACCACGCACGATGAGGTTCGAGCCTTCCAAGTCGACGGTGTCGTACCCACGCACGCTTTGGAGCTCGAGCGATTGCGGCAGCGTGCCCTGTGGCGCTGGTATCGATTCGTGGTGGATGACGCGATCGACCGGGGTTACTTCGATGTTGCTGCCAGCGAGCTCGAGAGCACGCACGACGATCTCATTACGGGTTCACAGGCCGAGCACAAATACAGCCCACTCGTCGTCGAGCGCCAACTCGCCCTTTCCGGTTTCCGCCAGCTCTCCAAGAAGCTCGTCGGCCCAGCAAACGATCCGGAACGCCAGAGCATGTTCGTTTTCGAGTACGGAACAAATTGATGCCGATTCAATCTCCAGCGGACACGTCGAGGGCAAGATCTGCGGGCGGCATGGCCCTTTGGTTTCCTGCGGCTGAGCGCCAACCCGTGGAAGACTTCTTCCTGACTTACGAAGCCAACCAACGTCACATCCATGCGTCGGCCGTGGACTGGTCGAGCCGACCCTCGCAAGTGGACCCGTCTCGCGCCATCTCGGCGGAAAACGTCTCCTGGGGGCAGCGCCAGAGCCGGGAGATCCTGCTGGGTGTCGCAGCTGCGGTTCGAGATCCTACCGAGCTGGCAGCGGCGTTACCGATTCAAATGCTCGAAGAGCTGGGGCGCGTGTACGCGCGGGACGGGTTGAGCTTGCGGGGCGCGCGCCAGGCGGCCGGCGCCTTTCAGCGCTTCCTCGTTCCTCTGTTGGTCGAGCGTTTCGGAGAGCAACCCCAGAGGCTCATAGCTGCGCTGCATGCCGCGAGCGACTTTGTCGATCAGGCGACAGGCATCTTGGAAAACGCATTCGCGGCGCAGCTCTCAGCGGAGAGCCGAGCACAAGCTGAAGACCTGGCCACGACGCTCGACAGCATCGGCGATGCCGTCGTCGTAACGGACGCGGCAGGCCGAGTCGTGCGATTGAACCCCGTAGCCGAACATCTGCTGGGCATTCCCATCGAAGAATGCCGGGGAACTCTCCTCGACGAAATATTCCATATCCAGAACGAAGACACCGGAGAAACGGTCGAGAACCCGGTGACCCGAGTGCTGCGCGACGGCTTGCTCGTGGGGCTCGCCAACCACACCGAGCTGGTCGCGCGCGACGGGACCCGGCGTCCCATCGCCGATAGCGGCGCACCCGTCCGAGGTGAAGACGGTCAGATACGTGGTGTCGTGCTCGTATTCCGCGACGTCACGGCTGAACGGGCCGCGGAAGCCGAGTTGCGACATTGGCAGCGCATCTTTCAACACGCCACCTGGGGCGTCGCCGTAGCGTCTGCCGACGAGGTGAAGTTTCAAGCCGTCAATCCCGCCTACGCGGCGATGCACGGCTACACGGTGGACGAGCTCCTCGGTGCGCCCGTCTCGACCTTGTGGGCGCCGGAAACAAAGGCGGACATGGAGCGGCATGCAAAGGAGACGCACCACCATGGCCGGCTGGTCGTCGAGACGATGCATCGTTGCAAGGACGGCACGCTGATCCCCGTCGAGGTCGTCGCAACCACCCTCAAGGATTCGAGCGGAAAGGTGCGTTCATTCGTTGCCAACGTGCAAGACATCACGGAGCGCAGGCGGCTGCAGCAGTCGCGCGTGCGTGCGATTGAGCTGGAGGCCGAAAATCGGCGCATTGAAGAAGCCAATCGACTGAAAAGCGAATTCCTTGCCAACATGTCGCACGAGCTGCGTACGCCCCTCAACTCCATCATCGGTTTTGCCGAGCTCGTACACGACGAACATGTTGGCTCAATCAACCCCAAACAGAAGGAGTTTCTCGACGAGATCCTCGTAGGCGGGCGCCACCTGCTGCGTTTGATCAACGAAGTGCTCGATCTGGCCAAGGTCGAGGCGGGGAAGATGGACTTTCGACCCGAGCCCGCGGAGTTGCAGGCCTTGGCGGGTGGCGTCGTCCAAAGCTTGCGGCCCACCGCGCGCGCCAAAGGGTTGCAGGTGGAAATTATCGTCGACCCACGGCTCGACGACATCGTGATCGACCCGGGTCGCTTCAAACAAGTGCTCTACAACTACGTCTCCAACGCGGTCAAGTTCACTCCCGACGGTGGCCATGTGACCGTCCGCATCACCCCAGAATCCGAGGACCTCTTTCGCGTCGAAGTGGAAGACGACGGCACAGGTATCGATGCCGAGGACGCGGAGCACCTGTTCACCGCCTTTCGGCAGCTCGATTCGAGCACGGGGAAGAAGCACCAGGGCACCGGCCTCGGGCTAGCCCTGACCAAACGACTCGCAGAGGCGCAAGGCGGAACGGTGGGCATGCGGCCCGCGCCCGAACACGGCAGCGTCTTCTTCGCGATATTGCCGAGACGCCCACCGAGCCAGGCGAAACGCCCAGCATCCGGTAGCAGCCCACCGCAAAGAGCAGCCGTCTTGGTCGTGGAACGCGACACGGAGCACAGAATCGTGGTGGAACGCATCCTGAGGGACTCCGGCTACTTGGTTGACAGCGTGGCCACTTGCGCGAAAGCCATCGCTGCGTGGCCGAAGCGCGTGTACGACGCGGTCACACTCGACATGCTGGAGGGCGAGCCCGACCAGCTCCAAGAGCTGCTCTCCATCATTCGCCGCGACGCGCGGGGCCCGAGGATTCCGATCATAGCTGTGGCTCTCGTGACCGATCGAGGTGCCGTCGCCGGGTTTGCCGTCAGCGATGTGTTGACGAAGCCGGTCGATGCTGCAGCGCTCTTGGCCTCGCTCGAGCGAGGCGGAGCGGTCGCGACGCGGGGCAAGCCCGTCATGGTGGTCGATGACGACTCGGGATCACTCAAGCTGATGGAGGCCACTCTCGGGAAACTCGGCTACGACGCGCTTTGCTTCTCCGACTCGCGCGCTGCTCTCGACGCCGTCGCAGAAGCCACGCCGCTCGCGATCATTCTGGACCTGATCATGCCCGATCTCGACGGACTAGCCTTCCTCGAGCAGCTTCGCGCGGCGCCCGCGAGCCGGCACATTCCAGTGATGGTATGGACGGTCAAAGATCTGTCCGTCGACGAGCGGCAGCGGCTCAGAGCGTCCGCCATCGCAGTAGTGCAAAAAGGTGTGGACAGCACCGGGCGGCTCTCGGAAATGCTCCAGCAGTTCTTCCTGGGAGAGCCCCAGATGGAGCACAACGAGTGACGTCGGGCACGATTCTGATCGTGGACGACAATCCGAGCAACATGAAGCTGCTGCTGTTCCTGCTCTCCGGAGCGGGATATGACGTGCGCGCCGCTCAGGACGCCGATGAAGCTTTACTCATTCTGCGCGATTTTAGCGCGCAAATGATCCTGATGGATCTGCAGCTGCCGGGGATGGACGGCCTCGAGTTGACCCGAAAGCTGCGCGCTGACCCCACCTATCGAGACACCATCATCGTGGCGGTGACGGCCTCCGCCATGTTGGGCGATGACGAGCGCGCCCTTCGAGCCGGCTGCGACGGGTATGTCACGAAGCCGATTGATACTCGCGCCCTACCGAAACTCGTTGCCGAATACCTGTCTCGTTATCCCCGTGGAGGCTGAGCGGGCCCGAAAGCTGAAGTCGATGCGCCCCGCCCAGCGTCGTACGGTGGCCCTGAGCGGCGTTGACCGGCAGCGGCCCTTGTCATGCGACACGCACGCCCGCCGCCGTGTAGAGCTCGTCGACGTGGAGCTCGAATTCAATGGAGCCAAGGCGCACGCGAGTGCCCGCTTCGTATGCAGCGTGAGACCAAGTTCCAGCCGCGCGGCTCCAGACCTCGATCTTGCGCTTGTCCTGCGCGACGAGGACGTACTCCTCGAGAGACGGTAACAGCTGATAGTAGAGGCGCTTTTCCTCCCTGTCGTACTGCTCTGTGCTCTCACTGAGCACCTCTACGACGAGGCGTGGATTCGTGACGTGTGTCGCTGACTGCGAGTCACGTTCG
>JAYWEH010000278.1:0-24937 GCA_043780025.1 Deltaproteobacteria bacterium
TCGCCCAGCCGAGGCAAAAGGCGGGCTACGCTAAAACACGCCCGGCTGCGTCACGCTCCCCTCAGGATCCGGTCTGTTGTTCACTCAGCGCACGAACATCGGGGTCCTGGTCGACACACTCGATCAGGACTATCAGCAGCAGGTCGTCCTCGGCATCGATGCGGAA
The DNA here is from genome assembly GCA_043780025.1 of Deltaproteobacteria bacterium. Taxonomy (GTDB): domain Bacteria; phylum Myxococcota_A; class Polyangia; order Polyangiales; family Polyangiaceae; genus SZUA-265. The sequence goes on from JAYWEH010000278.1 coordinate 167, forward strand.
GCCCGTTCGCTCGACCTGGACGTGACGTGCTTCGCTGGCGGCCCGCTCAGCTCGCCCGATCCCGCCCAGAGCGGGCTGAACGCCGCGTATGACCTGTGCCAGGCGGAGCGCATCCACGCGCTCATCGTGCTCTCGGGCACGCTCGCCAACTACTCCGGGATGGAAACCCTGAGCGCTTATTGCAAGCGTTTCACGCACCTACCGGTTTGCAGCATCGGCGGCGCGCTGGCGGGCGCGGTGGAAGTCGCCGTCGACAATCGCGCGGGTGTTCGCCAAGCGCTCACCCATCTGGCTCAGACCTGCGGCCGGCGACGCATTGCATTCGTGCAGGGCCCGCACGGCAACGACGAAGCTCAAGAGCGCTACCAGGTGTACCGCGAAGCCGTGCTCGACCTCCGGCTCGCAGACGAAGCCGACCTGGTCGTAGAGGGCGACTTCTTGGAGCAATCGGGTGCCCGCGCCATAAAAATCCTGCTGGACGATCGGCGGCTCGGCTTCGACGCACTGATGTGCGCTAGCGATTTGATGGCCATCGGCGCGATGAAAGCGCTTGCCGAGCGCAAGGTCGCGGTGCCGCAAAAGGTCGCCGTGGTGGGCTTCGACGACATCCAGGCGGCGCGTTTTGCCGCACCGTCGCTCGCCACGGTGCGGCAACCTCTATACGAACAAGGTCGAAGGGCCTTGCGCGAGGTGGTCGCGCGGCTTTCCGAGAAAGATCTGCCAGGCCGAGTGTTTCTGGATGCCAGTTTCATTCCCCGAGAATCTTGCGGCGCTCGTTCACTTTCGTCGTTCACGTCCGGCCTCACGTCGATGCTCGCGGATCCCGAGCTGCTCGAACCGCTACGCTTCGAAGAAGCCTATCGGCTCGCGCTACCGCGCATCCTGGCGGACGTGCGGCGAGTGATCGAAGAGGCGGGTTTCGACTGCGAGCCAGGCCTGCCCGACACCTTGCTCGTTCAGGCCGCCACGGACATCCAGGGCCGAAGGCGCGGCCTGCTTCAAGGCCAGAGCTTCGTCGCGTTCCTCGAGGACGTGATCGGGCAGATGGACCAGAGCCCGACATCAGATGTAAGCGCTTGGCAAGAAGTGATCGCGGTGATGCGCCGGCACTTCTCGCTGTGCCTGCGGCAGGACCCCAAGTGGCGGCGCAGCGCCGACGAAATGTGGCACATGGCGCGCTCTTCCGTGAGCCTCTTGGCGGAGCGCCGCCAGGCCCGCCGCTGGTTGTCCGAAACGGCCCTGTTCAGGACACTGCGCCGCGCCGGTGGCCGCCTGCTCAACGCCAGCGGCTGGGCCGATCTCGGCGAAGTCCTCACCGATACGCTGAATCGTCTCGACATCCCCGCGTGTTTCATCGCCCTACGCACCGATGATGGCGATCATCGCGGCGCGCTGGCCGTTCATGAGCACCGCTCTGAATACGAGTTCGCCGGCCGGTTTTCCGCGACCCGGCTCGTGCCCGAACACGTTCAGACGAGCACCCAGCGCGCCACCTGGCTGATCAAGCCCCTGGTGTTGCAGGGCCGGTACCTGGGGTACGCCGCATTTGAGACGGGGCCGCTCGAGGGCCGCGTCTATGCGGCGCTGCGCGACTACCTCAGCGCAGCCATCAGCAGCATCGAAACGAAACTTCCGGTTGCGCAAACCTAATCACCCCCGGGTGCCAATACCTAACAAAAAGCCGAGTTTTTAACGGAGTGACCACTCAACTGGCTGGGTTCTCGAACCGTTCTGCACTCTGACGTGGCTGCCTGGGGACTATTCGAGAAACGGGACATACAGACTCTCAGTCGCGTCGCGAGCGCCCGCACCATGGATGGGTACAAGATTCGCGCCAAGCTGTCCCTGCACTTCCCGAAAGCGGTCATCAGCACCGAAGCCGAAGAGGTGATGATGCAGTATGCGCGGGCCTTCGCGGCTGCAGTGGAGTGTGAGCTCAGCAACGGCGACTTGCCGTTCGACGAGCGGGAGTTGCACCAGCGCCTCACCGAGAAGGTCACCGCGCTGCCCAAGAAGAGCGTGAACCTGATCGGCCTACACGTGTGGCACAAGGGCGCCGTCAGCAGCGGCTCGATGCTGGCTGTCAAGCCGGACGGGCGTCATTCGAGTCCGACCGTCCCGGCGATGCAAGCCGTGTCGCAGACCCGGCAGCGGACGGAGTCATCCGCCGCCCTACATGCCGCGACAACCGTGAAGCCCCCGAACGTGCCGGACGTGTTCGAGGCGGCGCCCGCATCGTCGCAGCCCAGCTCTCAACCGCTCTCGGCTCAACCCGCCTCCAGCCGAACCATTCCGACCGCCGCGCAGCGTTCCAGCACGCCTGGGGCAACTCGCCCCGCGATGCCCGCCGCGACTGCCGCAGCCGCCGCTCGCGCAAACACCATCGTGACGAAACCGGCACCACCATCGGCGGCTCGTCCGGTCCCGGCGCCGCCCAGCGTGAGCTTCGGCGCGATGCCAGCGGCGGCGCGCATGGTGAGCGGCGTAATACCGGCGGTCGAGCCCCGCATCCTGCGCGCCAAGTCGGGCTTCCTAGTGGCGGTCGAAGGCTGCAACGGCAAGGGCGGTGAAGAGATGGGTCGAGCTCTGGCTCAACCCGTCCGCGACGCGGCAGCTGGCGTGCTGTTTGCGACCCTCGATGCGCTGCAGGCCGGCCTCGGCGATCCGCTCGGACTACTCGACGGAAGAGTCGCGATCGAGGTGCGCCAAGGCCTGATCGGCGAAGCCTGCGTGTGCGTGTGTTATGTGCTGTACGATTCGCTCACGCGAACACGACTGCCACAGATGGTCTCGATCGAGGTCGTGCAGAGCGCCTGCACCCAGGCGCTCATGGATAAGGCCATGCCGGTCTCGGAGATCAGTCGGTATCTGGCGACCGAGAGCCCGCGTGAGGAGTTCTCGGGGCGAGTGTGCAGCCTGCTTGGCGTGCGTGAGACGAGCGAGCTGCAACAGCGCGTCGAGGCAGCCTTGCGTGCTCTCCGGATCGATGTGCGCAGTTGCGCTGAACAGATCGAGCGGCGTCTGAGTCAAGGCAAAGCGGCGGCGGGGCAGTAGGCCCCGCGAGCCCGGGTACCTGCGCGTTCCAACCAGCGTCGCCCAATTCCCGGTTGCGGGTGCCCCAGAACGGGCTAAGTTCGAGTCTGATGACTCAGGCACGACGCATCCCGATTCGAAGGTACATGACGGAGGCCAAACACTTCGCCTCACCGGAAGAAAGCGTTCTCACGGCGTATCGCCGCATGGTCGAACACGAAATCCGGCACCTGCCGGTGCTGTCCGGCGACCAGCTCGTGGGCGTCTTGTTCAGGAGCGACTTGAAGCTGATCGAGGCCGTGGCTGCAGACGTGGTCAAGCCCATCGACGTGCGCTCGATGATGGTGACCGAGTACTATACGGTGCCGCCCGATCAGGCGCTCGACGTGGCCGCCCGCGAAATGTCCAAGCGCAAGTACGGTTCGGCGCTGGTCATCGATGAAGGCAAGGTCATCGGCGTGTTCACCACGACGGACGCGCTCCGCGCCCTGTCAGACGCGCTGACGGATTCCCTGCCCGAATCACTGCGCTAGTACGCCTTCAACGCAGTGACGTAACGCTCACGACCGACCAGCCCTTGGGCGTGAGGTCGACGGTGACCTGCTTCTCGGTTTTACCCACGCTGACCAGGACCTGATGTTTGCCGGCGGGCAGGCGCACCCGGGCAATGCCGATGCGCGCGGGCAGCGTCGCCCAGCTCCGCGTGTCCGGAACGTCCGTGGCGGTCAGCGTGGCTTGAGTACCCAGGCTGAGCAAGGTGCCGACGAGCCCGCCCCCCGCGGCCTTGCGAGTGGCTTCCCCGGCGACGAGCCGAGTGATCAGACGGGTGATGGCCGACGCCACCAGCGTGCCACGCGCTTCGTCCCAGGCCTTCCTGGCCTCTGCCTCCACCGAGAGCGCGAGCTCGATGGGCTCGGGCGAGCCGTCCACCTTCAGAGTCGGTTCAGAGACGGACCCCGACTTGCCGAGCGCGGGGTAGTTCACCCAGGTCACGAGCCCCTGCGCCGCCAGGCGATTGGCTCGGCCCACGTCGTTGGGGCTGATGATGCCGCTCGCGTAGGTCAGCGCCAAACCGATGGGGATGCGCTTGGGCACCTTGGCCGCAACGCGCCCGTAGTTCACCACCACGAGCAACTCGCCCGACGTGTCTTCACTCGGTGCGCTGCCTTCCGCGCTGGGCGCCGGCTCTGCCGGCGGAGCCTGGTCCAGGATTTTCTGTATGCGCGGCGTGCGGTAGCTCGATTTCGCCCCCAGCCGCACAATCACGGGGGCCAGGCTCGCGAAGGGGCCACTCGCTAACGCTTCGTCGTAGTAGCGCAGCGCTTCTTGCGGCTGGTCGCTCTTTTCGAAGGCAAAGCCGGCGAGGTAACTGCCCGGCCCAGCCAGGGCTGCCCCCTTGCCCTCGTGGTCTGAGATGAAGGTCTGCATCACCGCCAACCGGCGAGCTTCGATGCGGGCTCCGTTGAGGTTCCCCTGCCCCAGATAGTTGAGCATGTTCTGGGTGTTGATCAGCAGCTTCTCGTAGAACGGCGCCTTGTACGGCCCCGTATCGTCGGAGAACATGTATTTACCGATGTCATCGATGGTCTGCCGAGAAAAATCCAAGACCTCGATCTGCTTGTCGGCGACCTCCAGATCACGGCTCGACAGCTCGTATTGTTCGAGCTGCTGCAACACCATCGACCGGTCCAGGATCAAGACGGTGTTGTCTCCGCTCGTGTCCTTCGGCAGCTCCTTCTCGCTCGCGACCTCGAGCTGCTTGTTATAGAGCGCCAGGGCCTGCTTCGGGTTGTTGGCGTCCAGCGCCGAGCGCGCTGACTGGGTGCCGTCCGAATGGCTCGCGCAGCCGCTACCGAGCAGCACCAATAGGCACAACCCGAACACGGCCAGCAAACCATCGGCCCGCGTGCGCGGCCGGCGCGATGTCACTGCACGATGGCCTTGGTGACCGCCGCGCTGTTCTGCCAGAGGATGTCACCGGTCTCGACGTCGAGCACGCGCATGAAGAGGAAGTACTGCACGCGCCGCTCGCCGCTCTGGCGCTCGTCCGCGTTGTAGACCCGGCCGGTGACGAAGTAGCGCACACCCACCTGACTGCCGAGGCGCGAAACCGTGGAGGCGTCAAACGCGTCGGATTGCTGCTTCTCCACCTCGGCGATCATTTCCGGCTGGGAGTCGCGGCTGATCACCCGCACGTGGCCCGCGTTGACGAGCGACGTCTCGACCTCGGTGATCAGCGCTTGAAGCACGCTGTCGATGTGCTCGCTAGTATCGTTGCGCATCGAGAGCACGGCCACCGCCGGGCGATTTTCGCCCTGCCAGCGCTTGACCAGGGCCGACGTCTGCAGCGACGCCATGTTCTCGTGCAACATCAGCTGTAGGTCACGGCGATCGAGCCCGGTACTCATCGCCTCGTCGTCCAGGCCGGCGACGTCCGAGCCGCGCACTGCCTTGGGGCCGCCGCAGGCACTCAGGCCCGAAACCAGGGCGGAAAGCGCCACCGCAGTGCACAGAAACTTCTCAATCTTGATCGACATGCCGACGTTCCTTTCGATGCTCGGGCGACCGAGCCAGACTGCCCCGATCGGGCACTGTTCGCAAGTCCGAGAGGACGCATCTGGACGATCCCGGGCGCCGGTTCAGCCATACCCGTCGAGTACCTCTCGACCTCGGTTTATCTACCTAGCAGGGGCTCGACGCCCTCTGGAAGCCTCAGCCGCGCCGGACGGGAATGATCTGGACGCGGCGGTCGTCACCCTCGCCTTCGCTCTTGGTGACCACACCGTCAAACTTGGCGAGCGCCAGATGGACGACACGGCGATCGCGGGGGCTCATCGGTTCGAAGGTGATGATCTGCCCGTCACTGATGGCCTGCTTGCCCAGCCTGCGCGCCATGCTCGCCAGGGAGTCCTCGCGCCGGCTGCGATACCCGTCGGCGTCCACGCTGACGTAGCGCCGCTCGATACCCGGCCGGTTCATGGCGCGGTTGACGATGAACTGCACCGCCGCGAGCACTTGACCTTTCTTGCCGATGATGCGCCCGGCGTCGGGTCCGGTGACGTGGATCTGGATGTCAGTCCCCTCTTCGCCGGGAGGCTGCAGACTCACGTCACAGGTCATGCCCATCTTGACGATGAGGTCGATGGTGAACGCCAGTGCGTCACGGCTCCGTTCGTCGGCGTCCGCAACCGCCAAACGCGGCACCTGAACCTCAGGCGAGGGTCGCCCAGGACGGCGCGGGCGACTCTTTCGATCCGCATCGCCGCCGGGGGTTTCTCGTTCGTCGTCCTCGGTCGATTCAGTCTCGGCCGTGTCTCGATTGGACTCGTTCATGGTCATACCTTTCCCTTGTCGAGGACAGGGTGGGTTGGGTTGGTCGGGGTCGAATTGCGTTTGACATGGCGTTCGACCAGCTGCTGCTGAACTATCACCAACACGCTGTTAGTGAACATGTAGACCCCGAGCCCCGCCGGGAGGAACAACATGAACACCGTGAACATGATGGGCATGAAGTACATCATCATCTTCTGCTGCATCGGATCTCCGCCCTGCATGGGCATGAGCTTCTGCTGCAGAAAATAAGTGGCGCCGATGATGAGCGGCAGGATGAAGTAGGGATCCGACGCCGACAGGTCCGGAAACCAGAGGAACGGGATATTGTACAGCTCGACCGCCGTTTGCAGCGTCGTGTAGAGCGCAAACCAAACCGGCATGGAGGCGAGCTGCGGCAAGCAGCCCTTCAGCGGATTCACCTTGTGTTTCCGCCATAATTCCATCTGGGCCAAACCCTTGGCCTGCGCGTCGTTCTTGAACTTCTCGTTCATCGCGTCCATCTCTGGCTTGATCTCGCGCATCCGAATCATGTTGCGGATGCTGGGCCAGGAGAGCGGGAACAAGAGCACCCGCGCGGTCACGGTCAAGCCGATGATGGCGATGCCCCAGTTGGGGACCACGTTGTGCACGCCGAGCAGGAACGTGACCAGCACCTTCGCGATCACAGAGAAGAACCCGAGATCGATGAGCTCGAGGAAGCGCTGGCGACCTCCGCCAGCCTCCGCGAGGATGGCGCGTTCCTTAGGGCCGACGTAGCTCGTTACGACGTACCGCGCGGTCTCCCCGGGCGGCAGGCTCCATTGAGGATAGGCCAGGCGGGCACGGTAGAACGATCCGGAGCTCGGGTCCTGCGCCCTGCCGTCGCGGAAATAGTTCTCGATCAGCAGCTGGCAGCTCGGCGCACCGGGTGCGCTGACGTGGCCGATACCTTGCGTGAAGTAGGCGTTGGAGACGGCCGCGATGGACGGCGTCGTGCGCGCTTTGTACCAACCCCAGGGCGCGACCACTTCGTATTTGTCGTCGCTCTGGAAATCGTCCGGCTCAAACGCGTCCGGCAAGAAGCGCAGGGCGTCCCCTTGCTCCGGCACGCATTCGACGTGGGTGATAAACGGGCTCACGCCGAACATCGAGCTCGACGTTTCCTCGGTGCGCCGCCACGCCACCGTGTCGATGGCGAAGGCATGCACCTTGGGAGTCGTGGCGAGGTTCGTGATCTCGTGGCTGACCTCGAGCTCGTACGGGCGATCGCTCGCCTTCACGATCTTGCGGATGGCCACCTGCTCATCTTTGTAGACGAACTCGCAGCTACCCGGCGTCGAGTCCCCGAGCTGGTAATCCACCGAGTCGAACTTGACGTTCCAATCCGCGCCCTCCGGTCCCGTTCCAACGGTCCGCCACTCGGAGAACAGTTGTTGGCGGAACTCGTGCAGACCCGGTGCGGCCGGATCTTCCGCCGCGGGGCTGCCGAGCGCGACGCCCGGGTGCGGCGTCGTCGACAGATCGATCGGCACGCCTTTGGTCTTGTCCTGGTACTTCGGCGTGAGCAGCTGGAAGTGCTTGAGGGCGGCCCCGCGCGTCGACAGCTGAGCGCGAAACGACTCCGTCTGGAGTTCGCAATATTGGTAGCGCGCTCGCTCGGCGGGAACCGCGTGGGGCTCCTGCACGATCGGTTGCACTCGGGTAGCTTGGCTGGATTCTGCAAAGAGAAACCGGTAGCCAAGGAAACCCATGAGGGCGAGCAACGCCACCCGGAAGAAGCCGGCACCTTGCATTTAGATCGTCATCTCCGGCGGGGGATCATGGCCGCCCGGACAAAAAGGATGGCACCGAATGATACGGCGCAGCCCCAACCAGGAGCCGCGCAACGGTCCCCAGCGCTCGATGCACAAAAGCGTGTAACGGGAGCACGAAGGTTCAAACCGGCAGCAATTGCCGAGCAAGGGCGCCAATGTCCACTGGTAAACTCGGATGGCAGCGACGAGTAGCGCAGACACAGACGCAGAAAACCACGTCACGTCACGCCTCGAAGTCGTCATGCGCTCGGGGAGCGTCGAAAACCCCATTGCTTGCCACGGAAGCCGCTGCACTAGCATGAATTTTTGCCGTCCAGGGGATCCGTTGCCGCCGCCGAGTCCGCTTCCGAGAGCCGCGCCCAGGTCCGCTCAATGCGAGGCTGCGCGGCTCGCCACTCGGAAACGACTTCATCCAGACCGCGATCGCCAACGCCGGCGCGAACGATGACCACGACCGAGGCTTCCTTTGGCCAAAAACCCCTGAGGACACGGAACGCTTCCCGCACGAGCCGCTTGGCTCGATTGCGCTGAACCGCGTTACCCACTCGTCGGGACGCGGTTATTCCAATCCGCGGCCTTTGGGCCTGAAGAGTACGTTCGAGCAGGAAGATAAAGCTCGACGTGATCACCCTAAACCGCGAGGACTGAATGCGCTGGTACTCGGAGCGCTTCCGGACCCTGTCCTGCGCGGTGAACCTGCCGACGGGTTTCAACTTCGAGCACCATTTCCGGACGCGCCTCGCCCGGAAACAACGTGCTTCGAGCGGGCCAGGCTACTTCTTGTTGTTGGCGGTAACCGCCAAACGCCAACGACCGCGCCGACGGCGATTCTCGAGCACGGCGCGCCCTCCGCGGGTCTTCAAACGCTTGCGAAAACCGTGGGTGCGCAGTCGGCTCGTATTGTGAGGCTGATAGGTGCGTTTCATAAAGCTTACTTGCTGTGGGGCGGCATCTTGGACTCTTTAAAGACCACGTGCTTGCGTACCACTGGATCGTACTTCTTGACCTCTAACTTGCCCTGTTGGGTGCGCTTGTTCTTGGTCGAGTAGTACGTGAACCCGGTTCCGGCCGACGAGATGAGGCGAATGTTGTCTCGCATGGGGGCGGAGCCCTTACCACGAAGATTGCGGCCAATGCAACCGCGGTCCGACAGCTCGTGTGCGCGTCGTTGCGCGCAATACCGGCCCGAAAACCCGCTGACGTAAGCTCAGTCCGGCTGCTGTACGATCTTGAACTCGACCCGCCGGTTCGAGGCTCGGCCCTCGGCCGTGTCGTTCGTCGCGAGCGGGCGGTCCGGACCAAAACCCTCGGCGTCCAAGCGAGCTGCGGGGATGCCCTTTTCGGTGAGGTACTTCACCACCGCCTCCGCTCGGCGCCGGCTCAAATCTCGATTGTACGCGGCGCCGCCTCGACTGTCCGTGTGCCCGTGTACGGCGATGCGAAGGTCCGACTGGTCACGCATCACGCTCACGACCTCGTCGAGCAACCCGTAGCTGACCTGCTTCAGGTCGGCCGTGGCCGTCTCGAACTGCACCGGCTCGAGCAACTTGAGCTGGCCCTTGTCGGCGTCCACCACCAACCGCGTCGGCTTCTTGGCCACGGGGCAGCCGTCACGCTTGGGATCGCCATGCTCCACGCCGGCTTCAGCCGGGCAAGCGTCCCGGACGTCGAGCACGCCGTCGCCGTCCGCGTCGGTCTCGGGGCAGCCGTCTTCGTCCTGCAGCTGGTCGCGGTCTTCGGGATCGTCAGGGCACTTGTCCTGCAGGTCCACCACGCCGTCGCCATCGCGATCGGAGTTCACGGGGCAGCCGTCCCCGGGATACGGGTCCTGCCCGTCCTCCGCTTGCTCGGGGCAGGCGTCAATCGCATCGGGAAAGCCGTCGTTGTCCTTGTCTTCGTCGGCCGGCGGCGGAGGCACGCGCCGTTCGCCCGCAAATCGCACGCGGGTGGTGTCCTCGGGGATCAAATCGTCGAGCGTCACCCAACGCCCGATCGACACCATGATGCGAAGATCCGGCGCGCCGTAGCCGTTGCTGAGGCGCGTACCGAGCGAACCGCGCAGGTAAGTGCGCTGGTCTTCGGCCAGCAGTAGCCGCGCCGAACCGAGCCATTCCCACGGCGTCGCGGGCGAGGAAAAAAATGTCGAATCGCCGGCTTCATTTTCGCTCAGGCCGATCATGCCGTTCAGCTCGCCACCGACGCGAACTCGCTCGTGCAGGTCCACGAAGCCCGCGGCGTTGATGCGGAGCTCGCTGCCGACATCCAGCCGGCTGTCAAAGCCGTCAATTCCGCGCAGAGGCCGAAAGTGGGGCCCCAGGCTGCCCACAAACAGCACCGGCCCAAATTGCTTCTCCGCGGCGCCATACATGTACAACGAGACGCGGTTATCGCTGCCGCCGCGCGCGAACGTACCCGAGGGGATGAACAGCGCTCCGCCCACGCCCACACGGAAAGCCTGAGCGGGATCGTCGTAAAGGAGCCCCCGACCTTCGAGCGAGACGTCGTAGAGAGCCGAGCCGGTGTCGATGGGGAAAATCGATGGCAGCGGTCGGGCCCCAGGAATTGGTACGTCCCCGCCACTCTGAATCCAGGCCACCGGCAAGTTGACGCCCACCGAGGCTCGCCCGCCGAACTGGATGCCTGCGCTGAAGTAGCTGATGAGCTGCTGCTCAATCAGGTTCTCGATCCGCTCCTCGACGCGCGAGTCCGCCGCCACGGTGCTGGCGCGCAGCGCGTTCACGACGTAGCCGAGCCCCGTGGACCCGTAGAGCCGTGTTTCGGGGGAAATATAAGGCCGCCGCGTCACCAGGCCGTCGTCAGGAGCCCCACCGATTTGCACGCGGTCCAGATAGAAGGCGCGCTGTGCCCGGGCCGGTGTGCCAACGAGCGAGAGGGCGGATATCAATAAGCCCACTAGCACAAAGCGATGCATCAATAAGCCCCAGCGAGCTCGCGCGCGCCACGTCGACGATGACGATGACATCGAGTTCAAGAAAGGAGGATCAGGGTACCGCATTTACAATGCCAATGACAGTGGTCCGATGGGGTTGCGATGTACGTTGCAGCACGGCCTTTCCCGCCGTGCCGTAATCGGCAAACAACTCGACCACCCAAAGATCGGGCGGCTCACCCGAGCGCTCCCGAACGACCGCGTCGGATGCCACACCCAGCCCGATGGCTTCGAAGCTGGGATCCAACAGATTGCCGCGATGCGACGGACTATCCCACAGCGCGCGGTGGGCCCTGCCGAGGGTGGATGCTCGGGCTACGTTTTCGCCGATGCGCTGCGCCGAGACCGAGGCTCGTTCCGCCCGCTCAGTTGGCAAACCGTCACCGGTATCGTGGGCGGCTCGGCGCGCGCGACGCATCGCCTCGGCGTGCGCCTGGGCCAGCACGTCCAGGTGATCGTCGCGCACGAGCGGCGAGAGCCCCTCTGAGCGACGCGCCAGATTGACCATGTCCAAGAGCAGGCGGCGCGCCTCCGCGACCGGGACGCCCCCGCCCGCGCGCGAGCCGAGGGATTCGCCCGGAGCCGGCAAGACCGCCGCGGCCGCACTCGGCGGTTCGTCCACGAACACCCACGCTTCCAGCGCCGGACGTGGCCCTGCAGCACCGTCGATCAGAGCCTGTACACGCCACAACCCAGCGTGATCGACGCTGAAAACCGCCCGCACCGCGCCCTGGCTGAGCCGACTGGGCACCGTCTTGGGCGCGCCCGCGGGACCGAGCAGCACGACTCGCACACCCGTATCATCGGTCAACACGTTCGCTTCGAGCGCGAGCCATTGCCCGAGACGCGCTCGGCTCGGCAACGGCGAGAGATCCGCGAGTGCATCCACGCTGACGGCCACGTAGACCTCCGCGCCAGACTTGGCGCGAGCCACGGCCACGCCGCAACGGCGCTCGCCCAGCACGACTGCGTCTGCCAGGGAATCGACAAACGCGGCCTCGACCGCGGCCGGATCGAGCGCATGCCCCGACAGCGTCCAGACCTTCGGCCAGACGTGTGGGCTGCCCGCCGCGCGCAGCGCCGCGACGATCTCGGAGACTTCGGGCGCGGGCTCACCGAGCGCCCGACGCCCTGCCACTCGGGCCGCGACGTCCATCAGCGCCGAATCGTAGCCCGCACACCCCGCGAGTTTGAGCACCGGGTCTCGCACTCGGCGTGGCGAAGTGGTCGACGTCGCCCAATTACACGGAGCTTCGCCGCCGCAAAGGGCGCCAGCATTTGCGCCACTCTCGGGTGTCCGAGCGAGCACGGACGAGCGCCCGAAGTCGGCCTGGACGAGCTCGGCCGCAGAAGGGCCGCACGCCGGCAGCGCACACCCTGCGAGCAATGCCGCGAGCACATGCGCACCGCGGGCGCCGCCCGGGAAGCGGCCCCTCGGGCTCGACGAAAACACCGGCGCAGCTTGACTCGAGGCTGTTGGGAGGGCCAACTCTAAAGGCCCTGAAATGAGCCGTGTCGCGACCAGCGTGAAAGTGGGGGCTCTGACCCTTGCTGCCCTTTTGGCCGGAGTCTTGATTCTGCGCTTCGTCCAAAAGGGCAGCCCGAACACGGAGGGTTACCGCGTCTACGTGCTGATGGAAGACGTGGGCGGGATCGTCGAGCGTTCCAACGTGCGCATCGCCGGCATCGCGGTCGGCAGCGTGGAAGACATCCGGCTCGCGGATGACCAGGCCCGCGTGGACATCCGTATATTGCCGGGCACCGTCCTTTACGAGGACGCCAGCGCCGCGAAGACCACCCGGAATTTACTGGGTGAATACTTCATCTCAATCACCCCTGGCACGCGCGGCAGGCCCGTGCTTCACGATGGCGACCAGATCCGCACCGTGGCAAAGAGCGTATCGCCGGACGAGGTGCTCCAGAACATGTCGCGGATCGCCCAGACCGTCGAGCGTGTGACCTCGGCCCTCGAAGCGTCCGTGGGCTCCGAAGCCGCGCAAAAGAACATGCGCGACACCTTGGCGAACCTGGCGCAGGTGACCGAAGCGCTCAATCAGACAGTGAACGAAAATCGCGAGAGCATTCGCAACATCCTCGCCGGAGTCGAGGCCGTCACCATGCGCGGGCAGACGGACGCCGTCGAGATCCTGGAGAACGTGCGCGTGGTCACGGCCGAGGTCCGTCGCTTGATGGAGGGGAACACTGGCGCGGGAGAGCTTAGCGCGACGGACAAGGTCAATACGCTGGTCGACCGCATCGGCACCGCGACGACGAGCCTGGAGACGACGCTCGCCAACCTGGAGACCACCACCGGGCGGCTAGCACGCGGTGAAGGCACGCTCGGGCGCCTTACCAAAGACGACGAATTGATTGACGACATCGAAGGCGCGGCCAGAGGCGTCGGCGAATACGTCGAAGGCCTGTCGCAGCTGCGCACCATCGTGTCCTTGCGCTCGGACTACCAGTTCCGAGCGCAAACCGTGAAGAGCATCGCCGAGCTCCGGCTGCAGCCGCGCGAGGACAAGTACTATTCGATTGAGCTGGTGAATGACCCGCGAGGCTTGACCCGCCTCGAACAGGTCAACGTGAGTACCACCAACCCGAATGACCCGAACCAGTTTCAGGAGATCCGCAGCACGACCAGCAACGCGCTCCGTTTCTCGTTGCAATTCGCTCAGCGCTTCGGCCCGTTCGTCGGCCGTTTCGGTTTGAAGGAGTCGACCGGCGGCGTCGGCCTCGACGTGCTGCTTCTGGAGGACGCGTTCGAAATCCGGCAAGATCTGTTCGGTTTCGGGGAAGTGGTGCGGCCGCGCTGGCGCCTGTCGCTCGGCTACGCTTTCTTGAACCGGCTCTGGCTGATGGGCGGGGTCGACGACCTCCTGAGCGTCGATCGCCGGGAATATTTCGCCGGCATGCAGCTTAGATTTGACGACGAAGATTTGAAGACAGTGCTCCCCTTCGCGCCAGGTCCATGAATGCTCTGTTGAAATGGGCCGGGGTGCTCGGTCTCGCGTTGTGCGCGGGTGGCATCTCGACCACCTGGGGTTGCCGGCGTCCCGAGCCGCCTCGTACCCCGTCGGGGCCGAGCGTACGGTTGTACTTCATGTCGACGTTGGCCGGAGCGCTCGAACCCTGCGGCTGCCGCAAGGACATGTTGGGCGGCGCCGACCACGCGGCGGCGTTACTGGAGCAGAAGCGCGCCGAGGCACCCTTCGAGCTCGTGCTCGCCGCCGGCCCGCTCTTGTTCGCCGACCCGGAACTCCCGCGCGATCGCGGCGACCAGGACCTGTGGAAGGCCCGTGCGCTGGCCTCGGCACTGGCGGACATCGGACTCGATGCCTGGGCGCCAGGCGTCAATGATTTTTCGGCGGGCGAGAGCGCGCTCGGCGAGCTGACCCGAAGCACCGGAGCCAAGCTGCTCGCGGCGAACCTGCCCAATCCGAGCGGCCTACCGCTCGCCGCGACCGCCTTGTTCGAAGTGGGCCCGTACCGCGTGGGGGTGGTGGGTATCGGCGCTCGAGACGCGGCTGAGCCGGCTTCCGACGTGCTCGCGCGATCGCTCGAGGCGGCGCTCGCGGAGCTGCGCCAGGCCGGCGCCCAGATCCAGGTCGCACTGGTCTCGACCTCGCGTGGGGCAGGCCTCCGATTGGCAGAAAAGGTGCCGGGGTTCGACGTCATCCTGCTCGGCAAGGCGGCAGAACGAGGCGACGCCAACGATGCGGCGTTCCCGCCCGCCTTGATCGGCGAAACGCTGGTCGTGCAGGCCCCCAACCATTTACAGGCTCTCGCCTACGTCGACCTGTTCGTGGTGGGTGACGATTTTTCCTTCGCCGACACGGCGGGCCTGGAACGCGTCGAGCGCATCGACAGCCTGAAACGGCAGACCGCGGAGCTCGAGCGCCGGCTCGCGAGCTATCAGGCGGATCCCGCCTTCGATCCAAAGGAGCTCGCGGCCGTCATAGCCCAACTCGCGCGCCAGAGGTCCGAGATCGAGCATCTGGAGGCAGACAAAGCGCCGTCCGGCCCCGCGCAGAGCTCGTTTCAGTACCGGCTCGTGGAAGTGCGCGAAGGGGCAGGCAGCAGCTCCAAAGTCAGCCAACGCATGAGCGAGTATTACCGGCAGGTCAATCAGCACAACCGCGAGGCATTCAAGGACCGCCTGCCGGCACAAGCACCGCCAGGTTCATCGCACTACGTCGGTGGCGCGGAATGTACGGGCTGCCATGCGAGCGCGGACCGCTTCTGGAGCAGCTCGCAACATGCGACGGCCTATGAGACCTTGAGCCGTGAGTTCAAGGAATTCAATCTCGACTGCGTGGGTTGCCACGTCACCGGCTACAACCGCCCCGGCGGATCCACGGTGACGCACGTCGAGAAGCTGACCGATGTTCAATGTGAGGCGTGCCATGGTGCCGGTTCGCGCCATGTCGAGAGCGGGGGCGACACCGAGTTGATCACGCTCGCTCCGGCTCAAAGCGTGTGCCGGTCTTGCCACCACGCTCCTCACGTGGTCGACGATTGGGACGCGGCGGCAGCGCTACGCAAGGTCGTCGGGCCCGGACATGGCTTGCCGTTGATCCCCAAGCCGCCGCCGGCCGCCACAAAGCCCTGAGCCGAGAGCTCGCTTCGGGTTTTACCGGCGTTGCGTCAGCGCGGCGGCAGAGAGCGAGCGGCCAGCGCCTCGCGCACGTTCCTCAGCAGCGCTTCGGCTCGATAGGGCTTCTCAATCAACACGGACCCCTGCGGCAGGCTGTGGGCAAAACGCGCCTGGTCCGTGTAGCCGCTGCTGAAGATTACGGGAAGATCGGGCCGCAGCTCGCGCAGGAACACGAACGCCTCCGGCCCGCTGAGCTCCGGCATCACCACGTCGAGCAACGCGAGCGCGACCCCTTTCAGGTTCTGGCGCAATAGCTCGACCGCTTCCCTGCCGTTGCGCGCGCTGAGCACACGGTAGCCCCCGCGCTCCAGGATCTGGATCACCACATTGCGCACCAGATCCTCGTCTTCGGCGATCAGGATCGTTTCGTCCGGCGAGAGACCCGCGCGGCGCCCGCTGTCGCGGCCATCACCCAGCTGCGCCGCCACCGGGATGTACACCTCGAAGGTGGTACCGCGCCCGGCCTCACTGTGGACGTGCACGATGCCGGCGTGCTGTTTGATGATGGCGTACACCGTCGACAGCCCGAGTCCAGTGCCGAGGCCGGGCACCTTGGTCGAGAAAAACGGTTCAAAGATGCGATCGGAGACATCCTTGGTCATGCCGACACCGGAGTCGGCGACGCGGATCAAGCCGTAGCTCCCGGTCCGTGCCCACGGGTGGCTGTGCCGAAAGCGATCGTCGATCAGCTCGCACTCCGTTTCGATGCGCAAGCGCCCGCCGTGGGGCATCGCGTCGCGGGCGTTGATGCACAAATTCATCAACACCTGCTCGAGCTGGTTCGGATCCGCGTTGATCTTCGGCAGCATGGCGCCCGCCACGACATCGATCTCGATGCTGGCTGGAATCAACCGCCTGAGCAGGCTGACGAGGCCACCAATCAGCTCGTTCACATCCAGCGCCGAACGCCGGATCGCGTCTCGGCGGCTGAACGACAAGAGCTGCTTGGTGAGCGCCGCAGCCTTCGTCGCCGCTTCGGCGATCTGGCTCAGATAGTCGGACACCTCCGGGCGGTCGCGAGACTCTTCCGTCGCGAACTCGACGTTCGCGAGCACCGCCATCATCAAATTGTTGAAGTCATGTGCGAGCCCGCCCGCGAGTTGCCCCACGGCCTCCATCTTCTGCGACTCGCGCAGTTGCCGCTCCAGGTTGCGTTCCAGCGTGATGTCACGGGCGGCACCGAACACGAGCCCCCCTTCCACGTCGGGGCGCACGTTCCACGCCAAGAGATGATACGCGCCGCTCTCATGGCGAAAGCGCGTTTCAAATTGAATGACAGCGCCGCTCTCCAGCATGCGCGACAGGCTGCTCTCGACGCGGGCGCGATCGTCAGGATGCGCGAACGCGCTCAGCGATTCTCCGAGCAGCTTCTGCCGAGGGTGTCCGAGCACACTCGAGAAGCTGGCGCTCACGCGCCGGAAACGACCCGCTTGATCGGTGACGCAGAACAGGTCGACGCTCAGCTCGAAGAACCGATCGAGCTCGCGCACCTGTTTGTTACGCTCCGTGACGTCTCGCGCGAACACCGCAAGGCCCATGGCCTTACCGTCTTCGACCATCGGCCCAACGCGAGACTCCCACTCGATGGGTTGGCCTGAGGGGGCCAGGAGCAAGCTCGGAAACGACCCCGGTTGCCCGGTAGCAAGCACCCGTTCGAAGCAGGTGCGCATCTCGGCATGCTGATCGGCCGACACGAACGCGAATATTTCGGTTCCGATCACCCGCTCCGGAGAGATGCCCTCCAGCGTCCAATTGACGAACTGGATCCGGTACTCGAGATCGAGCACCAGGATCACGTCCGGAGAATATTCGGTGATCTTCCGAAGTTCGGCCGCCGGGATGCGCCGGGCCCACACACTTTCGGCGCTAGTCCCCTGTGACTCTGAGCGTCCGCCACCCGCCGAGCCGGGCGGCACCGTATCCCCCCTGCCCACCATTAGCCGATTCGGCGACCACGCGGGTGAATCCAGAGGGCGCCTTTTCGAGGGCTTGGCCGCTGCACGCCAGGGACGGTAGGCGAACTCGCAACGCCCCGCAATCGCGACTCTCGAGGGCTACCTCAGCGAAAATGCCACGTCTACGTCCGCTGGCCGCGCTCGGTCGCCCGCCTCCGGGCGACCCCTTGCGCTTCGATACCGAGGTCTGGAACTCAGTGTGCTGACGCCACGGAGGGCGACGGCGCCGCGTACGGCTGCTGGTTGTAGATCAGCTGCGCCAGACGTCCGATTTCGTCGGCGCTCAGCTTCGCACCAAATTTCGGCATCTTGGCGTCGTCTCCGAACAGGTGGGCTTGGCCCGAATCCTTGATCATGCTGCTGATCCACTCGACGCTGCCGCGACCGGCAAGGTTTGGCGAACTGCCACCTTTGCCTGGAACGATTTCGTGGCAATCCGCGCAGTTGAGCGGGTTGGAGAAGGTTGCTGACCCCTTCTGTGCGAGCGCCGCATCCAGATCCTGGGGCGGGACCCCGGAGATGCTGAGTAGGTATTCGACGACTTCGCTGAGTTGAGCGTCGCTCACCTCGTTCGGCGGATACGCGTCCATCTCGTCTTTGTGCTTGGTACCGCCAAAGAACCGCGAGCTCTCCGGGTTGCGCACGAAGGCCGTGAGCCAGGCTCGGCTGTTGTAGTCACCGAAGTCGGGTGCCTCGGCACCGCCGATACCGTCGATGGCATGGCAGCTCGAGCAGTTCTCCTTGAACACACGCTTGGCGCCAACCATCGGGTCGTTCTCAAACACGGCGTCTCCACCTTGGGGCAGCACACCCTTCTTGGCCAATTCGCGTGCGTATTCCGCTTCCTTGTGCGCGACGATCAGATCCTTTTGATACTTCTCGTTCGCCTTGTCCTCAGCCATGGCCAGTCCGGTCAAGGCCACGACGCCCGCCATCAATGTACCCACGCCGAGGAGCACCGGTAGCCGGTCTTTCGCGTGGCGGCTCTCCGCCTTGTCCAGCCAGGGCAGGAGCACCAGGAAGGTGGCTGCCGCGCCCGGAATGATCACCGTGGCGATGATCTGCAACGGTCCGTGGAAGTACTTGAGCAGCTGGAACAGGAACAGGAAGTACCACTCCGGCCGAGCCACGAAGTTGCTCGCCGGTTGTGCGGGAGCGAACAACTCGGAGCCGTGGGTGCTGAAGGTCACGAAGACCAGGGCGGCAGAAGTGATGGCCATTGCCACCAGGTCGATGAACAGCTGCTTCGGGAAGAAGCGGTCCATTCTCCGGTCGAGCTCCGCTTGCGGCATCACCGGCGGCGTGACACCATGTTTGCGGAACAACGCCAGGTGGGCGCCGAGCAGACCAGCGAGCGCCAGCGGCAGCACGAAGACGTGCAGCGCAAAGAATCGCGTGATGGTCAGGTTGCCGTATTGGCTGCCGCCTTGCAGCAGGCGCTGCTGGACGTCACCCGCGGGCATGCTGCCCATGATGCTGGTGGCAACCTGGGTGGCCCAGTAGCCCTTTTGATCCCAGGGCAGCAGGTAGCCGGTGAGCGCAAAGCCCAACACCAGAGCGGCCATGATCAACCCAGTGAGCCAGTTCAGCTCGCGCGGCTTGCGATAGGCGCCGGCCAGCGTGACCTGAAAGAAGTGCAGCACGGTGACGATGACCATGGCGGAGGAGCCGTGGTGGTGCAGGCCGCGCAAGAACCAGCCCGCGGTCACCTGATCGCTGATATAGGCGGTACTCGCCCAGGCGTCCGTGGCGGAAGGGCTGTAGTAGCTGGCGAGCAGGATGCCGAGCACGACCTGCTGCATGAACAAGAACATCAGCACGCTGCCGAAGACGTAGCGTGGCCGTGCACCCCCCGGGATATGTTCGTCGGCGGCCTCGTGCCAGAGCTTCTTAATGGCCGCTCGCTCGTCGAGCCAATCAATAACCTTAGCCAGCATTTTGCTGCTCCCGAGATTGGGGCGCCGGGGCCCCAATCAAAAACCAATTCTCGAAAACGTCACTGTCAGACGATCTGCTTGTCGCTCACGCCCTGCTTGAATCGCTGATAGCGAATCGCGAGCAGACCACCCGCTTCTTTGACCTCCAGCTCATCCATGTGGCGAGGCGAAGGCCCCTCTTCGATCTGCCCGTTTTGCCCGAAGGCCGAGCGATGGCACGGGCACTTGAACTTGTTGGCGGGGCCGTCGAAGTCGATGGCACAACCGAGGTGAGGGCAGACCGTGCTGTAGGCCACGAGCTTGGCGCCTGTTCGCACGATCCACGCCGAACCGATCTTCACCGACTCGATGCGGTTCCAGGCGTCCATCTTGTCGGAGAGCAGGTCCACCTTCAGTGGCACGCCTTCCTTGAAGCGCTCGGCCCGACCGACGGTGATGAAGCCATGAGCTCCAGTCGTCGTATCGTGACTGAGCGGGTACGCGAGGTACGCGAGCGCAGGCCCAGCAGTGACCGCGGCGACACCTGCTCCAAGACTGTGAACCCCCACCTTCAGCAAAAATCGGCGACCTTCGTCGTCGACCGGATGGCCCTTGTCCTTCGGCATGGCGCGGGAGTCTAGGCAGGCGGTCGTTTCACGCGCAAGGACTTTCTTGACGGCGTCGAGCGTCACGCGAGCGACTCTGAATCACCTCCGCGTCTCAGCGGATCATCGATCACGACACGTGACGCGCGAGGGGATGACGGCCAAGCGTTGTGTCGCATCTCTCGCGCCTCGAAACCGTGTCCACGTTCGCGCCACGCGGCGAGCGCACACGACCACATGATGTGTGCCGGCACGCAGTTTGCTGCACCCGATGTTGCACCGATGAATCACTCGTGCACAGGGGCCCGCGCGTCCGAACAGGCTGCCGAAGCGGGAAAGGTTTCCAAGGAAGCGCGGCGTTGGACAACGAGCGGCGCGGGAAGAAGGACGCGGCGAGGTAATACATCCGCTCACCAAAAAGTACATGCTGAAGCGCGGCAGCGCCCCGCTTAAACGCACGATAACGTCAGCTCGCTCGTATCCTCCATCGGCACGTCTCGCCGGCCGCAACGAAATTTCCAGCCCGGTCGCCCGCGCGTCGAGCATGTCGGTGAAAACGGCGGAGCGGCAGGGTCGCGTGTACATGCAATTCTCTGTCTCGAGTGTGCTTCGGCGTTTCGCGGAGGCTCACGCGACCACGGAATGAGCCCAAGTGCGTCGTGATGGAGCATCCCACATGCTTCAAAACGCTCGCATGCGTCAGCGCGAGAAGAACCCTGCAAAGCGAGCGGAATTTACGCAGAACAACGCGCGCGAACACTCGTGCATGAAAGAAGGTCTGCTAAGCTGACTGTCTCTTAGACGAGCTTCACGGTCATCGGCGATACGGTCACCAGCGATTCAGTATCTGATCTTCGCGGCCACGCAGCAGCAGACGGCATTCGAAGACAGAGCCTCTCTCGAAGACGACACAGCCTCTCGAAGATGGTTCGGAGCCCACTCGGCATTCGACGCCAACAGCGACGGTAGCAGCGACTCGAAAGCCAGCGGCACGCCGCCAGCGCCCCCGGAAGGAGCCACGCATGTCAGTTCAAAACTCAGCTCAGGCCGCAGATAACGGATCAGTCCAAACTTGGATTCGTCAGCTTCCTAAGCTGGTGCGCCCGGGTCCGGCGCTCGGCTACGATCTGATGCGGGCGTATTTGGGCATCGGCCTTTTCGTTCGAGGCATCCTCTTCATCACCCAGCCGGAACTCGTGCTCGGGTACCTCCAAGATATCCACAGTTGGTTTCTACCGTATGCACTGGCGCACTTCGTGGCCATTGCCCACTTGTGCGGCGGCGTGATGCTGGCGCTCGGCCTCGCGACGCGGCTCGCCGCGGCCCTGCAAGTGCCGATCCTGTTCGGGGCAGTGTTCTTGGTCCACTCCGAGAGCGGCCTCTTGAACGCAGGCCAGTCGCTCGAGTTCTCGGGCCTCGTGCTCGCGCTCTTGCTCGTTTATCTGACCTTCGGCTCCGGCACCCTGTCCCTGGATGCCTTCTTGCGCACCGCGGACGCCCGCGCCGCTGCGACCACGACGCCGAGCCTGATCCCCGAGGCGCCGTTGCGGAGCCATCAGCTGGCGATCGCACGCGCCGCTGCCACGCCGAAGATCAGCTGATAGCGCCAATCACGACAGCTCCTTAGTGGAAAAGAGCCGAGGCCCAAGTGGCCTCGGCTCTTTCGTTTGGTGCGTCCTCTCGAGCCTCTAGAGGCGCGCTACTCGACCGTGTGGCGCAGGAACGTGCCGCGGCGGTAGCTGACGATGTAGATGATGGCGAAGGCGACGTAGGTTGCACACACGGCACCCCAGAGCCAGGGCGCTTCCCAGCGCATGATGTAGGCCGCCAGACAGAGCGGCACCTGCACCGCAACGATGACGAGGGTATCCAGGCGCAGGCTCTGGCGCGTCGCGCCCGCACCTTGAATTGCCGAGCCGAGCACGATGCCGATACCGAGCCCGACGTAGCCGGGCGCCACGATGCTCAAATACTGTACCGCTGACTCGATCACACTCGGCGTCGAGTCGAACAGCATGACGAAGCTTCGCCCCCACACCGCGCAAGCGGCGGCGAACAGCGCCATCATGATGGCGTTGTAGAGCGTGGCGTACCAGCCGCTCTGCTTAGCGCGCAGCCGCTGTACGGCGCCCAGGTTTTGACCGACGAACGTCTGGGCGGCGCTGCCCCAGCCGAGCCCGACGTACAGGGCCATGGTCTCGAGCCGTAACACCAGCCCGAGCGCGGTCGACATCGATTGGTCGTCGGCCGTCGTGTACAGGCGCTGAGCCACCGCTACGACCACGAAAATGGCGAGCACGCGCACGACCAACTGGGAGCTCGTGGGCCAGCCGATTTCCCAGATGCGACGCATCTGGGTCCAATCGGGGCGACCCCGATCCAGCGGACCGAATAGGCCAAACCGCTTGAACGAGATGTAGAAGATGGGCAAGAGGGCGACCGAGCGGGCAATCACCGTCGCCCAGGCTGCCCCCACGAGCTCCATGCGCGGCAAACCCAGCTGGCGCGCCAGAGGCGGCCCCCAGGCGAAGGTGTCCGGCGCAGGACCGGGCCCGTAGACGAAGAGCACGGCCAACACCAGGTTGACCAGATTTGCGACGACGAGCAATGCGATCGGCGTCTTGCTGCTGCCAAGCGCACGCTGGATGGAGATCAGATGCAGGAGCAGGAAGATCGTGAAGCTGCCGCCCATCATCACGCGCAGGAACTCAGTGCCTACCCGTGCGACCTCACCTTTTGCACCGGCCAGCCCTACCATCAGCGCTTCGGCGCCAAACAGACCCACACACGACACGAGCCCGCTGACGAAGACGAGCAGCAGCACCGATTGCCAGGCCGCACGCCGCACGCCTTCCATGTCGCCTTGGCCCTGGCGGCGGCTGATGATCGCGCTGGTCGCGATGGATAGGCCGTAACTCAAGATTGTGCCGAGCGCGCCGATCAGATCGGCCACGCCGATGGCGCCGAGCGCGGCGCTCGCGCTGTGCCCGCCGAGGCCGGAAATGATGTACGCGTCGACCAAGTTGAAGCTGGTCTGGAGCCCCATTCCGAGCGCCAGCGGTACTCCGAATCGCGCGATTTCGAACGCCAGAGGGCCCGACAAGATGCGTTGACTCGCCGGTCCCACTCGCGCCGCGAGCACGGACGACGGTGAGGACGTGTCGGTCGGATCAGTCTTGACCGTCGTCATGAAACGCTGTCTCGCGCTCGCTCAAAGCAGTCGTCGACGACCCTGAGCGAGCGGCGCTTTCGCGCGTTGGACACGACCCAGGCGTCCGTGCGCTCGTCGTGATAGCCGCTCACTAGTGTCGCGTCGCCGGTGGGGGCCGCATAGAAGCGCGACACGCGTGCCATCAAGAGCTCTCTCACGTATTTTCCCACGAGCGAAGCGAGCATCACGAGCATGTTCTTGGCGTCCGCGTCTTGCACGAAGTCGATGCGGCCCAGACCCGGAAAATAGTAGCTGCTGAGCCGCCGCGTCCGATCGAGCACGGTGTGCAAGCGGCCCGATAGTGGACCGAAGAAGCGATCGTAGTCGCTCATCCCGCCCACCTTGCCGCAGGTGGCGAGCAGATCTCGGTCCACTCCTCCCCGCACGTCGAGGAGCAACGCCTCCATGGCGTGCAGATCGCTGACAAAGCGATTTTTCCCACGGCGGCGCGCTTCATTCAGGCGCTGCGTGCACAGGATCGTCACACGCACGCCCTTGATGTCGACGCCGCGGTTTCGCAGCTTCTCGAGGTGGGCCTCGAGCCGCGCGCACACCGCCGCACCGGCGCCAAGCGCCTCACCCGCGAGGCCCCAGCATTGCTGAACGTGGTGTTCGGGACATTCCCGCCGCAGGCTCGCCGCGCCCTCAATGGACAGCTCTTCGAACAAGGCCTGCGGCGTGCCATGGCGTTGGCCCGTGAGCACGCGAGCCCAGGCCTCGCCCAATTCCACATTAGCGTGGCTCACCAGGCGCTTCGAATCGTCGAGGTCTGATCTGAGGAGGCCGCGCGGGCGGCGCGAGAGCAAGCGTTGACCTTCTGGCGTGACGTCCGCGTACACGGCGGTGACCACCAATGGCCCGAGCCGAGCGCCCAGGCCATTCTCGTCGACACCGACGCTGCACGACCGCGCGTCGCCCGGCAGCACGTCACCAGACGGCATTCCGCGCCATTTCGACGGCACGAGCCTGGAACCATTGGCCCGCCGCCGGCCCTCCCTTGCACTCACCATCCGACTCGCCGGGCCGCTTAATCCATAGGTAGGCGTCGAGCGCGGGCTCCCCTGTGTCGGCGGTCGGCGGTCGGCCGAGAGCTCGACCTTCCGGATTGCACCAACTTTCCTCGGACTCGGGCGCGGGGCCATTGCCGTTACGGCTCGAGTCGATCACGAAATGCGTGTCGACGCCCAGGGCGGAAACGATCTGCTTGCCATACGCGATCGACTCGGCGTCGGACCTGTAGTTCGACGTGTTGAGAGCAAAGCCGCGCGCCTCCGCAATGCCGGCTTGCTTCAAACGATCGGCCATCTCCGCAGCCGAC
>JAYWEH010000279.1:0-4635 GCA_043780025.1 Deltaproteobacteria bacterium
GGCCCCGTGCTGCTGCAGGTCTGGCAGCGGAGCTCCGGTGGCGAGTTCGAGCGCATCCACTCAGGTCAAGGCCCGGTGCGCTCGCCCGCGCTCGGAGCCTGGCTGCATCCGCGAGCGAGCCGCCTGCCGGAGGGCGCGACGCTCGTCGTGAGCGCTGACCCCGGCGGTCATGAGCGCTGGCAAACGCTCGAGGAGCAGGCACGGCGCTCGGAGCGGCAAGCATGGCGCTCGGAGCAGCAAGCACGCTCGTCGCTCGATCAGGTCCGAGCCGAGCGGGATGGGCTCGAGCAGCGCGTGCGGGAGCTCGAAGCGCGGTTCACGCCGCGGTCGGAGTAGCGGGGCGGCCTCCCCAAGGCTGTCAAATAGGCTTGGTGTCGAGACCCTGTCGCGCTGAGACGAATGTCGCACGGCGGCGCGTGCCCACTAGCGCCGTCGAATGCGGCGGTACAGGTCGGAGGCCCAGTGCAGGATGATGCCGGCGAGGGCCAGGCCCATCAGGCTCGGGCCTAGCCGCCCGTAGCCGCGCATCAACAGCTGGCTGCCGGTGAGCAAACACGCGCCGCAGACCAGCGCGGAGAACAGCCGGCGCCCCAGGCGATCGGAAGCGTCACGGGTCTCCGTGTCGGTGGTTCGGATCGCGAGCCTGCCGAGCCGCAGATCTTCCAGGACTTCTTGCAGCTGTTCCGGCAGCTGGCTCGTCGCGCCGCTCATGCGCTCCATGCGGCGCAGCAGCTCGTTGCCGATGCGTTGCGGCGAATAGCGCTTGCGCAATAGCTCGAGAAACAGCGGGCGCGATTCGGCGACGATGTCGAAGTCGGGCGCGATCTCCTTGCCGACGCCTTCGATCGTGATCAGCGCTTTGCCGACCAGCACGAAGTCGGGCGGCACCTCGAGCCCGTAGCGCATGGCCGTGCCGATCAGGTCGTGAATCATGCCCGACAGCTCGATGTCGCGCAGGTTCTTGTGCAGGTACTTCTCGGCCAACAGCGCGACTTCTGCGCGGTAGGCGCGCATGTCGACCTTCTTTGTCGGCGTGGCGATGGCGTACATCGCGTCCGCCACGGCGTCGTAGTCCTCGCGCGCCGCGGCCACCATCAAGTCGACGGTGAGATCGCGCATGCGCGGGCCGAGCCGGCCCACCATACCCAGATCGATCAGCGCGTATTGCGGCGTCTCTGGCGTGCCGAGCACGAGCACGTTGCCCGGATGTGGATCGGCGTGGAAGAAGCCGTCCTCGAAGATCTGCTTGACCACGATGCTCATCGCGAGCCGCGCCAGATCGCGCCCGCTAAAGCCGCGTTCGATGGCGGCGTAGATCTTGAGGCCGTCGAGGTACTCGAGCGTGAGCACGTGTTTGCTCGAGGCCTCGCTGTACACGACGGGGAAGCGGGCGCCCGGAAATTCGCGGAAGTTGCTGCTGAAGCGCGCGGCGTTTTCGCGCTCGGTGGTGAAGTCGAGCTCGTTCTGCATCGCGCGATCGAACTGCTGGACGAGCGCCACCGGTGAATAGCTGCGGCTCTCCGGGATGGCGTGCTCGAGCAGCGCGGCGAACGTGTGCAACAGATCGAGATCGCTCGCGACGATCTCGGCGATGTTCGGCCGCTGCACTTTGACGACCACCTCGCGCAGCCCTTCCGACGTGCGCAGCTTGGCGCGATGCACCTGCGCCACACTGGCCGCGGCGAGCGGCGTATCGTCGAAGGACACGTAGATCTCGTCGAGCGGAGCGCCGAGGGCATTCTCGATGCGCTGGCGGATCGCCGCCGCGGGCACCGGCGGCACGTCGTCGAGTAGCTTTTTGAGCTCGGCCACGACATCCGGCGGCAGCAGATCCGAACGCGTGGAGGCGATCTGACCCAGCTTGACGAAGGACGGGCCCAGGTCCTCGAGCACGTTGCGGACGCGCACGCCAATGTTGCCCGCCGCCGCAGACGGCGCGAATTCCCCGCTCTTGCGCGTGCGGCTGAGCCCCAGACGCGCGACGATCTCCCCGAAGCCGTGTTTGACCAGGACCTTGGAGATGTCTCGCACGCGACCGAGGTCGCGTGCTGCGTGAACGATGGAGACCATCAGCCGATCTCCCCGCTCTCGGCGTTACGCTGCACGGTGCGGGGAGGGCGGGGCAGGTAGCCTCGACTCGGAGCGGTCAGTGGTACGAGAAACGCAGCTCGTGATCGCAGACGCGGAAGGTATCCCCTTCGCCCACGACGCGCCGTTGGATCCGCTGCCCGGCGTATTCGACACCGTTCGTCGAGCCCATGTCGACGATGTAGTAGTAGCCATTCAGGTACTCGATCATCGCGTGCTGGCGCGACACGTTCGGATCTTTGATGGTCAGATCGCTCGACTGCCGGCCACGGCCGATGATGAAGCGATCCTTCGTCACCGGGAAACGCTCACCCATGTAGTAGATGTGCACGGTCGGCCGCGCGCCGCCCGCCATGGGAGCAGGAGCGCCCATCGGCGCGGGCGCCTGATGGTTTTGATTCATGTAGCTCGGCTGCGGCGGCACGGACGAAGGCACGTAGTAGCCGGGCTGGGCTGCCTGGATCTGACGCGTCACCGGCGGGGGCGGTAGCGGCGCGGGCGGTGCGCGGCGCGCGCTCGGTTGAGACGGCGGCGGCAACGGCGCCGAGGGGCGCTGCTGCGGCGGGTAGTAGGGGGAGGACCGCCCCGGAGGCGGCACCGGCGGCAAGTGGCCCCCGACCATTCCGCCCATGCCCATACCGCCGCCCATCGCCATCGGCGCGGGGGGCAAGGGCGCACGCATCGGCGTGGACGGACGCATCGACGGCGGCAAGCCGCTCGATGTCGGGCTGGGTGCGTGCGAGTCCGCGCCCGCGCTGTTGTAGCCGCGCTGGCGTGCGTATTGTTTCATCGCATCGTTGAGCAGGTAGTCCACCGAGCACTCGAGCTCTCGAGCCATCTGTTCGAAGCATGCCCAGAGCGCTTCGCGACATTGGAAAGTGCGGGTGGTCTGTCTGTTGTCGGTCATGGCTTAACCTTGGAAACGAATGCGAGAGTACGTGAATTGATGATGGGAAATCGAGGCTGCGGCCACTCGACACGATGACGCGCCCCAGCAGCTTAATGCGATAAACCGCCTACCAGGTGTCGGTACGCCCTTCAACTGCCAAAGCGGCCGGTGCCCTGCCGCTTCGTGGCTCCCAACGCGTCGCTCTGACACTCGGTTGCACCATTGTCTCGGGGCTAGCAGGTCATTTCGACGCCCTCGCCCAACCGGGAGGGCAAAATGACCATCGCTTGGATGGATTCGCAGCCTAGCGCATTCTCGCGATAATGCCATTTTTCACAACTGCTCGAGTGCGCGGTAGCGGACCCTCTCCGGGCGCCCCCACGCTGACCGCAGATGAGACTACTGAGGCGTCACCTTGGCCTCGGCCGCGGCCAGGGACGAGCGCTGCTGCATGGCGGGTTTGACGCAATACTCCACGAAGTCGCCGACCGTTTGAACCGGCTTGACCACTTGCTCGCCGCCCGCGCTGATCTCGCATTCCCACTCGCAGCCCTCCGCGTCTTTGACGCACTCGGGCGCGCGGGTCGTGTCCTTGGCGTGGGGCTCCACCAGCGGCAACTGGTCACGCACGCCATTCTCGAAATAGTAGCCGAGCGCGCTGAGGCGCACCGGAACCGGGTAATGAGGCGCCATGTAAGCGGCGATGGCGTCCCGCGCCGGCGGAACACCGGGCAGGGCCCCGATCAGCTTGCCGTAACGCATCGGCTCGGTGATGGCCATGTTGCGGACGGTGCCGAGCTTGGACATGAACTCCGGTAGGTGTTGGGTTTCGCTGGTCTTGAGCACGAGCTCCGCCGCTACCCAGCGCACCTTCCAGTTCTTGTGCGCGAATAAGGCATACAGCGCGTCGACGATCTGCTTGCGCGGTAGCTCGCCCACGCGGCGCAGGGCCTGGTCTCGCACACTGTCGGGAGTGTCGTCTGCGGCGGCCAGACGGAGCAGGCGATCCACCTGGGCGGTGTTCTTGCGATCGACGTGGCCTTCCATCGCGGCTAGTGCGACTTCGCGGCGTTTCTCGCTCTTGAGCTTGTCGCTGGCGAAGCCGATCAGATATTCGACGGAGGGAGCCTGCCCGACCTGCTTCAGGGAAGCGAACACGCGCATCAGCTCTTCTTCCTGGTATTGCGCGAGCTGTGCGTCGAAACGCGGGCCGTCCACTTTGTGACCGGAGGCTTCGTTGGCTTCCTTCAGCCCCGGCGCCTTGCGCTTCAACCAGGCCTCTGAATCGACCTCCTCGGCGACCTTCACCAGGCGCTGGCTGGTTTCGAGCTTTGTCGCCGCGTCGCCGAAGTCCGCGATGAAACCGGCGATATTGGCGATCTTCTTGGCCTCGGGCGCGATCAGTTGGGGCAGGCGCCGCACGCCGTCCGGGCCCAGCACCGCCAGCAGCTGGCCCATGCCGTAGGCCTGTGACGTGTCGTCCATGCGCGCCGAAAAATCGGCCATCACCCAGTCCGTGAGCGCCGCGTGCAGTTGCTGGCGGTCTTCGCTCTTGGCCACCAGCACTTCGCCCTCGTTGGTGAGCAGCGCGTAGGCGGCGTCCTTGTACGGGAAGGTCGTGTCGACGTCGCTCGCGACGCCCGGCGCGGGTTCGGGCG
>JAYWEH010000280.1:0-11033 GCA_043780025.1 Deltaproteobacteria bacterium
GCGTACGACAAGGCGCGCCAGCTCGGCCTGGACACGACGCCCAAGCGCAAGAAAGAAGTGGCCTCGCGGCGCTGAAGACGCCCGAGACCATGGCCAGTCAGTTGAAAGGAACCGACCGACATGAATCCAGTAGCACAACAGCCCCTCGGAACCGTCATCCTCGGATGCATGGCGCTCACGACGATCGCAGCCGTAGCGCTGATCTTCGTGGTCCGTGCCGCTCGGCGTAGAGCGCTGCAGAAGAAGCTATCGAACGACGTCCCGCTCGATCTGATCGACGCCATCGGCTGGGACCAGGCCGCACTTTCCGAGCTCGTGGGTGACCATCTGGCTCGCATCTATTCTCGGCTGAATCAGCTCGAATCCTCACGTGAGCGCCCCTCGGCCCGCGGCGCCGAGCCGGCACAGGCGGAGGCTGCTCAGTGAGCAAGGCGAAGCTCAGTCGCACGCAGGAGGGCTGGTCGGTGCGCCTTCGATGCGGCGCCGGGCAACACCATCGGTTCAGCATTCGGCTCACTACCGAGGCGGCCGCGCAGGTCCGTGCATCCAAAATGGCCGCCCTGGCGCGCTCGCTGGTTCGCGCCGGCAAGACCGTCGAGGTCGCCACCATCGTGCGCAAGGCGGGCGCCCAAACGACCGAAGCGGCCTTCTCCGAGGTCGAACGGTACGCGCGCGACCTGTGCGCCCTAGGCGCCGTTCCGGCGAAAGTCGCCGCGGCGCAGACCATGACCTTTCGCCGGCTGGGCGAGCAGTGGACGAGCGGCAAGCTGCACCAGCGCTGGCCCGATCAGATCCCCCTCAAGCGCACGTCCGAAGACGACGCCGGCCGGCTCGAAATGCACATCTACCCGGCGATTGGTGACAAGTTCGTGGACCAGGTCACCCTGGACGACTGCGAAGAAATCATGCGGCGGATCCCTGAGAGCGCGGCGCGGTCGCGCCGCCACATCGCCGGCACCATCGCCCGGATCTTCCGAATGGCGGTCTACCCGCTTCGGCTCATCGAGAGCTCGCCCATTCCCCAGGGCTTCCTTCCGAAGATCGGGGCTCGGCGCGCTTACGCGTACCTGTACCCGGACGAAGACCGGCGCCTGATGGCGTGCATTCACGTTTCCCTCACCTATCGGCTGCTCTGGGGTTTCCTGGTCCGGGAGGGCATGCGGGAGGGCGAGGCCCTGGCTCTGACGTGGGCAGACCTCGACCTGAAGCGCGGGGCCGTGCGCCTCGACAAGAACAAGACGGACGACCCCCGTAGCTGGGCGCTCGACCCCGGCACTGCTCGGGCTCTGAACGTCTATCGCGAGCGCCTGTGCCCCGAGGCCGGGCCCGAAGGCCTCGTGTTCCTCGATGCGGAAGGCACCCAGATATCCAAGTACGGTTTGGCCGTGCTGATGCGTTCGCACCTGGAGGCCATTGGCCTGAAGGCGGAGCGCCCCGAGCTGTTCACCACCACCGAGGAACGCCACCGCATCCGCGTCCACGACCTCCGGGGCACCTTCGTGACCCTGAGCCTGGCTAACGGTCGCTCAGAGTCGTGGATCGCCGACCGCACGGGGCACCGCTCGAGCGCGATGATCAACCGCTACAAGCGAACGGCGAGGAGCTTCGCCGAGCTCGAGTTGGGCTCCCCTTCCCCGCTTATCGAAGCCATTCCAGAGCTCGCTCAACTCGCGAGCCAGACGGCCGGCGCAATCTCTGTGGACCCCGGATGTGCCACAGAGTGTGCCGGCGATGGGTTTTCCTCAATGAAAACCAGCGTCCCCAACGGGATTCGAACCCGTGTTACAGCCTTGAAAGGGCCGTGTCCTGGGCCGGGCTAGACGATGGGGACGTGGGCGCACCTATAGCCGGAACGGTGGAGCTGGGCAACGCTTTGTCGCTTCGGCATCGCAGCAGGACGCGAGAGGAGGCGCCGGACGGCGCCCGTCAGCCGATTTCGACCAACACGGCGGTGATATTGTCTCGGCCGCCGCGGCGATTGGCCAACTTGATGAACCGATCCACGCTGAGCTGGCCGCCGCTGGTAGCGACGCTCGAGATCTCCTCGGCGCGCAGGTAGCTGTACAGACCGTCCGAGCACAATAGATACTGATCGCCAGCGCTCACCGGCACCACCGCCGTGTCCACTTGCACGTATTCGCGGTTACCCACCGCCCGCGTGATCACGTTGCGGTGACGGCTGAGCTTGGCTTCCTCTTCGGTGATCAGCCCCTGCTTGATCTGCCAATTGATCAGCGTGTGATCCTCGGTGAGCTGTTCGGCTATCGAATTGCGCAAACGATAGATGCGGCTGTCTCCAACCTGGGCGGTCACGGCGTGACAACCGAGGGCCATCATCGCGCTGATCGTCGTGCCCATGCCAGCCTTGTTCGAATCGAGCTCCGCCATGCCGTAGACCAGGTAAGTGGCCGCTTGCACGGCCCCCTCGAGCAGTCGCGCGCCGATACGCAGCGTCTCCTCGGAGTTGGGGTTGGCCAGGTCGAGCTTGGCCTTGTCCCGCTTGACCATGCCGTGAATCGTGTCGACCGCTTCTCGGCTCGCAACTTCACCAGCAGCGTGGCCGCCCATGCCGTCCGCCACGACCCAGAGCCCCAGCTCGTCGTCGCACAGAAACGAATCCTCGTTGACTTGCCGTTTCTGACCGACGTCCGTGGCGCCGCAAGAATAGAATTCGAGTTCCTGTCCGGTCATGCGTCTGTAAAACTTTGCCCGCGAAGCCTGCCTGGAGGGCGGAGGCTACCCGCAGAGCGCGCCCTCACCAAGGGCCACTACGGACATTTTAGGGCTGGCCGCCAGCGCAGAGCTAGAATTCAGTGCCGAGGCGCTTGCAGCCGCGCCGCGTGCCAAATAGGTTCGCTGGGGATGTTGCGGCGTGCTCAGAGCTTCGAGAGCCGGACGGGAAGCCCCGAACGGGCAGTTGCCGCTTTTCACGGGGCGTTCAAGGAAGTATCCGCCGCAGCCGCCGGGATCATGTTCATTTCCGGTTCCTTGCTCGAGCAGCAGGAAGCCCTGGCACGCCTCCTCGCTGAACGGCAATTCGGCATTCCGCTGCTGTTGGTCGGCGCGGCCGGCGTGCTCAGCGAACGCGGCGAACTGGAAGGGCAGTCGGCGGCGACGGGCCTGGTCTGGGCGGGTGCCAACGCCGAAATCGGCGTGATCGACGCGAACCGCGGGGACGAGGGCCTGTGCGAAGGCCTCGGGCGCTTTGTCGCCGAGGTGGGCAATCGAGCCGCCGTGGTCCTCTTCGTATCTCCGGGTGGGTTCACGCCACGCGCAATTCAGCTGCTCGGGCAATCTTCTCTCGGCAACCTGGTTTTTGGCGGAGGCACCGTCGGGCAACCCGGAGTGATCGCGGTGGGGGCCCAGGGTGAGCTGGTGACGGGGCGCGCCGTGGCGATGGCGGTGCGCGGGCTCGGTGTGCCGCGCGTACGCACCACCTATTCTTGTCGGCTACTCGGGCCCCTCCGACCCATTACCAAGGCTCGTGGCTCCCTGGTGCTCGAGCTCGGAGGCGAACCGGCTCTCGACGTGCTCACTCGTGCGGGCCAGAACCTGCAGGGCCAGCCGCTCATTTTCACAGTTCTGGCGCGCAACCCCCAGGATCGCGAGCTCGCCGATGAGCCGCGTCAACTGCTGATCCGTGGCGTGCAAGGCATTGATCCACAAGCGCGTGGCCTCGTGGTTTCCGAAGAGGTTCGCGAAGGCCTTTTCATGACCTTCGGTATCCGTGATCCCGCAGCGGCTCGCGACGACCTGGAACGACTGGCGCGCGAGCTGGGCCGTGAAATTGCCGGCGCTGCCCCGCTCGCAGCCTTGTACGTCAATTGCGGTGGCCGCGGCCGTGGCCTCTACGGCCGCGCCAACGTCGACACACGCATCCTGCGCGAACGTTTCGGTGATATCCCGATCGCCGGTATGCAGTCCGCGTTTGAAATCGGTCCCTTTGGGGACGCCCCCTCGTTTCAGCTCTACACGGGGGTGCTGGGCTTGTTCTCGGCGCTCAGCTGAACGGTCGCTTCTCATGGCCTACGCCAATCGTCTTCCGAGTTTCCGGCTCGCGGGCAAAAAGAGCCTCACGGCGGATGCCGTGCTCGCCGCCATTGTGGTCGCCTGCGTTGGCCTCATGGTCGTGCCCCTGCCCACGTGGCTCTTGGACCTCTTGTTGGCGCTCAATCTCGCCAGCTCGGTCTCAATCTTGCTCGTCACTCTGTATGTGAGTGACGCGCTCAAGGTGGCGGCGTTTCCCACGCTGCTATTGATCACCACACTGGTCCGGCTGTCGCTCAACGTCTCTTCGACGCGGCTCATACTGCTCAACGCTGACGCTGGCGAGGTGATCGACGCATTCGGCCGCTTCGTCGTCAGCGGCAACTATGTCGTCGGCTCGGTGGTGTTCCTGATCTTGGCCTTGATCCAGTTCATCGTCGTGGCCAAAGGCAGCGAGCGCGTAGCAGAAGTGGGCGCGCGCTTTGCGCTGGACGCCATGCCCGGAAAGCAGATGGCCATCGACGCGGAGCTGCGATCGGGCCACATCGACTCCGACGAGGCGCGCACCAAGCGCCGAGCGCTCAACCGCGAAAGCCAATTTTACGGCGCGATGGACGGCGCCATGAAGTTTGTCAAAGGCGACGTGATCGCCTCCTTCATCATCACATTGGTCTGCATCACCGCCGGGCTCGCGATCGGCGTCGGCCAGCGAGGCATGGGGGTGCGCGAAGCGCTCGAACGCTACGCTCTGCTCACCATCGGCGACGGCCTGGTATCCCAGATCCCGTCACTGATCTTGGCGACAGCGGCCGGTATCCTGGTAACCCGAGTGGCCAGTGAGGACTCCGAGACGGCCCTCGGCGAGGAGCTCTCTACCCAGCTGCTCGGCGCCCCCAAGGCGCTGCGCGTCGCCGGGGTCTTCGTGTTCGGCCTGGCGCTGGTTCCAGGACTACCGGGGCTCCCCTTCCTCGTGATCGGTCTGTTGCTGCTGGCAGCCGCGTGGCCTCGCGCCAAGACGCCGGAACGGGATTGGGCGCACTCAAAAGGCGAGAACGGCTTTTCTCGCCTCCCCTCGGCGTGGTCGCTCACCACCAGTCCAGCCCTCGCCGAGCGGCTCGCCATGCGCCCGCGAGGCGCTCCAGCCTCTCCAGCCGGTCTCGAAGAGGCCACTGAGCTTGCGCGAGAACAACTATTTGTGCAGCTCGGTGTGATCTTGCCGCCTTGCCACATCACCACCCGCGGCGGTCAACCGCGCGGCTCGGCCTTGATGTCCATTCGCGAAGTTCCTGCCAAGGCCATCGTGGTGCCGGACGGGCTTCGGGGGGCCGCGGCCACCGAGTTCTTGGCGGAGGCGCTGGCTGAAGTCCTGATCGCCCGCGCGCACGATTTCATGGGCCTACAAGCGGCGCAGCTGCTCTTGGACGAGCTCGCCAAAGTCGCCCCGGCCAGCGTCCAGCAGGTCGTCCCTAAAATGGTTCCGCTGGCAACGCTGAGCGAGATCTTGCGCCGGCTGGTAGAGGAAGGCGTGAGTGTTCGCGATCTCGGCAGCATCCTCGAGGCGCTGGCTCAGCTCGCGCACATAGAAAAGGATGCGCTCATACTCACTGAACACGTTCGTTCGTGGCTGCGCCGGGCCATCACCTACGAGGTGACGCGCGGATCTGGCTCACTCGAACCGCTCACCCTCGACGAATCGATCGAGGAAGTGATTCGCGGCGCCATCTCCCAAACGGTCGCCGGCAGTTTCCTGACGCTCTCGCCCGCCGCCGGCCGTGACATCGTGGCCAGTCTCAAGCGGGCATTGGCGAGCTGCCCGGAGCAGCTGCAACGCCATCCCGTCGTGCTCACCCAGCCCGACGTGCGGCGCTTCGTGCGGAAGCTCATCGAGAGCGAGTTGCCAGGCGCTCGGGTCATCACATTTTCCGAGCTGCTCCCGGAAACGACAATTCGCGCCGCCGGCACCGCCACGTTGCGGCGGCCCGCGGAAGCTTGAAATACTCTGGCGAGCTCGTGGCGGCTCAGGACCGGCGTTGCACCTGCATCCTGCGCGGCATGGCCCCGGACTGCTCGAGGAGCTTCTTGGCCTCCCGCTGCAGGAGCGGATGGGTCTTCTTTTGCATGAAGCCCCCCAAGATGCGCGGGTCGATATCGACCAGTTTGCGTAGCGCACGGCGCGCCGCCTTCAGGTCGTCGGCATGTGCGAATGCGAAGGCTTGTGCCCTGAGCAACTGCGGCCGGAGCTGCGCGAGCTCTGCATCTTCCGTGTCGATCACGGACAGGGTGTCCACCGCGCGTTTGGCCTGCCCACTTCGAGCCCACGCTTCAGCCACTACGGCGGCCAGCATGCCGCGGCTCTTCGCGTCCTGGTGACGCGAAAGTTGAATACCGTCCGCCAGATCACGCGCTTTGGGCACCTCGCCGAGCAACAGGTGGATCATGGCGCGCTGCCCGCGCGCTTCGTCCGCCACATTCGCCATGACCTTCGAGAGATTGATGGTCTCCAGCACCTCCAGCGCCTTCTTGGGGTCTTCCTGCAGCAAGAGCTGGGCGCGCGCGAAGATGGCCGTCGGATCGTTACCTTTGTACTTTGTCTCGAGCTCGTGGAGCGCGGCCTGGCGCTCATCCTTGGTGTCCACCTTGGACAACAACCCTGCCACCCCTCGCGCCTTGCGTGCCTGGCGCACTGCCCAAACCACGAGGCCAAGGGCCGCCAAAGTCAGGGCCGCGGGGATACCAATCAAGATCGAGCGCACCAGCGCCGAATTCACGACCCCGGCGATCAGACCGCAGATCATCCACACCGCCAAGAGCGGCAGGCCCAGGCGCAGCAAGAGCCCCTTCAACTGCGCGGGCCCAAACGGATCGGGGAGCTGGGGCGCAGCGCTAGGCCTCTGCGAAGGTTTGCTAGAACCCTTGTTTTTGGCCATGGTTTTGCGACTTTCGAAATAGGGTCAACCGAGAGCGCCTTTCAATTCAAAGGCGCCGGGGGGGTGGTCAAGGCCACACTGTCGGGGGGGACGTCCGGCATGGATTCGAGTCGGAAATGGGTGAACAGACTCTGCGCCAGTGAAAGCACCGGCACAGCCAGGAGCGCTCCCCACAAGCCAAAAAAATGCTCCCCGACGATCAACACGAACACGACCAGCACCGGATGAAGTCGTGCTGCCACTCCGATGATTTTCGGATTGAACAGGTTGGCTTCCAGTTGATGAATGGCCAGGATCCACAGCAGCACAGAAAATGCCGTCCAGAAGTCTTGCGTCAAGCCAATCAGCACCGCCGGAATCGTGCTCAGAATCGAGCCGAAGATAGGGATGATGCTCATCACGCCCGCGATCAGGGCCAGCACCGGCCAATACTTGAGATCGAAGATCACGAAACCGACTGCGGAAAGGAAGCCGTTCACGCAGCAAATCACGAGCTGCCCGCGGACCACTCCGGCCAAGCCGCGATCCATGCGGTAGAGCAGACGGTCGAAGCTGCGCCGCGAAGCGGGAGGCGCGAGTGAACGAAGGAAGCCAAAAATCTGGTCGCGGGTGAGCATCAAATAGCCGGCGACCATCAACGTCATGAACGTCAGGAAAATGCCGCGAGAAACTCGACTCACGATCACCTGGCCCAACTTGATCACCTGCAGGCCGTTGCTCTTCAGGTAGTGGACGCTGTTCTCCACGCCATCGCTGAGCAGCTTGGCGATGCTGAAGCTCCCGTCCTCTGGGGCGTGGTGGCGCATGTGCCACTGTTTCGGCCCCTCCTGGATGATGTCGACACCGACGCCTACGCTGATGGCGAGGCTGCCATCCGCTCTGGGCACGACCTCCAGGGCCGCGGTCGAGACCGGCGTGTCCGGAGGTGGAGGCAAAGGCCCGACGGCTCCCTCCACGATGCGCTCGATTTTCTGTTCGATCACCGGCCCCCACTGCATAGCCAGGCGGCGGGCGATCATCGGGCTTTCGCGCATCAGCCCCATGCTCTCCTGGTAGATGCGAGGAGCGATCAGCGCTATCGACACTGACAGCACCGAAAACGTCAAGACGTAGACGGTGACGATGGCAAGGGATCGCGGCATGCGCCGCCGCTCAAACCAGGCCACGAGCGGCGTTAAGACGTACGCGATGATTATCGCGAGAATGAAGGGCAGAACGACCGCGCGTGTCGTCCAAATGACGGCAAGCACGACTGCCGCGCTCACCGCCAGAAAGATGAGCCGTTTGCGGCCCCAGATCTCCCCGATCTCTATCTCCGGCGGGAGATCTTTGTCGATGTGGCCAGCCATCCTGTTCCGCAGCTGATCACGCTCTCAACCAGTGATGCTGCGCGCCCGCCCGGATCACCTGGTGATCGCGGGCCGGCCCAATGTGGCCGGCCCGGCGGGGGTACATCATCCCTCAGACTCGGCGTCGGAGCCCGAGCTTGGATCCGGCTGAGCCATGCTGCTCAGCTTGTCCCCGAATTTCTGCTTGAGCAGTTCCCCGAGAGTCCCGCTTTGCGAAGACGTGTTGTCACGCCCCGAGCTCCTCGTTGGATCAGCGGAGGCAGTCTGCCCGCCTTCTCCACGCATCGACATTGTGATCCGGCGATCCATCGAGTCGATGTTCGAAACTTCGGCGCGTACCTTGTCGCCGCGAGCCGGACGAACACCTTCCGGAATATCGCCGTTGGGAATGAACCCATCCACACCCGGCTGAACCGAGACGTAGACACCGGAGTCCGACACGCTCGTGACGGTGCAACCCTCGAAGGCCTGACCGGTCTTCAGATTGTCCAGGGAGGAAGCCCACGGGTCGTCGTGGATCTGCTTCACGCCCAGGCTCACCTTCTTCTCGTCGTGGTTGATCGACAAGATGATGGCTTCGACGTCGTCGCCCTTCTGATACAGGTCGCCGGGGTTGCCGACCTTGAGGGTCCAAGACAGGTCCGTCTTGTGCACCATGCCGTCGACGCCGTCTTCGATACCAACGAATACGCCGTACTCGGTGAGTGAACGGACCTTGCCGCCCACGCGATCACCCGGCTTATACTTGTCGGTAAAGAGCGCCCACGGATCCGGCTCGAGCTGCTTCAGACCCAGGCTGATACGCTTGGCTCGCGAGTCGACCTCGAGCACCTGACATTCGACGTCGTTGCCGACCTCGAGCATCTTGGAGGGGTGCTTGACCTTCTTGGTCCAGCTCATCTCGGAGACGTGGATCAGACCTTCGACGCCCGGCTCCAGCTCCACGAAGGCGCCGTAGTCAGTGATGCTCATCACCTTGCCGCTGACTTTCTTGCCGAGCGGATAGGCCTCCTGCACGTGGTTCCAAGGATCTTCCTGGGTCTGCTTCATGCCCAGGCTGACGCGCTCGGTCTCCGCGTTGTACTTGAGGACCTTGACGGTGACGCTGTCGCCCACCTTGAACACTTCGCTCGGGTGATTGACGCGGCCCCAGGACATGTCCGTGATATGCAGCAGGCCGTCGATACCACCGAGGTCGACGAACGCGCCGTACTCCGTGAGGTTCTTGATCGTCCCCTCGCAGACCATGCCCTCGTGCAACGTCTCGAGAGTCTTCTGCTTCATCGTGTCGCGCTCCTTCTCGAGCAGCACGCGGCGCGACAGCACGATGTTTCCGCGCTTCTTGTTGAACTTGATGACCTTAAACTCGTAGGTCTGACCGATCAACTTGTCGAGGTTGCGCACGGGGCGGAGGTCAACCTGCGATCCGGGCAGGAACGCCTTCACGCCGCCGCGGATCGTCACGGAGAGACCGCCCTTGACGCGCTGACTGATCGTGCCCTCGATGATCTCGTCGCGTTCACACGCGCCGGAGATCTCGTCCCACACCTTCATCTTGTCAGCCTTCTCCTTGGAGAGGCTGATCAGACCATCATCGTTTTCCCGACTCTCGACGAACACGTCGACCAGATCGCCGCGCGCTACGCGTAGCTCGCCATGGGCATCCAAGAATTGCGACTTGGAGATGACGCCTTCGCTCTTGCCCCCAATGTCCACGACCACCGAGTCGTGCGTGAGTTGGACGACCAGGCCAGAAACGATCTGTCCCTCGGCGCCGTTTTCGGTGCTGTTTGGTTCCGCTAGCGTCGCTTCGAACATTGCGGAGAAGCTGTCGTCTCCGAGGGGTTGGGGGGAAGTGATGGTCTCAGGCATGGTATGGGTTATTAACTCCGTCGTGATGATTCAGGCGGCTGCGCCGCGCGCGGCTCGCTCGTGAATGAGCGCCCGCGGGCACGCGCGCCCAATTAACGTGCGGCCCCGGCCGCGTCAAACCAGAAAGCGTCTGGAAGGCCAGAAACGCTGCTCGGGTTTGAGAGGTCGGGCTCCGTCGGGGCAGAAGTCTAGCCCGTGACGACGCCGACCACCACCCCTGCTCACGGTGAGCCGACGACAGCAGCATCGGAGGACGGTCTCATGCTTCGCTCCAGCCGATTTCGCAGCCACGCGCCCAGTTCGAAAGCCGCGCGATCAAGCTCGGCAATATTCCAATGAGTAATCAACACTATGTTTTTATTGTATATTTTAACGACCTGGGCGTGTGCCAACGCGGACAGACCGCCCGCCCAGCCGGTCATGTTGCCGGGTCTCGAGAGCCAGCTTTCCAGTTCTGAGGCGATTCGCTGCGTGTCCGCGCCGGGTGCCACGCCCAATGAAACCTCGAACTGGATACCGTTTTCGAAGCGGGACTTCACCTCGAAGCGTTCGAGTCCCCGCAAAAGCGGGGTGATCTCCCGCTCCGCGAACGCGTACTCGAGCAAGAATGCCGGCGTCGCGCGCACTCGCAGCGGACCTGGCGGCAGCGCGTTCATCGGCTTTGAGTTGATAGCGCCGTGCTCTGCGCGCGCTGAGACAGCGGCCTCGAGCAGCGCGCGGTTGCTGGCGATCAACAACACACCATCCGCGGCCCGAGCCAGCGCCACACCGGAGGGTTCGAAAGCCAACGTTTCCCCTTCCCGCTCGAGCCCCGGAACGTTTTCAGCCCTGAGCACCGCTTCGATGCCCTCGAGCAATCCCTGCTCCGGGAACAAACCGCCGAGCGCCAAGACCCATC
>JAYWEH010000281.1:0-4622 GCA_043780025.1 Deltaproteobacteria bacterium
AAGGGCCCGGCCACGGTCGGGGTCTCGGGATCGCAGTCATCCCCGCTCTGAAAGTTCGTCGTGAGCAGGCTGGGGGCGGGCGCGCCTGGGGCCCCGGAGTAAATCGCGCCGATGGCGGCACAGCCGAGCGCGGCGCAGGGTGATCCGGGCAGAGCTGTCGCGAAGAAGGCTTCAACGGAGAGCGGTGCGCCGGTGCCTGCCAGGGCTGGCGGGAAGTCGAAGCTCGCCGCAGACGGCGCGGTGACGAGAGCTGCGGGGCTGCCGTCTCGCGTCGGATCGAGCGGGTCCGTCACGGTTTGCGTGTTGAAGCCCCAGGCCAAGAGCACATCGCTGCGCCCGATATCGTCGTCGGACAGCAGCGCGGGCAGAATCGCGTCGAGCGCTCCCAGCACCGGCGCGTGCGCACGCCACAACAGATCGAGTCCAGACAGTGTTGCCAGGTCGTCCGGATTGGCGGGGTCAAACGGAGTCGTGTTGACCAATACGCTCTCGGAGGAGAGCATCTCGCCCTCAGCGGGCGGCGAGAGCTGCACCGGCGGCGAGGCTTGCCGTACCAAGCCCCAGGTGGCCGATGGTTGAAGAGGCTTGCCCTCCGCGGTGGTGATGCCGTCCAACAGGACGGCCGCGTAGGTGCTCGCCTGAGCGAGCGGCGCGAGCGGCGCCACGATGATCTCATGGCCCTGAATCGGCGTGACGCAGTCGTCAGCCAAGCGCGTCACGAGCGCAGGCTGCACGCGGACCGGTACGGGACCTTCGAAGCTCGAGAGCGGCGCACCCCGCTCGGCG
This sequence comes from Deltaproteobacteria bacterium, assembly GCA_043780025.1. Classification (GTDB taxonomy): domain Bacteria; phylum Myxococcota_A; class Polyangia; order Polyangiales; family Polyangiaceae; genus SZUA-265. The sequence continues at coordinate 787 of JAYWEH010000281.1, forward strand.
ATGCGCATCAGGAACACGCGCCCTTCGAGTGATGCTGGATCGAGGGCTTCCGTGACACCGGCGCGGATCACTTGCTGTGACGTGCCGAAACCGTCCAGCTGATTGAGCGCGGCGCGCAGCCCTGCCGCCGACGAGCCCTCGACCTCACCACACGACGCTGGCAATGCGAGGCGGCGCGTTACGGGATCGAGCAGTAGATTGTTCGGGAAAGGGATGCGCCGCTGGGCTGGATCAAACTCGGCGCGAGCCGGCGCGGGCACTGCGGACCTCTCGGCGGAATCGAGGGACACCTCTTCTCCACACGCCGAGCCCAATGCGATCGTGAAAGCCACGGGCACGAGGTGCCCCTTCAGGTGCCGTCCGGCTAACACTCGGCGCGAGTATTCACGACTTGGCTCGCCCTGACCAGAGTCTGTTGCACGAGCGCCCTATCACGAGCGCTCTATCACGAGCGCGATATGAGGTGTTTAGCGATGTGCGGGCCTGAGCGCGCGAGACGCCTCGAGTCAACGAATGCGAGGTACGTCAATGTCGTCTGGCGGGCAGTCTTCGCCGCTTTCTGTAATCACTTCGTCGTAGCCGACCTCGAGAAATCCCGCGGCGACGATGTTCTTCCCGAAGAGCGAGCCACGCACGTCTCCGTAACCACCGACGAGGATGTCCGCCGTTGGTGCGTATAGATTGCCGATGAAGGCGCTGTATCCGGCGATCGCGACATCGCCGGTGCCGCCGACATAGATGCGGGTCGCGGCGGGGCGTTCTGCATCACCAAACTCGGCTGCGCCGGTCAACGTCAGGTTGCCACGTACGAATAGGTCGAGCTCGGCACCGGGCTCGAGCTCGATGCGGAAGCGCCCCGTCGCCGTCACGTCACCGCCGACGAACAGCGCCGCTTTGCCGCCCACGCGCAGATTGATGGCACCAACCCCGCCGATCTGGTTCACGAAAAAACGCCCACCCGGGAGGCGTGTCTGGACCAGCCCAACGGCAGCGTTCAGCGCATCCGCATCGAAACCCGCGAGGGCATTGTCGTTGTTCTCTTCGGCATCGCTCACCAAGGCTGCCACATCGATGATTTCGCCCGCTCCACACGGGCAGGGTGGCTCGATGGCGATCGCCTGAGTGTGCTCGTCGCCCCCGACGTCCACGACGGCGATGCCCCGGAAACCCGCGCCGGCGGGTGCATACAGGTCGCGCGCGATCTCGACTCGACCGAACGCGCGCATCTCCCGAGCGAGCCAGGCGTCGCGCCCGACTTCCACCACGCCAGCGACGTTCGCGGCGGGGTTGAACAGCAGATCCGCTCCTGCGCGTACCAGGCCCGCGAAGCGGATGTCTTCTGCGCCTGCCACGGTGAAACTGCCGCCGACGTCCGCGTGACCGCTCGTCGTGTAATTGCGATTGACGCCCACCGACCCCGCCCGCTCGCTACTCGTCGCGCTAGCGTCGAACTCCCGAGTCTCCAGGTAACCCGCGATGCGCGTGTCTTCGCAGCTGCACAGCGCCGCACCGAAGGTACCTTCGGCGAGCTTGCCCGCACATGCGCCGCCTGCGAGGACCGGGTCGGCCACCGGCAACGTGATGTCATCGGTCGTCGAAAGGGTGGGCGAAACGTCGCTTTCGCTCGGCACTCCGGGGGCGCCAGGGGACAGCAACGCGGCGTCATCGGCCGAACCGCAACCCAGAGGCAGCACACAAAGGAATGGTGCGAGACGCCGCAGGCTTCGAATCTTTCGCATGCGGGCAGAGTAACTGCCTCGGGAAGGGGAAACAAACAAAGCCGGGTGGGAGTGACCAGCTTAATGCGTTCACGTTCCACGGCGACCCTGCTTTCTTCATCCCCACGAGAATCGCACCAGGATCCGGCGGACTGGTACTAACCCACGACGGCGGATGGGTGTATTTCCGTGGAACCTCGCGAGCTGCCCGACGTGCGGGAACGGCGCGCCTATGTCCGGACCGAACACCGTGAGAGCGGCTACGAAAAGCGTCGCTACGTTTCACCCAGGAGCGAGCGTGCTCGTTACGTCGAGCGCTCCCATCAGAACAGGCCGCGCCGTGTGACTAGAGCCGTGTTGACTAGAGTTGCTATGGGCGTAGTCGGTGCTGCGAGCCTCCTCTCGGGTTGCATCTTCGTCGCGAAGACGACGGTCCCGACGTCGGGTCGCTGACGGTCGAATGGGGCATGGACGGAGCGCGAGACCCGTTTGATTGCATTGACCTGGGCGCGACCGTCTCGAAATCGTCCTCTACACGAGCGACGGCGCGGTGGCGGACCAAATCGAGCCGCCCTGCGATGCGTTTGGCGTGACCCGGATTTGGTGGAGGGCCGTACTTTGGCGATGCGACCTTGATAGATCGGGTGGATCGCTCGGTCACGGCTACCGACCCCGTCGATGCTATCGACGTGATAGGCGGCACGGAGCTCGTGGTTGATATCGACTTTCGCTGGGTTCCTTGCTCTGAGCGTCCAATGCTCCGAACCACGGAGCGTGGCCTGATACGGGCGATTTGCCCCAGCGATGAAACGCCGAGGCGTTTTGTCGTGGGGGTGTTTCTGAGCAAGCGAGCAGCAAGAACTAGGAACGCGCTCGGGGCCAATTGCCACAGAATGTGAATGAGCGGCAGGGATTGGCCCCGGGGGGGTGTGTTTTTCTGCGGCCCGCCGTGTAAGCTAACTGACGCGCTTTTAACTAGCGCCGTGCATCGCGAAAGAATTGCCCCGACCATGGCCCAAGCCAAGACCACCGCGGCGTATGAGCAAGCGCTGGCTGACAAAGCCGCCGTGCCGAGTAGTGGCGTGGCGTCGGGCGTATCGTCGCCTTTGGCGGCACACGACGTACACCTCTACGACAGCGAAGCGGAGCTTTGTGGCATCGTCAGTGACTTCGTGCTCGACGGGCTTCATGCGGGCTCACCGGTCGTGATCATCGCCACCGATGCTCACTCGCGCGAGGTGCGCACTCGACTCGAAGGCCTCGGGCTCGACGTCCAGCAGGCCTGCGCCACCCACCGGCTGCGCTTTATCGATGCGCGGCAGCTACTACAGACGTTCATGGTCGGGGCTCGGCCGGATTGGTCGTCGTTCAAGGCCCGTGTCGGGGGCTTGTTCGAGCGCGTGGACGGGACGCCCCTCGGTGCTCCCACGTTCGCTTACGGCGAAATGGTGGACTTGCTCTGGAAAGACGGGAACCCGTCCGCGGCCGTTCTGCTCGAAGAGATGTGGACCGAATTGCAGGCGAGCCTGCCGTTCTCTCTGCTGTGCGCGTACGCGATGGCCAATTTTTACAACAGCCCTCGTGGCATGGCCGAGGTTTGTCAGAATCATGGCCGCGTGCGCGCGAGGCTGGTTTCGCGACGCGAAGTAGAGGGGGCCTCAGTGGGAATTCAACACAGCGAGGTCCAATCGCGAGCTTGGTTGCAGCGCGAGCAGGTCGAAGGTGCTTTGCTCGTGGCACTACGCGACGTGTCAGCTCACGACGCTGCCCAGCGCGAGAGCGAACGCACGCTGCGGAGCATCACGGACGCTTTGCCGGTTCTGATTTCCTACATTGGGCTCGATCGTCGTTATCTTTTCGTCAACCAGACCTATGCGCGGTGGTTTGGGCGTACGCAGGAAGCGATGGTCGGCAAGCACATGGCGGAGGTGCTTGGGCAGGCCGCATACGACCGCCTCGCCGAGCACATCGACGCCGTGCTGCGAGGCGAAAGTGTCAGCATGCAAGCGGCGGTCCCCTACGCATCCGGCGAACGCTTCGTCGACGCCACCTATACGCCGCAATTTGGAGTGGACGGCAAAGTCTTGGGGTTTGTCGCCCTGGTAGCGGACGTCAGTG
>JAYWEH010000282.1:0-11007 GCA_043780025.1 Deltaproteobacteria bacterium
CCTGTGCCACCTCTTGAGTGACATGGGCGGCGCCCAGAACTGGCACGTCGATCTGGACGACGAGGTGGTTCGCGGCGCCCTGATCTTGCTCGACGGCAAGCTGATGTGGCCCGCGCCGCGCAAAGACGTGCCGGCCGCGATCGCGCCTGCTCCGTCCGCGGCCGCGGCCGTGGCGTCAACGCCAGCCAAGAAGTCGGGCGTGGGCGGCCTCGTCGGTCTCGCGCTCGGGGCCGTGCTCCTGGTGTTGCTGGGGCAAGTCGCCCCGGCTGCGTTTCTGGCGCACGTCACCGTGTTCGTGCTGGCGTGTTTCATCGGCTGGCAGGTGGTCTGGAACGTCACGCCCGCCCTCCACACACCGCTCATGAGCGTGACCAACGCCATCAGCGGCATCATCCTGATCGGGGGCATGTTGCAGGTCTCGGGGGGATTGTCGTCCCCGATCACAATTCTGGCCGCCCTGGCCGTGCTGCTGGCCATGATTAATGTCGCCGGCGGCTTTCTCGTCACCCAGCGCATGCTGGCGATGTTTCAAAAGTAGCGCCGCGCGATGTCCCAAAGTCTCGTCACCATTCTGTATCTGATTTCTGGCAGCCTGTTTATCCTCTCACTCGGGGGGTTGAGCACGCAGGCCACTGCGCGCCGGGGCAACCGCCTCGGGATCATCGGGATGTTGATCGCGATCGCGGCGACCGCCTTCAGCACGCGCGTCAGCGGCTCCGGTTACGCGGTCCTCGGTGCGTGTGTGGCGGTGGGATCGGGTATCGGCGCGCTCTTGGCCGCGCGCGTCGAGATGACCGCGATGCCCGAGCTCGTGGCCATTCTGCACAGCTTCGTGGGCCTCGCCGCGGTGCTGGTCGGTTTCGCGACCTATGCGGGCACCAGCTCCGGGGCGATCGCGCACCACGGTGTGGAGCACACCATTCACGAGATCGAGGTTTTCCTCGGGGTCTTCGTGGGCATGGTCACGTTCACCGGTTCGGTGGTGGCATACGCGAAGCTCAAGGGCACCCTCGGTGGCAAGCCACTGCTCTTGCCGGGGCGGCATTGGATCAACCTGGCGATGCTAGTTGCCTGTCTGGGTCTGGGTTGGCACTACCTCGGTGCGGCGCCCAGCGACGGCATGCAGGCCATGTTGGTGATGACCGCCGTCGCTGGCGTTTTCGGTATCCACATGGTGATGGCGATCGGGGGAGCCGACATGCCGGTCGTCGTGTCCATGCTCAACAGCTATTCGGGTTGGGCCGCATCGGCGGCTGGCTTCATGCTGGACAATGACCTCTTGATTCTGACGGGTGCTCTCGTCGGTTCGAGCGGCGCGATCCTGAGCTTCATCATGTGCCGCGCCATGAACCGCTCGTTCATCAGCGTGATCTTGGGCGGATTCGGCACCGGCACCCCTCAGAGCAGTAGCCAGGCGGTCGCCGGCGAAGTGCAGGCTATCGACGCCGCGGAGACCACCCAGCTCCTCGTCGACTCGAAGAACGTCATCATCGTTCCGGGCTACGGCATGGCGGTGGCGCAAGCGCAATATCCGTTGTTCGAGATCTCCAAGCTGCTGCGCGCTCGCGGCATCAACGTTCGTTTTGCGATCCACCCGGTGGCGGGGCGTTTGCCGGGGCACATGAACGTACTCCTGGCCGAAGCCAAGGTGCCGTACGACGTCGTGCTCGAGATGGAAGAGATCAACGAAGATTTTCCGCACACGGACACAGTGCTGGTGATCGGCGCCAACGACATCGTCAACCCCGGCGCTCTGGATGATCCGGGCAGCCCGATCTACGGCATGCCGGTGCTGGAGGTGTGGAAGGCCGGTACCTCCATTGTCATGAAGCGCGGTATGGCTTCGGGGTACGCAGGCGTGGACAACCCGCTCTTTTACAAAGAGAACAACCGCATGTTGTTCGGCGACGCCCGCAAGAACGTCGAAGCCATCTTGACCGGTTTGCGCCAAAGCGCTGGGGCACAAGCCGCTGAATAGCGCGGGTCAGACGTCAGGCTTCAGCTTTCGAGCTGAAGCCCCACCAGCTTGGCCGGTGGAATGCGGTACTCGCAGTGGCAATAGTCACACGAGATTTCGAGCACTTCGCCGCGCGTGACGAAATCGTCGATATCTGCTTTCGGCAAGGTCGACAGCGCGCCGAGCAAACGCTCTGCGCTGCACCAACAACCGAACTTCAAGGGGCTGTCCCCGAGCTCGGTGTAGGGGATCTGCTCGAGCAGTGAAGCGATGAGCTTCCGCGGCTCGGCATTGCCCGATGCCAGATGCGCGTCGATGTTGCCGAACTCTCGAACTCGTTCACTCATGAACGCCAGCGGCGCGCGCCCCACGCCCGGCAAGAGCTGGATCAGATAGCCCCCCGCGCACGCCACTTCGTCCCCCTCGAACAGCGTGCCCACGGCGACCAGGCTATCGACTTGTTCGGAGACCTGCATGTACACGCGCAGTGCGTCCGAAACATCCCCACCGCTCGGGACCTCGACGAGCCCTTGGTGGACCTTGCCGTTGTGCATGCACCGCATGATTTGCAACATCGCGTCGTTCAGCGGGAAATGCGGGTTCTTTGCCGGCAGGCTCACGAGGCCGCGGGTACCTTCCGTGGGGTGGGCGTCGGCCACCAGCGACCCGGTTTGCCGGCGCCTCTTCAAGATGGCCTGAACGCGCTGATCGGGCGCCATTGTCTCCCGCACCAGCACCGCGCCCGTGAGCAGGTCGCCAAAGGCTTTGCGGGTGACCCCGGTCGGAGCCTGGCGCGTGAGTGCCTCGCGAACCGTCTGAGTCGTGTTCACCGCCATGACGCGGAACGCCGAATCATCGGTCATGGCGCGCAGGGCAGAGTCGGTCGCTACAATCATGAAAAACGCCGGAGGTGCGGGGCCGCTCGAGGGCTGCGCGGCTCGCTTCAATGCACGTGATCGTCCTCGTCCGGATTGAGGAAAGCGGGCTCAGAAACCACGAAGCGTTCGCTCAACCAATCGTTCAAATCGGAGAGCTTGCAGAGGCGCGAACAAAACGGCCGGCTCTCGAGGTCTGCCGGAGCGTTCTCGACGACCTTTTTGCAGGTGGGGCAGACGATACGCACGTCTGGCAGTCTAGCACGTCCATGCAAAATCTGAACGGGGTGAGGAGGAGCCAGCGCACCGCGACGCTACACCGCGGCCCCGCCCCCGCCCCCCAAGGGCAGCCCGAAGGGCCGGAAACCGGCCGAAATTCAGGCCGCCGCCAGGGCGCTCTGCGCGATGCCGATTGTGCGATCGATGACGGCCTCGTCGTGCGCGAGCGAAATGAAGGCCGCCTCGAACTGAGCTGGCGGCCAATATACGCCCGCCTCTGTCAGCGCCCGATGAAAGCGCCCAAAGGCCTCGGTGTCGGCGCTGCGGGCGTCGTTCCACGAATGGATCGGCCCCGCGTGGAAGAACACGGTGATCATCGACCCGACCCGTTGCACCACGGCGCGCTTGCCGGACTCCGCGATTGCCCGGTTCAGCCCGAGCTCCAGCCGCGCGCCCAGGGCCTCCAGGCGCTCGTAGGACTTGGCGTCGAGCAACCCGAGGGTGGCCAGGCCGGCACTGACCGCGAGCGGGTTACCGCTCAGCGTGCCCGCTTGATAGACGGGCCCGAGCGGCGCGACCTTGCGCATGATCTCGGCGCGACCTCCATACACCGCGAGCGGCATGCCACCCCCGATCACCTTGCCGAGACACGTCATGTCCGGCCTCTGGCCATACAGCTCCTGCGCTCCACCCCGCGCGAGCCGAGACCCCGTCATCACCTCGTCGAAGATCGAGACGGCGCCGTGTTTCCGGCACACGTTGATGATGGCCTCCAGAAACCCCGGTAGCGGCGCGACGCAGCCCATGTTGCCCGCTACCGGTTCGACGATCAACGCCGCGATGCGGGAACCCTCGCGCGAGAACAGCTCCTCGAGCGCGCGCACGTCATTGTAGCCGAGCGTGAGCGTATTCTTTACCATGCCCTCTGGCACGCCTGCCGAGTCGACCGCACCGAACGTGGCCGCGCCGCTGCCAGCCTTGACCAACAGAGCGTCCGAGTGGCCGTGATAGGCCCCGTCGAATTTGACGATGTGATCGCGCCCGGTGAAGCCGCGAGCGGCGCGCAGCGCGCTCATGGTCGCCTCGGTGCCGCTGGAAACACAGCGCAACATCTGGATCGACGGATAGCGCTCGATCACCGCGTCTGCAAATTCGACCTCGAGCGCGGTGGGCGCACCGAAGGATAGGCCCCTGCCGGCGGCCTCGCGCACGCGAGCCACGACCTCGGGGTGGGCATGACCGAGAATCGCCGGGCCCCAGCTGCCGACGTAGTCGATGTACTGGTTGCCGTCCACGTCCGTCAGAGTGCAGCCGGAGGCCTTCTCGATGAAGGGTGGGGAGCCGCCCACCGCACGGAAGGCGCGCACTGGGCTATTGACGCCCGCCACGATGACTTTTTGAGCGCGCTCGAAGATGCGCGTGGAGTTTTGGTTCTGCATGGGTGCGGTCCTTCTGTAGCCTCGATTCTATCGAATCGAGGCCAATGTAAAAGGAGGGAGCCGGTTCAAATGTAGAGGGATGTGCCCGGAACAGACTGGACGGTTGCGGCAGAATTCCCGCGGCCTTCGCCCCGTCAGGGGCCGCGGAATTCTGCAATGGACTTCGGTTACGGGGCACTAGTCTTGATCGCGGCGTTCGTGATCGTCGATGGCGCGACGCCATTCTTCAATCAAGTCCAATGCTTCAGTTCCGGGCCAGCGCAGCCGGGATAGCCGCGCCAATAGCTGGGAGGTGTGTTCGCCGGCCTGGCACAACTCCGAGAAGCAGTTGGCGGCGCTGCCGAGCGCGCGGTGAGCCTGGTCGACGTCACCCCGTTCGAGCTCGAGCCACGCTTCGGTCAGCAGGTAATGTTGCTTCGGGCCGCGTTCTTCGCCCACCTTGGACGCGACGGCGCTGAGCAATGGTACGGCTCGCGCGATGTCGCCGCGGGCCATGTGCACCTGCGCTAACAGGAGCTCCGCCTCGTTTTGCCCGGAGGGCTCGACCAGGCTCGCATACAGCCTGAGTGAGCGGGCCGCGTGCACCTCGGCGTTGTCCAGATCGTCGGTGTCGATCGCGATCATCCCGAGCAGCCGTTCGCAGCTCGCGGCGCCGCGCGGCATGCCCAGCGCCTCGAACAGCGCGAGCGCATCTTGGCCTTCGCGCATGGCGCCGAAGAAGTTGGAGAGCCGATGCTCCGTGTGGGCGAGCAGCAACGTCGTCTCGGCCAGGCCCGCGCGATAGCCGGACCGCTCGAGCTCGACGCGCGCCTCCAGGGTCAAGCGCCGGGCCCGGCTGGTTCGGCCTTCGGAGTGCGCGATCCAGCACGACAGCAACATGCACTGGCCACGCCCGAGAGGCCGCCCCTGCTCCTGAAAGTGATCAGCACCGCGCTGCGCGGCCGCGCGGGCTCGCTCGTAGTTCCCCTGCAGGTAGGCGATCTCCGCGCTGGCGGCCTCGCATTGGGCCATGCCGAGCACATCACCGATGCGTTCGAAGACCTGGTGGGCCATCTCGACCAGGCCGAGGCCCTCGCTCAGGTTGCCCAGGTTACTGTCGAGTTGCCCGAGCAGCCTCAAGCAATGCGCCAGGCTGGGCTCGTCATCCAGGCGCGCCAGCGCTTCACGCGCGCGCTCCGCGTATTGTTTCGCCTGCACCGCCGTACCAGCGTAGCGGAGCACCTCCGCGCGCCAGCGATCATGCCGCGCAGCCAGCTTGCCCTCGAGCCGCCCCTCGAACAGATCCAGGTCGTCGAGCGTGGCGCGCGGCTGCAAGGTGCCGTGCCAGGACTGCTCGAGGAAGTTGAACAGGATGTCGGCTGCGTCGTCGGCACGATTGGCCGAGAGCAGGTTGACCACGCGCTGGCGCACCACGCGGTGCGTGCCGACCAGCGGGTGGTGCTGGAGCGCGCGCGCCGCGGCCTGGAACACGCGGTCGGCGTCTTCGCGAACCACCAGGCGCTGCAGCAAGTGTTCCTGCAAGAGCGCGTGTGGCCAGGTGTAGCGCTCCGTGCCCCGCGGCAAGATGATCTCCGCGCGCCGCAGCGCATCGATGCTGGACACTGGCAAAAGGCCGAGATCGGAGAGCAACGCCACGATCACCACGACACGCATGTCGATGCCCAACGTGGCGACCGCGCACGCCGCCAGTTGCTCGGCGTCCGTCAGCGCCGCGAGGCGGGCGTCCCACAGATCCGCCGTGGTCTGCGGGCGGACCTCGAGCACCTCTTGCGGCACGCGATAGGTGCCTTCCCGGAACTGCATGTCGCCCGCGTGCGCCCAGGCGTGCAACTGCTGCAGCGCGAACAGCGGAAACCCGCGGCTGCGCCGCGCCGCTTCCATCACCGCGTCATCGTCGAGCGGCAGCGACGCGCGCAGGAGCTGGCAGGTATCGTCCTTATTCATCGGCAGGACTTGCAGCACCTCGCCGTCGAAATGGCTACGCAGCCCGCGCAGCGCGTTGGCGACCGGACCCGCGAGCTGCACGTCTTCGGTGCGCACGGTCGCCAGCATGAAGATGCGTTGATCGAGCTCGGTCTCGTGGATGCGCAGCAGGCCTTCGATTACGGTCTCGGACGCGTTGTGGAGATCGTCCAGAAACAGGAGCAAAGGCCGCCCATTGGCGATCTTGCGGATCGTGAAGCGGGTGATCTGCCGGCGCACCGCCGGCGAATCGACGGTGAATCGCACGCCAGTCGGGCCGAGCCGCTGCTCGCGGCCGGGCGGCGTCGGCCTGAGCCACTCCGCGGCGCCCGCGATCCACGCGCGTAGCTCCGTGTCGGCGTCGCCGACGGGGCCCCAGCGCGCCATCAACGACTCTTCGACGGTGTTCTTGTCGACGCGCTCGAAATTGAAATACTGGGCGACCGCACCCAACATGCCATTCGAGGCGCTACGCAGGCGCCGATAGCGCACCGGCACCGGCACCATGCGGCCTTCCTCGTGTACGGCCGTGCACAACCACTCGGCGATGCGGCTCTTGCCCACGCCGGCGGGGCCGAGAAGCAGCACGAGCCGGTGCGGCGGGCCTTCACCCTCGGTGACCTGGCGCGCGATCTGTTGCAGGCGCGAGCGGATGTCCTGGCGGCCCACCAGCGGCGGGGGCCGGATGCTGAGCAACCCGGTCGGGCGCTCCGAGGTGGCGCGCAGCCGCTGCGGCGGGCGCACCGAGGGGCTCGCGGACGCGACGGGTTCCGAGCTCTCGAACTCGGGGAAGTGCCAGGCATTGTCCGGCAGCGGCCAGGCCGGCGCGCAGGTCTTCCAGACCCGGCGCGCCTCGGCGGCAAACTCGTAGCGTTGCCAGGGCCGCTTGCGCAGCAGCCGCCGGGCGAACTCAACGACCTGATGCGGAACGTCCATCACCGGCACGAGCGCCGGCGGTTCGTCGAAGGCGTGTTGATGCAAGAGCTGCTTCGTGTCGCCCGAAAACGGTGCCCGCCCGCCCACCAGGCGATAGATCAAACAACCGACGGCGTAGAGATCGGTGGCGCCGCACACGTGGTGCAACTCATGCTGCACCTGTTCGGGGGCCATGTAGCCCGGCGTTCCCGCGCCGGCGTGAGGCAAGAACTCCATAGCCTTGGCCCCGTCGAGCCGCTCGTCATGCGGATCTTCCTTCAGCCAGGCCAGGCCGAAATCCAGGATGTGGACGCGAGGCGCCCGGTTGTCCCGCGGCTCGACGATCACGTTGGAGGGCTTGAGATCGCCGTGGATCACCCGCCGCGCATGCGCGTGCGCCAGTGCGTCCAGAATCTGATCGACGATCGACCAGATGATGGGATAGCTGAGCATGGTGTGCCCGGTGTCGTGCAGCGAGATGCCCCGCACCAGCTCCATCACCAGGTAGGGTGCGCCTCCGAGCAGTTGCCCGAAATCCGTCGCATGCACGATGCCCGGATGATCGAGCGTGGCGAGCGCGCGCGCCTCCTTGTAAAACCACGCCAGATAGTCGCGCGTGGACGACCCTTCCGGCACCGTGACCTGCTTGAGCGCCACTTCCACGCTGCGGTGGCGGTCGAGGCAGCGGTAAACCACGCCCATGCCGCCCTCACCGAGCAGGCTCAACACTTCGTAGCGCTCGCCGATGCAATCCCCGAGCACGATGCGAGCGTGGGACGATTCGCTGCTGTCGGCGGGGCCCCGGGGACCCGACTCGGATGTGGAAGGGGATGTCCCGACGCTGTCGAGTGCGACGGCGTCTTCAGGGCCCAGCACGATCGCGCGATCGGGGCCAAACGGCATCGAGCCGTCGGCTTGCACCGTCGTCGGGGCCGAGCTCCTGTGCTCGGTCTGTTCGGTCTTTGAGCCCCCTGGGATCATCGCCGCGGAGTCTAGTCGGCCACCGCGCCCCGTCGAGACGCCTGGAATCGATTTCACTGCCCCAGAAAGAACCGCTGGGGTCTCATCTTTCGGCCCGGTGTACGAGTCAGCCGTGTCGGTTCGATGCCTCGCGCCTGGCTGTGTCGACGGCCTGCTTCAGGCTGCCCGGACTGTAACCGACGAAGATTTTCCCCATCACGTCGATGACTGGAATGCCCGCCCCGGCGCGATTGACCCTCGAGAGCTTCTCTTGCATCTCTGCACGAGCGGAGCGGCTCTCTTCGATGTCCTTTTTCGTGACGGAGACGCCCAATGACTTCAGATAGTGCTCGGCGTCGTGGCACGGCTTGCACCAGTCGGCCCCGTAGATGATGGCCGAAATCGCGGCGCCTGGCGCGGCGGGGTTCGGCATCGGCGTTGCGCCGGGAGCGGCTTCAGCTCCGCCTTCGGTGGGCTGCGCCGCTGCGGGGGCGGACGGCGCTAGCGCTTCCATGCGCACTTTGCGGCGATCGGCGCCCAGCTTCTCCCAGTCCGAACGCGACAGCGTGTTGACCGGATACGCTCCATCCGGACGCTTGTTGCGCAGGTCGGCAACGTAGACTGAAGAACCCCGCCCTTCGGCCTGATCGGTGACGACGACGCGTACCTGCTCCCGGCGGTCGCTGGGAATGGCGTCGACGCGCTCGGCGACGTGAAAGTCTCCGTCTTCGCCAACCCAGGTGAGCAGCAGGTTCGGCGTTTCATCGAGCAGGCGCAACGGTGGCAGCTCGGGCGCAACGGCCGCCGCAGCGGGGGCGCCCCCTTCGGGGCTGCTGCCGTTTGCCGCCGCCTGACAGCACACGAGCAAGGGCAGCAAAAGCAGGGCCAACCAGAGCCGCGCTCCAGGCCAACACGGCGCTCCTCCAAGCCAAGGCGTCGCCGGGCGCATCAGCTCTGCTCGAAGCCGCCGCTGGACTCCTCCTGGCGGCGGCGCCGAAACCGTTCCGGCAGTGCCCGCACGGTTTCGACCAGGCCTATGAACACGTAGAAGCAGAGCAACCATACCAAGACAAACTGGGGCTTCCCGTATTGCCAGACGAAGGCGCTCGAGCCAATCGCGAACATCACGAGCAGCGCGGTCCCCACATTGAAGCTCAGCTCTTTGAACGAGCGGAAGGTGAAGCTCGAGACCATCAGCAAGCTGAGCACGATGGTCACCCCGAAGATGGCGAGCGTGTAGCGTTCGTCGCTCAGGGCTCCACCCACCGCATAGTTGGCGAGCAGCAGCGAAATCAGAATGCCCGAGGCCGGCGGGATCGGCAGCCCTACGGTAAACTTGCTGGGTTGGACGGGCGCGCCGGCACCGGGGCTCGAGCTCAGCACGTTGAACCGCGCGAGCCGGATGGCTCCGCAGGCGGTGAACATGAAGCCCACGAACAGGCCCGGCACCGGGTAGCGATAGAGCGCCCACTTGTAGACGAGCACCGAGGGCGCGACGCCGAACGAAACGATGTCCGCTAGCGAGTCGAGCTGCAATCCGAACGCGCTCTGCGTTCGCGTCATGCGCGCGACGCGACCGTCGAGCGTATCGAACAGCATTGCGAAGCAGAGCAGGATTGCCGCGCGATAGAAGTCGTCGGTGGTCGGGTTATCGAGCGAGACCACCCGGATTGCGTTGAATCCGCAAAATATCGAGGCGAGAGTAATGAGGTTCGGCAGCACGAAGAGCGTGCGGCGCAAGTCGACGCGAGGCATGCGTCGCCTTCGGCGGCGTTGGGTAAACCGGTTTCCCACCACGATGACGCAACAAGTTACTCATTTTGATTCCCATAGTCCAGTGACCGGGCGGCCGGCTTTGTATTGCGGCGCGGCCCTCTGCCCGTTTGTTGTCCAGGGGTAGCACCGAGTGCCTAAGATCTTTTCAGCCATGCGTTCAGACAAGTTGATTGCTTTGGTTTTTCGGGTGGGTCGGGGCTTGCCGGCCTGGGGTCTGAGCCTGTCGATGGCGGGGGTTTCATCGATCGCTGCGGCCCAGGACGGCGATGCGAGCGAGTCCGCCGCCCAGAGCGCCCCCAACGCAGCGCCTGCTCCGGCGCCCGGGCAGATGGTGGAGGCGGCGGCTCCGAGTGCGAGCACGACGACGACCAGCGCGTACGGCCAGACCTTTTTGCCGGCACCCGGGGCCAACCTGGAGTCGCACCTGCCGTCCAGCGCGCAGTCCAAGAGCGACATCTATCAGGCGGACTCGTTCGACCTCGGTCGTTCCGCCGAGCCGGCGGCGACGCTCCATGGCAATCCTGATTCACTCGGGGTGATGCGCAACGACGGCAGCGCCGCCGGGCATGACCCCGGCAAGGCGCTGCACACGGTCAAGAAGGGCGACACCCTGTGGGGGATCTGTGCCGAGCAGTTCGACGATGCCCGGCTGTGGCCGCGCATCTGGGCCTACAACCCCCAACTGCAGAATCCGCACTGGATCTACCCTGGCGATCAGCTGCGCATGCGCCCCGTCGGGGGAGCGATTGAAGCGGACCTCGCGCCCCGCCCTGGCGGCATTCGGGGTGGGACGCTCGGCAGTGGCATGGTCGGGCGCACCGCGGTGGTGCCGCCGGAAACCGTATTCCTGCGCGAGCTCGGCTACATCGACGAGCCCGAGCAAGACGTGTGGGGCGAGATCGTG
>JAYWEH010000283.1:0-4600 GCA_043780025.1 Deltaproteobacteria bacterium
GCATTTGCATGGGGTCCCTGGCCGATCCAATTCACCGAGGTAAACACCGGGTCGATGGTGATGGGGTATTGCGCTCCAGCATCATCGACGACGAGCTGCAGCCCGCCCCGCGCCGGCTCCATCTGCGCCACCAATTCAGTACCCGAGGCGTCCCACGCCTTCAACCCGGCGTAGCTCAAGCGCAATCCAGCGCTCTCGCTCACGAACGTGGCGCTATCGCCCGAGGCGTCCACCGTGATTTCCGCGTTCTCGACGCTAACGCGGACAGAAAGTGCAGAGTCGCCCTCCGGGCGCTCTCGCACGATGAAGCTGTGCTCGAGCCCGTCGGGTCTGTTCTCCCAGAGCTCGGTCACGCTGCCGCGTTGCCCTTCGAGGCGCTGCAAACACTCGCCTCTCGCGTCCACAGCACCGTCGGCGCGGCATGCGCCGAGAGAAAGGTCCGCAGCGGCGAGAGCCGAACTCGAGTCACCGCGCACGAGATCCACGCCTCCGATCTTCACGGCTCCCGCGCGCCTATCGCTCGCCCATAGCTCTGCGCCACCGGCATCGAACGCCACTCGAAAGCCTTGCGGCGAATTCGCCGCCACGAATGCATTGCCGTCGTGCTCGATGGCAAAGGCGGAATCAGCGATGCGCTGTGTTACGGTCGAGCGCCAATCGGTATCCGGTTCAACGTCAGACTTGGCAGGAGCGGGCTCCACGTCCATGAGGTTTGCGGGCACGAACGACCTTCGCTCGGCTTCCGTGCCGCAACCGAGTGACAGCATCGTGATGAGAATGTAACTGTACTGCCTGGACATTCGAGCACCTTTGGCTAGCGGACAATCGTCCGCGACGTTGGCACGAGGGGGGAAGCGTATGCGACGCTGCTCGTCACCAGGTGTGATCAAACGGTGATCAAATAGTGAACGGACCGGTCGCCCTGCGCCCAGGCGCAATCAAACCGGCGTCATCAAACGGCTTCCGAGCTTCTGAGGCCGCCGCCTGACGGTTACCGTGCAAACTTCACGCGGCCAGCGCGGGCGGTACAGCTACGGGGAAATGCCGGCACATGCCAGGGCAACGCATCGGCCATAGTCTAGCCACGGCCTTAGGCATTCTTGCTGCCCAGGACCCATACAAGTGGCTGCACATATGCAAAAATCACCCTCCGGGACGCCATCCTCGCACCCTAAGATGGTGCAGTCGCAATGACGATTAACGCACTGGTCCTGAGCGTCGCATGAAGGGCTTGGTTCATGTGTCGCCAGCGGTCTGACTGGGTCCCATTTTCACCGGTTTCACCGGTGACCAGAGGACCATCTGGTGGACCCCGAACGGACCGGTGCCGAGGGTCAGGCGACGAGCGGCGACCAGGGGCCCAGCGGCGGGGCTGGGACCGTCCGAGATGGATCTGCTCGGGTCAGGGCGGGGTCAGGGTTTGGTGGCTCTGAGGCGGTATCCTTTTTCGAGGACGAAGTGTTCGCAGCGCTCAGTGAGTCGCTCAGCGATGACCTGGGCGTTGAGGGCGTCTGGGAAGACCTTGGGCCATTCTTTGAACGGGCGATTGGTGGTGATGGCCGTGGGGCGTCGGTAGTCGTAGCGCTCGCTGATGACCTGGAAGGCGAGCTTGGCCTGGGTGGGATCCATTTCGAGGCAGGCGAAGTCGTCGATGGCGAGGAGATCGGCTTTGACGTACTTGCGCAGGATGCGTTCGAGGCGACCATGCAGCTCGGCGCCATGCAACTCATTGAGCATCCTCGGCGCGGAGATGAAGACGACGCGCTTGGTGGCGAGGCACGCGCGGTGGGCGAGTGCACGAACGAGGAAGGTCTTGCCGGTGCCGGGGTTGCCGATGAACAGAGGATTGACGCCCTTGTCGACGAAGCTCAGGTCGAGCAGACCGAGGTAGCGGGATTTGAGCTTTTTCCGCAGGGGATCGAAGTCGAAGTCGAAGCCGTCGATGGTATTGATTTCGGGGAAGCGAGCATCTCTGACGCGGCGGTCGACGGCGCTCTTGAGGCGGCTGGCTTTCTCTTCGTCGGCAAGGCGGCTGGCGACCTCGAGCGCAGATAGATTCTGCTGTTTGGCGGCCTCGATGAGATCGGTCAGCGTGCGCGCCATGCCTGGGAGGCGGAGCCAGCGCAGCTTCTGGATCGTGAGCTCGAGCAGATCGGCGTCCTTCATGGTGTGGTCTCCGCATCGGAGTGCTCGCCAGCGGGCCCTGGGTCTCGGGTCAGCGCTGGCGGGTCGTACAGAGTCAGATCGGGCTCGCGCAGCGTGATGGTATCGAGTGCGGGGTTGCCGAGCTCGAGAGGAGTGAACGCGGGCTCGAGCTTACGCTTGTGGCGCAGCACGTACTCGACGTACTCGACGCCGACGTGACCGGTGCGCATGACCTCGGCCATGGCGCTTTGGGTATGAGCGGTGCCAAAGAGCTCGGCGAGGAAACTCAAACGAAGGCTTTCTCGCCGCAAAGAGCGCGAGGTGGCGGTGAGCGTTTCCAGATAGTCCTTGCCCACTTTGCCGAAGCGAACAGCGGCGATCTCACTCGGATCGCGCTGCCGGGATTCGAGCAACTGCTGCCGATGAGCACCGGCTTCGATGACGGCGCCCACACTCCACGAACGGGCATGTACGGCGACGCATTTGGGGCCGAGATAAATTCTGACACTGACATCGTCGGCGCGCACGAGCACGCGCTGGCTGGCCAAGTGCCAGGGCACGGAGTACTGATTTCGATCGAAGCGGACGCGAAAGGTGGAGGTGACCGTATCGGTGTCGAGGTCATCGGTGTCGAATGGGCGATCCGTCAAGGGTTTGAGTCGAGAGCGCTCGATGTGCTCGAACACTAAGGCGGGGACTTTCCGGGTGATCTCGTGCTCGCGGTGATTGCAGAAGTGATCGCGCCATTCGGCAGCCTGGGCATTCAGATCGAACAGATCCGTGAAGCGCCGCCCCGGCCAGAACCGTTGCCGGACGAAGGAGATGCCTCTTTCGACACTCCCTTTGCCCTCGGGATGGTGCGGGCTGCACGCGATGACGGCGAACCCGCCGCGCGCATTGGCGTAGGCCAGGAAGCGCGGATTGAAGCGAGGCTTGATGCCTGGCCGGTGCTCGAGGACGACCGTCTTCATGTTGTCGAACACATCGGCGTAGGTGCACCCGCCAAAGAAAGCGAGCGCGCGATCCATAGCGCGCAGAAACGCGCCCATGGCCTGGCTGAGCGTGAATTCGAGATACAGATAGCGCGAGTGGCCGAGCACGGCCACGAAGGCGCTGACGCGGCGGGGCACGCCGGGCAGCGCGAAGCCGAAGTCCGCCCAATCGACCAGGAGCACTTCGCCCGGCAGATAGTCCATCGTCAGATACGCCTTGGGATCGGGCTGCGGTCGGAGGCGCCGCACGAGCTCGCGCACGATGCTGATGCCGCCCGAGTAACCGCGCTCACGCAGGCGCTCCATGATCTGCGACGACTTGAGCTCGGGCGTTTCTGCGATCCAGGCCTGGATCGTTTGCTGGTATGGGTCGAGCAGCGACGGCCGTGGGGCGCGCTGCAAGATCGGGGTGGGCTCGCTGCGGCCCAGATACCTGCGGATGGTTTTTCGCGCCAAGCGGAGCCGCTTGGCGATAGCCCGAACGCTCAGACCTTCCAGATAGTGCAGCCGCATCACCTCCGCGCGCGCTTCGCTTGCCGGATCTGTGTCGATGGCAGCCATCACACCCCCGCGCGGCGGCGCAGGCGTCGCTCTCGCTCGAAGCTGCCGAGTCCGGTCAGGTGTTTCGCACGTCTCGGGCGGATCTCGAGCGGTACGATGTCGACCTGGAGATGGAGACCGTCGGTGGCAAACTCGAAAGCATCCGCCAGCCCCAGGCGTTGCCAGTCGCACGATTCGTCCGCATGCAGCACACGCGCAACCGCCGGTCGCTCCACAATGCCAAGGATTCCAGCAGCGTCCGAAGCGCCCAGCGATGGCTCGCGTGCAGTGCCGGCAGGCGGGCGAGCATGCGGTCGCCGGCCTCGTCGCTCACCAAGATCCGTGTCTCGTCCAGCGTCACTCGGACGGTGGCCATCATCTGCATGAGAAAGCTCCTCGCGTGGTGGGGCGAGGCACACCTTGTCATCCGAGGCCAAATATCTGGAAGGTGTATCCATCACGCGGGCGCGCCGTCGGGCCCGATAAACGCGATTGCGGTCTCGATGATCGAGTCGCCCTTCGGGACTCTGCTGGTGGTGCCGTCGCGCCACTCGCTGCTGCTCGGCGCGCATCGCCGCAGCACACGCCCCCGGGCAACAGCGCCGCCCCCAGCTGCATCGACTGCAGACCACGAAGCGGGCGCCACAACGCGCGCAATCTCGCTCGATACCAACCCGAACCACCGGCGACCAACTCCGAAAAGTTGGATGCCGCGCGAGCCATGCCGATAATGCGCGCAGCGACGCTGTGCATTTTAACGAATGCTCTCGCAGCACCTGAAGGCTCGGAGCGGCTAACTCCGGGCCTTCGCTTTTATGGGTCCCGCGATCGTGGCCTGAGCCGCCCCTCTACGTCGAGTTTTCGGCCGGGACCGGCTCCCCGCTACACCGGCGGGGATGGGCCCCGATCAGGCCGGTGGCAAC
>JAYWEH010000284.1:0-4600 GCA_043780025.1 Deltaproteobacteria bacterium
TCCAGCGCGTGCGGCGCAAATACGTGGAAGCCCGCCTGGCCGAAATGGGCACCGAGCGCGCACAATTTTGGGGCTGGCCCAACACGTATACGTACACGAAGAGCCTCGGCGAGCAGATCGTCGCTGCCTGCGGGCTGCCGTTCACGATCGGGCGTCCCGCCATCATCGAATCGACGGTGAGCTTCCCGTTTGCCGGCTGGAACGAGGGCGTCAACACCAGCGCTCCGTTGATCTACGCCCTGCGCACCGGGCAACCGCAACTCCCGGGTTCCGACAACAACCTCGACATCATCCCGTGCGATATGGTCGCCGGAGGCATGTTGATGTCAATCGCCGAGCTGATCGAAGGCACGGCTCCCGCGGTCTACCAATACGGCTCGAGTGACACGAACCCCGTGACGATGGCGCGCATCTTCGAGCTCACGGGGCTCTACAAGCGCCACTACTATCAAAAGAACAAGAGCTCGGGCGCGCTGATGAGCTTCATCCAGTCGCACTACGAGGGCTCGATGTTGTCCTCGACCCGCTTTGAAAAGGGTGGGCCCAAAGCGATCGCCCGAGCCAGCAGCGCGCTCGGCGAAATTGCCGGCAAGCTCGGTGTCGGTCCGTTCTCCAGCCTGCTGCAACCGGTCGCCAAGGGGCTGGCTGAGTTCTCGCGCACCCAGAACAAGGTGGGGGAGATCCTCGGCTGTTTCGCGCCGTTCACGGCGGACTACGATTACACGTTCCGCTGCGACCACACCCGGGCGGCTTTCGCCCGGCTCAGCCCCGAGGACCAGCGTCGCGTGCTTTGGGCACCCGAGGGCATCAACTGGCGCAGCTGGTTTCTCGACGTGCACATCCCGGCCCTCGAGACCTGGGTTTTTCCGGAGCTCGAGCAGAGGCTCAAGAAGAAGCGCGTCGCGCCGCCGCGCCACGAAACCCTGGTCGCGCTCATGGACGACATCGCGTCGCGCGCGGACCTCGCGCCGGGGTTGTCGCTCGCGAGCGAGACGGGCATCACCCGTATCAGCTATCGGGAGTGGCGAGAGCGCGCGCTTGGGGTCGCGGCACAGCTCGCTTCGCTCGGTGTTCGTTCCGGTGATCGGGTGGCCCTGGCCGCACAAAATCATCCGGACTGGGCCATCGCTTTCTTTGGCATCCAATACGCCGGCGCCACCGCCGTGCCGCTGGACGCCAACGTCGATGTCCCCGCGTGCGGGTTGATCCTGGCCGCCTCTCGCGCGCGCGTGTTCATGTTGGACGAGAAGGCCGCGCAGCGCCTGCGCCCCACGCTCACGGCTGATGTCGTGTTTGCGGATCTGGCGGCGGACCGTCTGGATCGCGGCGAGCCATTGAAAGGTGCGCGGTTGCCCTTCGAGCGGCCCGTGCCCGATCCGCGCGATGTCGCGGCTCTCATCTATACGAGCGGCACGACCGACACGCCCAAGGGCGTGATGCTCTCGCATTACAACCTCACCAGCCTGGTGGCATCGCTCGGGCCGTTGTTCCCGCTCGAGCGCGACGATCGGCTGCTCAGCGTACTGCCGTTGCATCACACCTTCGAGCTCGCCTGTGGGCTCTTGCTGCCGCTGTCCCGCGGCGCACGTGTGATCTACCTGGACCATGTGACGCGTGAACGCATGAGCGCCACCCTGCGCGAAGCGAACGTGACTGCCATGGTCGGCGTGCCTGCCTTGTGGGAGAGCCTGGAGCGCCAGATCTACTCGCGCATCGAGGAACGGGGTCCGATCGCCGGCAAGCTGTTCGAATTTGCGCTGACCTTGAGCCGCAGCCTGGGCGACAACCTCGGCGTCGACGCCGGCCGTTTGCTGTTCGGCCCCGTCCACGGCTCGCTTGGCGGCCAGCTGCGTCTACTCGTGAGCGGCGGAGCAGCGTTGCCCGCCTCCACTCACAAACTGTTCGCCGGCCTCGGGCTGCACCTCGCGGAAGGCTACGGCTTGACCGAAGCGAGCCCCGTGGTGTCCGTCGCGGTCGCCGGCCCCGGCGCGAAGCCGGGGCATGTCGGGAAAGCTATTCCCGGGGTCGAGATCCGCATCAGCGAGCCGGATCGCGAAGGCGTCGGTGAGGTCCTGGTGAGGGGGCCCAATGTCATGCTCGGCTACGCGGACAATGCCGAGGCGACGGCCGCAGTCCTGGACAAGGACGGCTGGCTGCATACAGGCGACCTCGGTCGCATCGATCGCAAGCAGCAGCTCGCCATCGTCGGACGCCAGAAGGACGTGATCGTGCCGATCACCGGCGAAAACGTGTATCCGGACGACGTCGAGGCGCGTCTCGGCCAGATCGAGGACGTCGAGGAGTTGGCTGTGCTCGGGGTGGATGCCGGCCCCGATTTGCCCGGTCGCGCGCGTGAAGTCGTGGCGCTGGTCGGCGTGCCCAAGAAGCCCGCGGCCGGCGAGAGCGAAGAACCCGCGCAGCTGCAGGCGCGCGCGAAGAAGGCCCTCGAAGACGCCTGCGCGCAATTACCGGCGGGCATGCGCCCAGCGATTATTCGGCTCGTGTCTGCGCCCTTGCCCCGCACGGCTACTCGCAAAGTCAAGCGCCGTGAGTTGCGGCGGTTGCTCGAGCGCCAGTTATCCGCTGAGCGAGCCAAGGCATCGAACGGCTCGCACGCCGGGGACGGCATCGAGCAGCTGGCCGCCAGCGCCGTTGCGGCCATCTGCCGCCGCGCGCCCCAATCTCTGAAACCGGAGCAGAGTCTGCGCGGCGAGCTCGGTTTTGATTCACTCATGCTGCTCGAGCTGCTCGTGAGCGTCGAAGGCCAGCTCGGCAGAGCCGTGGACTCTGAACGTCTGGCGCAATGCCAGACCCTAGGGGACGTTACGGCGCTCCTGCGTGAAGCGGGCGCAGCCCGTTCGCTGCCGGGCGCATCGTCGAGCATCGAGCCCGAGCGGAAGCCACCGATCGTGTTGCCCTCCCTGGTGCAAAAGACCGCCAAGGAATGGCTCGGCCGCGCGCAAATGAGCTTCTACGAAGACGTCATGACCACCAAGGTGAGCGGGCGGGCCTTCATTCCCGCCAATCGCAACGCCCTGGTGATCGCCAACCACTCGAGTCACCTCGACATGGGGCTCGTCAAGTACGCCCTCGGCCCGTACGGGCAAGAGATGGTGTCGCTCGCTGCGCAGGACTATTTCTTCGAGAGCGGCCGCTGGCGCCGCGCCTATTTCGACAACTTCACCAACCTGATGCCGCTCTCGCGGACCGGTTCTTTGCGCCAGAGCCTGCGCCAGGCGGGCGACCAACTGGAGCAAGGGCGCGTCGTGTTGCTCTTCCCGGAAGGGACGCGCGCCCTCGATGGCGAGCTGCAGGAGTTCAAGCCCCTCGCGGCTCATCTCGCCCTCACTCATGGCGTCGACGTCTTGCCGGTTTGGCTCGGCGGTGCGTACGCCGCTCTACCGAAGGGCGCCGCGACGCTGCGCGGCCGCGAGCTCAACGTCCGGATTGGTCCGCCGCTCACGGTCTCGGAGATGCAGCGGCTCACCAAAGGCATGGCCAACGTCGAGCGCACGCGAGTCGTGACGCGTTTGATGCGGCGGGCCATCGAAGAGCTGTCGCACGGCCGCCGCCTCGAGACCGAAACGTTGAGCCTCGAGCAGGTGCGCAGCTGGGCGGAGACACCCCAGGAAGAAGCGTCCCTGTCGAGCCTGTTTTCGGAGCTGGAAGGGCGCTTCCTGCGCGGCAGCGTCAAGGCCCCGTTGAGCTACTATTTCTCGCTGGGGAGTGAGCGTTGGACCGTGCGAGTGAACGAGGATAGCTGTCGTGTTCAGCCCGGCAAGACGGTCGATGTGGCGGATTGCGTGCTCAAGACCTCCCCGTCGATGTTCACGCGCATCGTCCGGGATGCCTATTCGCCATCGCCGGGCGAGTTCATGTCCGGGCAAGTGAAGAGCAACAACATCGCGCTGCTCATGACATTCCAAAAGGTGTTTCAACTCTTGCCGAGCGAACGAGGCTGACTAGAAGGCATGGCGCGTTATTGGGTTGGTGGAGCCACGGGATTTCTGGGCTCCAGGTTGGTCGAGAGCTTGCTCCAGCAGGGGCACGAGGTCGTGCCGGTTTCGTCATCGGGAGGCCAGGTCGCGGGCCTCACGGTGAAACGCTGTGACGTTCTCGATGAACGGCAGGTGGCGGAGTCTGCAGCGGGCACAGCGGGTGCGTTCCTGTGCACGGGCAAGGTCTCGCGGGATCCGGCAGATGCGGAGCAGCTGTTCCGCCTGCACGTGACCGGCACCAAGACGGCGCTCGGCGGGTTGCGGAGCGCGGGCGTACCGCGCGTCGTCCTGGCGAGCACCAGCGGTACGGTCGCGGTTGGTGAAGATCCGGATCGCATTTTTACGGAGGCCGATCCGGCGCCCATCACGCTGATTGGCAATTGGCCCTACTACCGCACGAAACTGTACGCGGAGCGCGAGGCGCTGGCGCGAAATGAGCCTGGTGTGTTCGACGTGCTATGCGTCAACCCGAGCCTCCTGCTCGGGCCGGGAGACGTGCGGCAGTCGTCCACCAAAGACGTCCGTCTGTTTCTCGAGCGCGAGATAGCGGCGATTCCGAGCGGCGGTATGGCCTTCGTGGACGCGCGGGATGCGGCGAACGG
>JAYWEH010000285.1:0-4598 GCA_043780025.1 Deltaproteobacteria bacterium
TAGAGGAACGCGCCGTCGCGCTCGCTATAGGCGAGACTCGGGTCGCCGCGGTCGGAGACGCCTCCGTCCACAAACCCGCCGCCGTCGACGAAGCTGTGCCCGCCGTCGAGCGAGTAGCCGAAGCCGCTGCGGCCGCTCGGCTCGCCCGAGTCGTTCCACGCGATGCAGATCACGTTGCCGTGGACGACCATGCTGGTCTCGCTCTGCGTGGTTCCATCCACGTCGAGACTGGGATCATTCACCAAGACGTCCGTCGCCCCCGCTTCGGCGCTGGGCGCGGCTGCCCCGAGCGGAGTAGGACTACGCCGCTCGAGCGCACGCGGCGTGCGCGTCGAAGGCTCGCAGCTCCGCATCAGCGCCGATTCCAGCGTGCCACTCAGACGCTCGCGGATCTCGGGGTTCTCGAGCAGCTCGCAGCCCGTAGCGCGAGACGGGGTACTGCGAGACGGGGTACTGCGAGACAACGGGGCCGACGCCGTTCCCAAAGCCGAACGCGATTGCGTCGCCGTGGCAGCCGCAGAAGGCCCGTGATCCGTGCAGCCGCTCACCGCAGCAAAGTTCAGTGCCAAAGCCGGGACGAGAAGCAACCTCGATGGATACATGCAGCTACGTTCTCCTGGATGGATCGCAGGCAAAAAATTGAGCGCTGCGCAGACCTTCTGCCGCGAAGCGCCGAGATCCCTGGACGGGGACGAGCGCAGATTACCGCGACCGCGGCCTCAACAGAATCGCGATGTAGAGTTCGCCTGCGTTAACCCGGAACGCGCTTGCATATGCGCACAGGAATGACGCGACGCTGCGCGACGTGCCAAGTCGAATCCCAAACAAAACACTGCGACATTTGCCAGCCCGCAGCGTCTAGCCGCGCTCATCACGGGACTGTTACAGCATGAGCAGCGATGCACCGGTGATCTCGTTAAATCCTTCGATCGCCTGGCTCAGCTCCTCCGCCGATACGCGCCCTGGGCGTCGCTGGGGTGGCAGCTGGCCGTCACGATCGAAGATCGCGGCGACAACTATGTGTTGATAGGCAGGCGATTGACAAAGAGGCACCCGGAATCTCCGCGCAAGTGGTCGCGACAGATGGCCAAGACTGCGGAGTTCGAGCACCTCCTGACCCGCGTCGATCCGAGGCAGCTCAGGGAGGAGGATCTGTGCAAACGACCCGTGCGGGATGGCGCTGTCCAGATGGTCCGTGCGACTTCCGACGGGAACACGATCATCCGATCGCGAGATGCCCACGGCAGTCTGGAGCTGGAGGAGTGCCGAGCCTTCGACGAAGCCTTTCAGGCGGTGATGCACCAGGCCGGCGTCAGCTGTGAGAGGGAACGCGGTTGCTGGTTCGACGATATGTCGCGGATGCTGGCGTCAAACCGTCAGAACCGCCTTAGGCCCGCAGGATGGCTTCGTTCCCTCTGGCGTCACCGGCTCGCGTGGCTACACTGAAACTCGTGACCTGGCTTCAACGCGCTCTGCTGCGCCGGCTTCGCCTGTTCGTGGCCTGTTTGATGCTCGTCCTGGCGTCGGTTCCGCCGTGCACCGTCCTGGCCAGAGATACGAGCGCGGTAACGGTGGGCGCCAGCGCTGCTCGCACGTCGAGCCGCAGGCTCGAGATTGCCTCTCCGGTCCGGAGGGGCCCTGTCACCCGCGGCAAGGCAACGTTCGAGCCGAGAACTCCGAGTTCAACGGGGCTCGAGACGGCGGCGCCAGAACCCGATCGACGCTACCTGTATCTGGAACTCGTGACCCTGCTCTCCTGAGCGGCAACGGCTGCGCAATCGCCGTCATCGGTGCCGTCGAGTGTCTTCGGCGGCGCCACCGCTCTGGAGATACACATGCCACCCCATCGTGGGCGCGAGCGGCCGCTCGCGCTTCGTTTGCTGCGCTTTGTCTGGCGCTGTCTGAGAATCCTCCTCATGGCCTTTGCCGCCATGGGGCCTTTGCCGCCCCCGCCGCCACCACCTCGGCCCGATCCCGTCGTGCTAGTGCAGAGGATCGGGACCAAAGCTCCTAGGCGCCCTTGAGTTCGCTGGCTTCTTGCGGGTCATCGGCATCCGCTTGGCCGATGACCGGGCTAGTGTCTGCTATTCACCGAGGATCTCGTTGAATCCTTCGATCGCCTGGCTCAGCTCTCCGCGGATACTCGTCCTAACCGTTTTCCAATTCGCTCGACGGAGAGCGTGCGAACCTGACTGATCTTCAGCCAAGACGGTTTCTTCAGTTTCGGACTCGTCAGCTCCAGCGTCAGAGGAAACCCTGCGCGCTGCGGCTGACTCGTCATCGCCATGGCGATCACAGTCCCTGAGCGTTCGTTGAAGACGTCGTGACTCGAGATCAGGACTGGACGAAGGCGCGACTGTTCACGACCGCGCGTGGGGTCCAGATCGGCCCAACGCAGCTCCCCCTCAATATTCCGGCCACGCTTCACCGTCAGCTTCCCAACCGAGGTCCGCGAGAGCCTGCTCCTCCGAAGGTTCGAGCTTGGCGCATTCTTCTGCGAGCCGGCGACGTTCGAGGCGTGCGAGCTTCTCCTCGACGGCAAGCGACCCCGAGGCGGCTACGTCAATTCGGCCGAGCACACGTTCATGGCGGGCCTGTATCGCACGGCGGAAAGCCGCCGGACGCGGGCCTCCAGGGGAGAAACACCACGCCTTCATCCGTCCGGAAAGCGCCGACGGTTGTGAACGTCAAAGTGAACGACGCTAGTCGACCCGCCAGAGCAGACACCACCCGCTCGAGGTCTGCCGGTTCGCCCTCACGAAAAGCAGCCAGGCTCACATGGGGCCGACCCCCGATTTCGAGCAGACCGGGGCCGGAATACAGGCGGGATAACTCGACCCAAATTTGGTGAAGGCGGTGTTCTGAATCCGGATCGAAGGAGAGTTCGAGGGCGAGAGTCATAGATGTCTGGTTACAGACGGACTCCTCGAGCAAGCGTCGCGGATCATCGACGCGTCGATGGGAGAATCCAGCGCGACTACGGGTGGTGCACCAGGCCCGGGTTGCGCGAGGCGCTGCGCGCGGCGAAGCCTTCGGCGCTGACGTCGAACGTGCGGCTACCGGTGGCGGCGCCCTCGAGCGTCACCGAATCGACGTACACGGCCATGCGCATGTCGCCCGTCCAGGCGCCGGCCGAGCCGATGGCGAGCCCCACGGTGTTGGCGGTGCCCGTGAATTGGTGCACGAGCTGGAAGGGCGTGCCCACCGCGAAGGCGTTGGCGTCCAGATCCGTGTAGGTGCCGTAGCTGCTGTCGACGAAGGGCTGCACGAACAGCTGATCGCTGTTGAAGGGGATGATGAGGCTCCAGACCACGCGCGTGACGCCCGACGCGCCAGCGTTGAACACGAAATCGTCACGCTGGTTGATGTCGTTGACGTCCATGTTGAGCTCCACGCACCCCGAGCACGGTGGAGGCGTCTCATCCGGGCCTTCGAAAACCGGGATCTCGATCTCGCCGTCGTCCGGGGGATTGCCGCTGCCGCCTGCGCTCGGCGCGATCTCGGATGGCAGTGCGTCCTCTTCCGAGCCGGGGCCGCCCGCGCCCTGGCCTATCGACATGCCGGCGGCACGGTCGTAATTGGCTACGCGCGGTGCCGTGGGGTTGTTGCCGCTGCTGATCGGCGTTCCATCCGGGTTAACGCGGGGCGCGTTGGGCCCTGGACCCTCGACGTCTTCACCCGAGCAGCCGAGGGCGCACGCTGCCAATAGGCACGACGCGCCCAGCCGCGAGATCTGCAGAGCCGACGTTCGCATCATACCAGGAGCTCGCTGTAGACGCCGCCCTGCATGGTCGCGCCTCCCATGCCTTCGGGGCGACCGAACCAGTCGGACTGCACGCCCATGACATTGAGGATGGTGTTGAGCAGTTTGTTGTGCGGCGCCGTGTCGTCCCGCTGCCCCTCTGGGCCGAGCGGGAAATACAGGTTCTGGCGGAAGCGCCCGGCGGCGCTGCCGGCAATGATGTACGGCAAGTCCATGAACGAGTGCAATTTGCCGTCGGACATCTCGTTCGTGTACAGGATGGCCGAGTTGTCGAGCACGCTACGGCCGTCGGCTTCCATGTAGGCGCTGAGCTTCTCGAGCAAGCGGGCGAACTTGCGTTGGTGCCAGCGATCGATCTCGAACAACATGTCGGAGTAGCCCGCCACGTCGGAGCAACCGTTGGCGGTGCTCGCGCCGAAGCAATCGTCGCGCACCTTGCCGTGCGAGAGCTTGTGATGGTTGTACTCGTGATTCATGCCCTCCCAGCGGAAGGTCGGCCCACCGCTGCCGCGGTCGAAATGCAAGGTCGCCACGCGCGTCATGTCGCAGGCGAGGGCCAGCGCGAAGATGTCGATCTGCAGATCCGCGACGGCCGGATAATTCACTTCTTCGGTGGCGGTTAGGTTGCCCTGGAAGGGTGTGGCTGCCGTTTCGATGTTGGTGTCCAGGCAGGCGAGGCCCGTGGCGGAGACCTGGATCTCGACCTCGCGCACCGCCGTAAAATGCATGTCGAGCTTCTGGGTGTCGGTCGTGCTGAGCGGCAGACGGCGCAGCCGACTGAACTGCGTCTCGACCAGGTCGAGCACGCTCTGGCGCTTTTGCCGGATCCGCTCGA
>JAYWEH010000286.1:0-4597 GCA_043780025.1 Deltaproteobacteria bacterium
TCTGTCCAAGCGGGCTCGGGGCAAGGCGTTGCGCGTGTTGCCGGACTTTCTCATCGGAGCGCACGCCTCGACCCACGCCGAACGCTTGCTGGCGCGAGATCGGGGCTACTATCGCGACTACTTCAAGCATCTGGTGCTAGTCGAACCGTGAAGGCTCGCGTTGGTCGTTGCCGTGGGTTCGAGCTACCTCTCGCTCCACCTCACGCGCGAGGTGCGTGCTCCAAAAAGCAGCTCGGGCCCAAGCCGAGCCAAGCGAGCCGATGGATGGCGCCTGCGGCAGCAGCGTTTGCCGTTGAAACCGAGCCGCCCGAAGCCGCGGCACCGCTCCGCGAGGAGGAGCAAGACTACCGCGACGGCGTCGTGGTGCAGGCCCAGATCCGGGGCATCGAAGACGCCTTCGAGGCGGAGCCGATTGACCCCGAACGGTCCGCCGCCGCAACGCGAAAAGCCAAGGCCAACTATGACGGCGAACAATTTGCGCCATTTCGCCATGCCCTCGAAGAGCGCGTGGCACGCCGCAATCGCCTGGGTGGTTTTTCCAAGGCCCATGTCGTCCGCGAGCAAAAGGCGCCCGGCTGCGCCGCAGCACCTGAAGTTGCGTGGGCCGCGGTGGTGCAACGGCGATTCGTGCTCGTAGTGCAATCACCCCCGCGAGCGCGGGGCGAAGCGTGGCTCTGAGCTCTGAACCGGGTTCAGGACATCCAGCAGAAATCGGGTGTGGGCCGAGCCTGCCCCGTCCGTCGACCCGCGCCGCCTCGGGGCCCTGAGCACCCGTACTCAAGCCGCCAACGCAGGAGCCGTTCGTGGTGACGGGAACCAGCATGAAGATCGTCGCCAAGAATGTACTGTCGCGCCAACGGGACTCCTTTCAGGCGGGGCGTCAGGCCGCCGAGGAGATTCGAGCCTCGCTCGCTCAGCCTCCCAAGCTCCTACTCTGCTATCTCACGGTCAATCACGACCAACAGCGCTTTCTGGCCGGGCTGGCCGAGGTGCTCGGATCGGCGCTGCCGCTGATCGGCTGTTCGGGGCAAGGCGTGATGGGGCGAGGGGCCGTGCACGAGGACGGCTACGCCGCGAGCGTGATGGCGCTCGGCGGCGACGCGCTCGAGGTCGCCGTCACCCGTGTGGATGAAGTTCAGAATGATACGCACGCCAAGGGGCGGCGCCTCGGCAGCAGCCTGCGCAGCGCCCTCTCGCGCCCGCCGCAGGTGACGCTGCTACATTATGACCCGTTGTCGGGCGTCGATCTGAATCCGCTGCTCGCTGGGCTCAACCAGGAGCTCGAGGGCCCCATTCTGGGCGGTGCGGCGGCGCATTTCTTCGGCGCCGCGCTGACCACCACCTACCAGTACTTCGGGCAAGAGGTGTTCAGTCATGGTGCGGTGGCGGTCAGCCTGGCCGGTGATTTCTCCACTGAAATGGTCTGGTCCACAGGCTGCGCGCCCGTGGGCATCGACATGGAAGTCACGCGCACCGCGGGCAATATGCTGCTCGAGTTGAACGGGCGCCCTGCGCTCACCGTCTGGCAGGAGGCGACGGGAGCCGTCGGCAAGGCTGACGTGCAGGCCGTGTCGTCGCTCGCCATCGGCGTCCCCCCTCAACCGGGCGAACAGGGCCACTTGATCCGCGCGGCGTTCGTCTTCGATCCGGACGCAAAGGGCATCCTGCTCAGCGCGGCGGTGCCCACGGGCACCCGGGTCACGTTGTTCCACCGCACCGTCGAGGACGTGCTCGAGGGGGCGGCGCGCATGGGTCGGGAGCTCTCCGAACGGCTGCAAGGCAAGCAGCTCTGTGCCGTGCTCGGCTTCGAGTGCGGGGGGCGCACACGACCCTTCCTCGGCGTGGAAGCCACCAATCAGGAAAACATCGCGCTGCAGGCCGCTGTTGGGCCTGACGCCGAGTGGGGCGGGGTCATCTGCTGGGGAGAGCTGTTTCCCGTGGGTGGGCGGCCGGCGTTCCACAACTACGCTTTCCCGCTGCTCGCGCTCGCGCAATGAGCGATCGCGCCGAGGCAGCCGGATGTCCAGCGCCGGACACGCTCCAGCGCGCGCTAGAGAGCAAGGCGCGCCTCTTGCTCCTGCGCGAACGCGAGCTCTATGAGCTGCGTTTGCTGCGCGGACGGGCTGAAGAATGGCTCAACGCCCTGCACGCCGTCTGGCCCGAACGCTCTGACGTGGAGGTCCAAGAGCTCGCGCGCCGGGCCACGGAGCTTCTGGTCGGCACGCTCAGCTTCGAGATGGGCACGGCGCTCGAGTACCGGCCAGAGAGCATGGAGCTAGTGTTTGCGTGCAGCGACCCACACGCCGTACCGGCGGGGATGCGCATGCCTCGAATGGCCGCCGAGTTTCTGGAGCAGAACTCCGTGGGCCGTTACGACCCGAGCAGTGTTCCTTCGCTGACGGCGCTGGCCACGGCCCTGAACTACGCCAAATTCTTCTGGCGCTGCTGCCCCAGCTATCGTGGTTCGCGCTTTCTTTTTCTGGCGGGCTCGAGCGCCCGCACGGCGGAATTTCACGCGTTCGCCGACGCCGACCGCGATCACTTTGCGATGTTCACGAGCCATGCGGCAGCGCTGCTCTCCAACAGCCTGCTGGTCGCGGACGTGCGGCGCGAGCACGCAAAACTCGAGCACGTCAACCTCGGCCTCGACGCCAGCCTGAGCGAGCTGCGCGAGACGCGCGACAAGCTGGTGGCCTCCACGCAGCTGGTGGCCATGGCGTCGCGCCAGGCGGGCATGGCCGAGATCGCCACGGGCATCCTGCACAACGTGGGCAACGTGCTCAATAGCGTGAACGTGTGCAGCGAGGTGGCGCTCCAGCAGGCGAACGACTTGCCGGGCTCGCAGCTGCGGCAGCTGGTGGACTTGCTCGATTCGCAGACCGACCTGCCCGAATTCTTCCGCAGCGACCCGCGCGGGCCGCGCGTGCTCGAGTACCTCCGCCACGTCGCCGCGAAGCTTTCCGATCAGCAGGGTCAGATCGCGGGCGAGTTGACCCAGCTCGATCAACACCTGGGCCACGTCGGCGCCATCGTCCGGCGCCAGCAGACCTACGCCAAGGCAGGGGCTGCCGAGCGGTGTGCCCTACCACAGCTGATGGAAGATGCCTTGCTCCTTGCGAGGAGTTCGTGCGAGCGGAGCAACGTCGAGGTGATCACCCGGTTCGCCGAGCTGCCGGCGGTGCTGCTCGATCGCCACCGGGTGCTGCAGATCCTGGTCAACCTGATCAGCAACGCGCTGCGCGCTCTCGACGACGGACAGGGCCCCAACAAACGCCTCGTGGCCTACATCCAGCCCGGACTTGCCGGCCAGGTTCGGCTCGCGATCGAAGACAACGGCATCGGTATCTCCGAACAAGATGCGCCGCGGCTGTTCCAGCATGGCTTTACCACGCGCAAGGACGGCCACGGCTTTGGCCTCCACAACAGCGTGCTCACCGCCAAGGAGCTCGGGGGCCAGCTCACCTTCCAGAGCGGGGGGCGAGGACAGGGAGCTACCTTCATACTCGAGTTACCCGCCACTGCAATGCCGCGTTCCTCGCCGCCGAGCCGCGCCGGCGCTGCCCTCCACTCTCACAAGCAGACAGAATCATGACCGTCCAGCATTCCGGTGGCGCCCTCCACCGCATCCTGATCGTCGACGATAACGCCGCGATCCATCGGGACTTCCAAAAAGTCCTGAGCGGCAAGAAATCAGACGGAGCCCTGGCGGCGCTCGAAAGTGAGCTGTTCGGGCGTAGCGCCGCCGCCGGCCCGCACAAGGAATACCTGCTCAGCTTCGCCGAGAGCGGCCAGAGCGCGCTCTCCCTGGTGCAGCACGCTGGAAAGGTCCGCAAACCTTTCAGTATGGCCTTTGTCGACATGCGGATGCCCGGCTGGGACGGCATTGAAACCACGACCCAACTCCTGCGCGTGCAACCGACGCTTGAGGTCGCCATCTGCAGCGCGTACATGGATTACTCCTGGCACGACGTGCTGCAACGAGTGCAACGGACCGGGCTGCGTCTCTTGCGCAAGCCCTGGACCAGCGGTGAAGTCCTGGCGGTGGTGCACGAGCTGTGCGCGCGCTCGAGCAGCGCGCGCGGCCCCGCGTAGGCGTCGCGATTGACCCGAGCGCAACTCACGTGAAAGCGCGCTCGAACTTAGGCTCGTCGCTGCCCCCAGGGCTCGCACCGAGAACGACACCGCCGAGAGCACCTCGGGCTTCGTCGGCGTGGGCCTCACAACGGGCTCCCGAGAGCCCTGGTTTGCAACGTTACCGGAACTTTCGAAGCGCCCAGTCCGCCCTTTCAGGAACGGGGTCAAGCGTTACGGAAGCCGATCGGCGAAATCAGCGCGACGCGATGCGCCGTGGACTGGAACCGATTCCATGCGGGAGGGAAGATTGCTATTCTCTCGCGGATCTCTCATTTTCGTCGCGTCGCCGCCCTCGGCGCGCGCGAGCACCCCCGGAGTACCATGCGCTGCGTCCGACACGTCAATGTCCACTCTGTCGCGCTGCTCGGCGGGCTGGCGCTCGTTGCGTTCGGCTGCAGCTCGCAGGCTTCGCCCCCGAGCAACGACGGCCTCACCGTATTTGGGGACCCGAACGATCCCACGC
>JAYWEH010000287.1:0-4594 GCA_043780025.1 Deltaproteobacteria bacterium
GAGGCCTGGTCGTCGGACAAACTGGTGCTGTTTCGAGCCGGTCGCTTCACGTTTTTCCTGCAAGACTATTTTGTCAAGGAGTGGGCGGAAAACATGATGCTGGATTTGCGCGTCGCCGATGTGGACTCCTTTTGGGCTGCTCTACAGGGCCTCCAGCTTTCGGAACGACTACTGGGCGTGGTTCGAATGTCAGCCCCTCGAGACGAACCGGCATCGGGGATTCGGAGAGGCGCTTTCATCGATCCGTCGGGCGTCTTGTGGCACTTCTCCCAGGCGCTCCAGGGTGCTCAGTGAATGACCTGCACACCTCGATGCAACACATTGAGCGCCTTGGGATCAGCGTCCGCAATTTGGTCGCTGTCGATGAACGTCAGGCCGGACCGGCGCTTGAACGTCAGCCGTCACCTGCGAGCGATGGCTATTTCTGGAACGCCACACGAGATGTGTCACGTCCCCATTCGGGCTGAATGGGCCTGCCGAAATGGGGCGTCGCGAGCAGGCGCAAAGCCCGCCGACGTGAAAAGCGGCGCCAAATTGGTGACCCGCGCGCTTGTGGGGGCGGTCGTACGCGGGTACGCTTCGAGGCGTTGTGGCTTTTTTTCCCGGCGGTCAGCTTCGAATCGCGCTGGTGCTCGACTCGTTCGCCGCGGCGTACCAGGCGACGCTTGTGCGGTTCACCCGCCAAGCCTGCGCGCGCCGAGGGCTCAGCCTCGTCGTATTCCCAGGCGGAGTGATCGGGGGTACCTCGTTTGCCGCAGAGCAACGCAACCGCATCTACGCGCTGATTTCGCAGGCCCGCTTTGATGGGGTGATCATCCTCGCTGGCACGATGATGCGGGAGGCTCGGCCCGATCAGGTACGCGAGTTCCTCGAACGGTTTCGCCCCATGCCGATGTGCAGCATCGGCGCTAGCCTCGAGGGCATTCCCAGCTATCTCGTGGACAATCGGGACGGCATGCGAGCCTTGACTCGTCACCTCGTGGTCGACCACGGCTACCGGAGCCTGGCCTTCATTGGCGGCACCACCACCAGCGAAGAGGGCAACGAGCGGCTGAGTGCATTTCGCGACGAGCTCGAAAGTCACGGCATCCCGCTGCCGCGGGAAGACGTCGTCCTTGGCGACTTCATGTCAGCGTCCGGGCAGAGTGCTCTACATCTGTTGATCGAAGAGCGGGGGCGCCGCCCGCGGGCTATCGTCGCGGCGAACGACGCCATGGCGATGGGTGCTCTCGAGGCCTTGAGCCATTACCCTCCGGAGCTGGCTCGGCAGATCGCGGTGTGCGGCTTCGACAACGTGATCGAGTCGGACTTCTGCTCGCCTCCGCTGACCACTGTCGAGCAGCCATTGCAGCGCTTGGCTGAGGGCGCGGTCACCGGTCTCGTCGCCCAGCTCTCGGGGCAGCGCTGTGACGCGGTCACGCGCTACGAGACGCGGCCAGTGTTTCGGCGCTCGTGCGGTTGCGGGGAGGCGCAGGCGGCGGCTCCCGAGATGCAGCGGCGCAAGGCGGCGCGGGGCAGCAGCGTGCTCGAGTTCATGCGCCACCGGGACGACATTCTGGCGCAGCTTTCGCTTGCTTCTGCCGGCGCCTATGACGTCTTGCCTCGCTGGAGCGAAGTGCTGTTGGACTCGTTCATCGAGCAGATTCGCGGCGTAAAAGGCGCTGAGTTTCTAAACCAGGTTCGGCAGCTCTTGCAGCACTCGGCGTCGGACCGGCACGGGGAAACGTGGCGATTCCACAACGTACTTTCGGCGATACGGCTCCATTGCCTACCCTGTGTCGCAGGCGACCACGTCCAATGGGCGCTGGCTGAAGACCTGCTGCAGACCGCTCGCACCATCACCGGGGAAGCCGTGTTGCTCGGTCAAGCGCGGCGGCTCCTGGCCGCCGACCAGCAGGGCCTGATCACGAACAACTTGGGGACCTTGCTGGGTGACGCGCGCGACGAGCGGGAGCTCGGGGAGGCCTTGCAGAAAGGTTCGCAGCAGCTCGGGAAGTGCAGGCTCGTGGGCGTGGAATTCGTGGCTACAGCAGACCCCAAGGGAGCAGATCCCAAAGGCGCGACGGCGCGAGCGTTCTTCTATTCCGGAACAGAGGCTGGCTCACCGCCACCCAGAGTCGCGTTCAGAGCGGACCAGCTGGTACCCGAGGTCGAGTGGTTGCGCGGCGAGAAATCCGCGTGGGTTGCCTTGCCGCTTTTCTACCGGCATGAGCCGCTCGGCTACTTGCTGGCCGAGCTGTGCCTCGACGACGGCACGGCGTACGAATCCCTGCGCGTCCACACGAGCGCGGCGCTCTGGGCGCTCACGCAATCACGCGGCGCGCCTCAGCGGATCTGAACCAGGCGGCAGCCGCGGCAAATCCCGTCGCCGCCGGGACCGACATCACATTGCTCCCCTGACTCCGCTTGCTGGATACCGTCACCGCAGAAGGGCCCAAGCACACAACCGGGCGCGCAGGCGGCGTATCCGCCTCTGTTGAGCCTGTCGTCACACTCTTCACCGAAGCTCAGCACGCCGTCGCCACATTTCGCCTTACACTCGCTCGGCGTCGCCTCGAACCCCGCCAGCGTCAGCTGAAAAGACGAGCCGAAAAGCTGCCGCTCCGCGTGGTAGATGCCGATGCGGTAGACGTTGCCGGGGGCCAGCCCAAAGTCCGTCGTCGTGCGCACGGCAGCCTGTGAAATTCCGCCGTCCAGGCCGTCCGAGACGGTGGTGGTCAGCGTCGCCGCGGCGGCGTCGATCACGACGGAGCCCGATGCCGGGGCATGGATGCCACCGAGGTCGACGGCCAAGACGCCGTTGATGAACACCCACACGTCATCGTCGCCGAGGAACTCGAGCGTCGCGTTGGTATTCTCGTCGAAGCGGAACCAATGTTGGACTTCGCTCGTGAAGAAGAAATTGTGGTTCCGCGCGTTGGGAATGATCTCGGATTCCTGCGGGAACGTCGAGTAGCCGTATTGCGCCGGAAGCTCTGCCGGCGCACTGTTTGCCGTGTCGCCGGTGACCGAGTCGACCGGGAAGAACAGCGGGTTGCCATCGAAGCTGACGGCCTGAGCGCCGATGCAGAAGCGCGCCGCGTCGTTGCTGCAGGGCTGGCAGGTGGCGGTACACCGCGCCGCTCGCTCGGCGAGGTCAGCGTCGCAGTCCAGTTGACAGTCGGCGAGTGCCGTTTCGCGTTCCGCGATTTGCCCCTGCACCAATGCGATGTCGGCTTCGATCGCGAGGACCAAGGCTTCATCGCGTGGCACGGCGTCCGAGGCGCGATTCAGGTCCCCCTGCAGCTGGCTGAGGGGGCCCGAGACGAGGCCCGAGCGCTCCTGATCGATGGGGCGGCAAACGTCTTCGCAGCGCAGCGGGCTGTCAAACAGGGGCGCCTGGCCGTTCTGAGCATCGGTCACGCACGCCGTCGCGCATTCGGCCGCGTTGGCGCCGCCATTCCGCTCGCTCGCCGGATCAACGGCTTCAAATTGCTGGCCCTCTGCCCCGTAGCGATTGACGTAACCGCCGGCTTCGTTGTCGAACAGCACGAGCTCACCGACGAGCGTCACGCTCTGGTCGGTCTCCGTGTACCACTCGGAGAAGTTATCAGCGTCGCTCAGGCAGGCGAGCTGTGAGCCCGCGCCACCGCTCAGCGTGGGGTGGCCGAGCGCGTCGAGTTGCGGAGCGACGGCGCCGAGCGCGAGCCCGTTGCACTGGTGATCGCCGAAGTCGGGGTGGCCCTCCGAAAAATCCCTGAAGATGGCCGGTACGCGCAGCACGCACTGCCCGTTGATGCGTTCACAGACCGACTCCTGCGAACAGGTGACGCCCTCTTCGACTGTGCATGAGCTCGAGCAGCCGTCCCCGTCGTTGAGGTTTCCGTCGTCGCATTCCTCGAGGATGACCAGGCCGTCACCGCACTCGGACGTGCACGAAAGGCCCTGACAGTTCGGTTCTCTGAGGCAGATAGTCGAGCAGCCGTCGAACGGCCGCGCGTTGCCGTCGTCGCACGCTTCCGCGCCTTCCGGGACGCCGTCTCCGCACACGGCCGGGCTGCACGCGCTGGGTTGGCCCTCGCATTTGCTGCCGATCTCGATGCGGCAGCGCTCGGAGCAGCCGTCGCCGAGCGCTCGATTGCCGTCGTCACACTGCTCCGAACGCGCCACCAGGCCGTCTCCGCAGCGAGCGATCGGTCGGCATGGCTCCCCCGGCGCGACGCAGCTGAAGCCCGGCTCCGCCACGAGACAATTGGCGGCACAGCCGTCCCCCGATGTTCTGTTGGCGTCGTCACACGCCTCGTCGACGGCATACACTCCGTCGCCGCAGCCGGGCGGCACATATCCCGAAAGCGGGCAATCCGCGCCGATGCAGTCGCCGTCGCCCGCGAAGAAATCAGAGGCCCCGCTGCCGGACTCTGCGCCAGCGCCGCCGTTTCCAGCGCCGCTGTCGCCAGCGGCGCCACAGCCCCAAAGGGCGCCGAATAGCGCAACCACCAGCGAGCCTCGACGCACAGACAGACGAATCTTCATGGCTAACTCCCGCTGGAGTGCAAAAGCTGGAAACGTTTCCAGGTCGAGAGTTTACACCATTGCTTTGGCTGCGCAAGACGGA
>JAYWEH010000288.1:0-4570 GCA_043780025.1 Deltaproteobacteria bacterium
GAGCTCGCCGCCCAGCGTGCGCTCGAGCTGAAACACCGCGCCGCATTGTCCGCCGCCGAGGCGGCGGAGCGCGCCACCTCACCCGCGCTCGACGCTTCCGCGGAGCTCGGTATTCAAGGTCAGCTCGATCAGGTGCTGCCCGTTTACCGCGCCGGCATCTCCTTCAGCGTGCCCTTGTGGGACGGAGGCCAACAAGCGGCGCAAGCCGCCGTGCACAGGGCGGAGGCGCGCGGCATCGATGCGCGGCTCAGCGCCTTGAAGCGCAATCTCGACGAACAGGCGCGCGCATTCCAACGTCGTTCCCACGACGCGGACGTCGGCCTCGAGCTCGCCCAGAAGCTCCTCGACATAGCCCAGAGCATGCTCACCGAAGCCGAAGACCACTATCGCTCCGGCAGTGACACGCTCGAGCGCGTACTCGGCGCTCAGCGCAGCCTGGTGCAAGCGCGCCATGAAGTCTTGAACGCCAAGCTCGAAGCCGCGCGCGCCCGCCTGGAGCTCACGGCGATCAAAGTGCAGCCGTGAGGCTCTGCAGGGCATCCAATAAATAGACCGCAATTCCAACGGTTAGAGCCCGTCCGGAAATTATGGAACCGACAGACCTCGGGCTGCAGCCGAAGATGGACCACCGCGAACTAGAGATGGTTCACTAATTTGCGGACGGACCCTAAAGTGGGCGGCATGTCTGCTGACGCGTGATCGCGAGCCTTGCCTTAAGCGCCATGTACTGGTCGTCCGAGAGACCTTATGGTCGGCGTTTTACGGAGAAAGCCATGTTTGGGACTCAAAATATCGGTCTGTATTTAACGAGCGCGCTTTTGCTCAATATTACTCCCGGTCAGGATACTATCTACATTCTTGGCAGAAGTGCCTCTCAGGGCACTAGAGCAGGTCTACTGTCTGGTATCGGCATTAGTTGCGGTTCAGCTATTCACACGATGGCCGCCGCATTCGGATTATCGGCGCTGTTGGCAACATCACCCGCTGCATTCACGATAATCAGGCTCGTGGGCGCAGGCTATCTCGTCTATCTGGGGCTGCATATGTGGTTGGAGCGATCCGCGACGCCCAAAGAGATTGCGGGCTTTCAGCCCGCAAACTCGTGGACAATTTTTCGCTCCGGTCTCTTCACGAATGTACTCAACCCGAAAGTTGCACTCTTCTTTTTGGCGTTCATTCCACAGTTCGTTTCCCCAGAAGCGGAGTCCAAAATTTTTGCGTTCCTATTTCTCGGCGCGCTCTTCATTACCACCGGCACGCTCTGGGGTGCGTTTCTGGCCGTCGCTGCCGCCCGCGTCAGCCATCGCTTGAGGTCAGGCGGGTCCGCCGGTGGTGTAATTAGGCGCCTTACGGCAACCGTATTTGTAGGGCTCGGAATCAAACTCGCGTTAAGCAAATAGCACTACTGCTAGAGCACCGATCAACTTGATTTCGTTGTGATATCGATCTCTTAGGCGGCGTCCGCCAATTGGGGAAACCGTTCCGACGGGAGCCGTCAGCCAATCGCGTAGTTCCACTCACCGTGGAAGCGGCTCGGCTTCAACTTGACGGCGGCGAACGTTTCGTCAGAGACCTTCAGCGCGGTGTCGTAGGAGCGCTTGTCGATGGCCACCTTGATCTTCAAGCCGGCGCAACTTCTCCGCGATCTCCTCAGCGCGGAAACTCTCGATGTGCTTCTGCGCGCGCGGTTGCCGGAGGCCTTCAGCATCGATCTGCTGGACCTCGGGCCTACGCGGAGCTGTTGGCCCACCCCGACCGCCTCGAAGCGCTCGCGCTGGCAAAGCGCGCGACCAACAGCGTCATCGACGAGATTCAGCGCCTGCCGGGGCTGCTCAACGAAGTGCATCGGCTGATCGAAAAACGGCGTCGGCGCTTCGCGCTCACCGGTTCGAGCGCGCGCAAACTGCGGCGCGGCGGCGCCAACTTGCTCGCATGCCGAGCTCGCACGCTGGCAATCCACCCCCTCACTGCAAGAGAGCTCGGTGAGAAGTTCGATCTCGGGCACTCGTTGCGCTTCGGGCAACTGCCAATGGTCTACGGCGTTTCGGATCCGGCAGCCTACCTGTCGAGCTTCGACCTGCTCGATGACTTGCTGTTATCAGTTCGACTGCCGGTGTTTGCACGGCGTGCCAAACGTCCCCTGCTCTCGCATCGAAAGTTCTACTTGTTCGACGCTGGCGTCTATCGCGCGCTACGACCAAGAGGCCCCCTCGACTCTGCGGAGGAGATTGATGGGCCCGCCGTCGAAACGCTGGTGCTCGAGGAGCTGCGAGCGACGAACGAGAACCTGGCTCTCGGGTATGAGATCCACTATTGGCACACGCGCGACCACAAGGAAGTGGACTTCGTGCTGTATGGGAAGGGAGGGCTGCTCGCCTTCGAGGTCAAGCGCTCCTCGACGTACCGCGCCCGCGATCTCGATACACTGCGCTTGTTCTCGGGTGACTACCCGATGGCGCGGTGTTTCCTGCTCTACGGCGGCAAGGCCGCGTACGAGGTCGACGGCATTCGCGTCCTACCTCTGCACGAAGCCTTGCCGACCCTCGGAGAGCTACTTTCGGGTGCATGACGAGCCCTGGCCTGTTGGCCGCTTGGCCGCCTCGAGCGACCGCACACAGGTTCTGACCGCAGAAGAAGTCCCAGGCGTTAGACTCGGAGCATGACCACCGCGCGCCGGCTCCACCACAGCTACCAGGACTACTTGGCGGCGCTGGAAGTCAGTGGGGTAAAGCTCGAGTACTGCGACGGTGAGATCTATGCGATGGCCGGGGGCACACCTGCGCACGCGGACCTCGCAGCGTCGATGACCCGGCTATTGGGAAACGCGCTGCTCGGCCACTGTCGCGTATCATCCTCTGATCTGAAGGTGCGGATCGACTCCACCGATCTTTCAACCTTTCCCGATGTCACTGTGGTTTGCGGCGAACGCCGGGTGTCCGTCATGGACCGCAACGCCGTCACGAATCCAACGATCCTGGTCGAAGTGACGAGCAACTCGACCGAGGACTACGACCGCGGAGAGAAGCTCAACCATTATCAACAATGCGAAAGCGTCTCAGCGGTCCTGCTCGTGTCTCATCGCCGCCCTCAGGTCACCGTGATTGCGCGCAACCCTGACGGGTGGACACAACGCGAATACCGCGCTGGTCAACACGTAGAGGTCGAGACGCCCGAGCTCCGGCTGAGCGTCGATGAGCTGTACGCAGGGATTCAGCTCGACGCTTAGATCAGGCGCTGGGAGCCGAACTACTGCCGCACCGAGGCGGGCGCCGTCGTTGGAGTGGGTTCTGCGGTGCCCGCTGCGGCGGCGGCTTCGGCCTGAGCCTTGGCCTCGGCGGCCTGCTTCGCCTCTTCGGCGAGCCGCGCCTCTTCAGCCTGCTTGGCGGCTGTCGCTTCGGCGATCGCACCGAGATTGGCGAGACCGGTCGAAAAGTCCTTACCGACCATGGCGTCCATGTCCATGAACATCGACGCTGCTTTGGCGCCAAAGTTGTTCTCGCCGTCCATGGACCACGTCACCTTCGAGCCCTGCGCCGCGGGTTCGACGCTGAAGGTCGTGACGTTGCTGGCTTGCCACGGCTCCTTGAACTCGAGCTGAATCTGCACGCGCTCCGGCGGCGTGCTCTCGCTGATGGCCATGCTTCCCGAGCCCACGTCCTCGTTACCCGACCAACTGTACGCGGCCCCTTTGCCCTTGGGCGCGCCCGAATGCTCCCGCTTCATGTTTGGGTCGAGCTTTTCCCAGGGCGACCAACCCTGCCACGCATGGAAGTCATCGATGAGCGCAAACACCACCGCGGGCGGCGCGGCAATCTCGGCGCTCCGTTCGATGTGGAACTTCGCGGGACGCGTGGCAACCACCAGGGCGAACACCGCGACAACAGCCAATAGCGCGAGGAGAATCTTCTTGAGCATCGCTGACCTCCACGGTCGGTTGAGCGGCAGGGATTTGCCGAGCGAGCTGACCCTAACATGGACGAGCCGAGAGGGCATGTGCGGGATCGGCACGCTGACTGGAGCGCGCCCAAGACGGCACGACGCCCTCGCTACTGGTTGAAGTATTCGGTACCGGACGAGTTCGCCCACGACAGAGCGCACGCAGGCCGTGATGCTTTTGTCTCCCGCGTTCCTCGCACACGTCTGGCGTCCCGATCTCCGCGTGCCGGCCGAGCCGAACGCGCCGGTTTGACGGGACCGCCTTTCGTCGCGTCGGTGAAGAATGCGCGATTACCGGATCGATCGAAGAACCACCCATCCTGCAGCCATCCGAGATAGCGACCGGTGTAGGCATACACATCGACCTGGTCAATCCAACCGACGGCGGAGCCATTGTACAAATAAATGGACGTACCATCGTCGTCCACGTACGCGGTTGCGGATCCGCGACTGTCGTAGAGCGTGTCCATATTGCCGACTCCTTCTAGTGATTCAAGCTGCGCCATCGTTCCGCGACCGCGATGACGACGTCGGCTCCAGCGAAGGATGGTGTGGGTGGCGCCCTGGAGGGTTCCACTCACACGGGACGACTATAGGGCCCCGGGCGGCGCTCGGCAACCAGAGCCTTGCCGGC